>NZ_VWPE01000015.1:0-60687 GCF_009829635.1 Actinomyces sp. zg328
GGGCACGGGCTGCATGGTCGGGGCCGTGGTCGGCTCCGCCGTGGGGGCGGGCTTGGGGTCGGCGGTCGGCGCCGGGGCCGTGGGGTCAGTGGTTGGCGCCGGGGGCGCGGGCTGCGTGGTCGGGGCCGTGGTCGGCTCCGCCGTGGGCGCGGGCTTGGGGTCGGCGGTCGGCGCCGGGGCCGTGGGGTCAGTGGTTGGCGCCGGGGGCGCGGGCTGCGTGGTCGGGGCCGTGGTCGGCTCCGCCGTGGGCGCGGGCTTGGGATCGGCGGTCGGCGCCGGGGCGGTGGGCCCGCTCGTGGGAGCGGGAGTGCTCGGCCGCGCGGTGGGCGCGTTGGTCGGCCGGGGAGCGGGCGCGCCCCCCGGGACGAAGGAGAACAGCCTCGACTCGGCCACGCCACCATCGGGCGAGGAGACCCGCAGGCGGAACCACCCGTTGTCCACAAGATCCTTCGTGGTCAGGTGGAAGAGGGACTCAGCGTCGATCATGGTGGAGAACGCGCCGTTCTCCATCTTGACCGGAATCGTGGCCTTGCGGTCGATCGCGCCCCCGCCACCGCGCAGGGCCACCGTCATGTTGACGGTGCCGTTGAGGGCATTGCCCTTCGCGTCGGCCCAGTTCGAGCCCTTGAAGGCAAGCGCCGTCGTGCCGAAAGAGCCCCCATCGCCCAGACTGAGCCTGGGCTTCCCGGTGATCGCCCGAGGCGACGCCGCGGCGCTCGCGCTGGGAGAGGCGGACGGAACGCCGGAAGGCGACGCCTCAGGGGCCCCGTTAGCCGTGGCGGACGGGGAGGCTGACGGCGACGCGGAGGGTGACGCGCTCGGCCCGGCCGACGGGGAGGCGGTCGGCTCAGCGGACGCGGATGGCGACGGCGAGGCGGTGCCGCTCGGCGAGGGCGCCGCGCTGGATGTGGCGGAAGGAGCCGGAGGCGCGGGCGTCGGGGACTCGCCCGGGGCCGGCGTCGTGGCCTCGGGAGCGGGCGTCCTACGAGGGAACCCCTCAAGCCGCGGGGCCGGGCTCGGCGCCGCCGTCGCACGGCGAAGGTTGTTGACCCGCGGTCCACCCATGGGGGCCGGAACCGGATCCACGGCATCGGAATCGGCCGCGGCCCTCAGGGGCTCCGCAACGCCGGCATGGGCATCGGCGAGCGCCTCGACAGCGCCCCCGGAACGACCGACGATCTGGTCGATGGGGCGGTTGACCCGGGGGGTGGAAGCCTTAGCGCCGTCCACGGCGGCAGGGGCCGCCCCGGGGGCCTGAGCAGCCTTCGGGCCGAGCTCATCGGCTCCGGCGGTGGGGCTCACGGCGATAGAGCCGAGGCCGAGGCCCGCGGTGAGGACGATGCCCAGCGCCGCGGGTAGGACCATCGCGGCGCGGGTGGGCTCGAGGCCCGGACGGCACAGGGATCGGGACATCTCGGCGGGTGCGCTTCCTGTCTCAGGCGAGCCCGCCGTCTCCGACGGGCCCGGGAACGTCAAGACCGCTCGGGGCTGCGGTCATGTGGGTACATCCTTATATTACCGTCCGAGCCGCGCCATTGACGTGATCCCGCGGCAGATCAACTTCCGAGCGAAGGCCGATCGTCAGCGAGTCGTCGTCGACCAGGCGATTCTCTCACCGAGAGCTTGGCACATACCCGCAGGTGAGGAATGGTGCAACTCAACTCCAGGCGCACCCCTGAGACCTATATCACTTGTGACCTGTTGCAGCGCGTCCCGGTCCCCCTCCCGCCCTCATCTACGCTGAGCCCAGGAGTGATCCGCGTCCTGAGAACCCCGTTCGGGACTCCCGCACCCTTCCCCAAGCCCTCCCCGGGCATTCCCCGGGCCCTGCCGCCCCGCGGCGGCCGGCAGCGCATGGGAAGCGGCGCGGACGAGTGAGCCCGTGAGTCTGTGCGTCAAGCCCCTCAGCGCGCCCGCGCCTTCGCGCGGCGGGCGCCGGTGGGCGAGTGTGGTGGGCCAGGTGCGGCAAGAGAGGAGGCCGACCGGCGCTCCCCCACACTCCGCGAAGGCCTCACGGCCAGAACCTGGGAAGAACTCAATGACCACTCAGAACCCGTCCGCCTCCGACGAGCACGGGCCCCTCAGCCTCGACGACCTCTTCAGCGCCTCCGAGGAGGGGGTCGCCTCACCCGCCGCGGCGCGCGCCCGTGCTCACGGCACGACTATCTCAGCACTGTCCGCCGGCTCGTCCGCATCAGCGCCCTCCTTCGACACCCCGGCCTCCTCCGACACGCCCGAGGACCCCGAGGATGTCGAGCACGAGGATGAGGAGGACGACGTCGACCGCGCCCTGCCCGAGGCCGACCCCGAGGACGACGCGCCCGACGAGGCCGAGCACGCTGACGACGGCGCCGACATCGACGAGGAGGAGGTCGACGGCCACGCGCCCTTCGATCCCACCGACGACGATGACGAGGACGAGGACTCCGCCCGCGACGATGCCGGCGCGCCGGCCGAGGCCACCTTCTCCGATCTCGGCCTGCCCGCCGACCTGCTCAAGGCCGTCACCGACATGGGCTTCACCACCCCCACCCCCATCCAGCGCGAGGCCATCCCCGTGCTGCTCGGTGGGCGCGACGTCGTCGGCGTCGCCCAGACCGGCACCGGCAAGACCGCCGCCTTCGGCCTGCCCCTGCTCGACGCCGTCGACTCGCGCAACGGCACGGTCCAGGCGCTCGTCCTGGCCCCCACCCGCGAGCTGGCCATCCAGAGCGCCGACGCCATCACCGACATGGCCCAGCGCTCGCGCGGCCTCGACGTCGTCGCCGTCTACGGCGGCGCCCCCTACGGCCCCCAGATCGGCGCTCTCAAGTCCGGCGCGCAGGTCGTCGTCGGCACGCCGGGCCGCATCATCGACCTCATCGAGAAGGGCGCGCTCGTCCTGGACGCGGTGAAGTACTTCGTCCTCGACGAGGCCGACGAGATGCTGCGCATGGGCTTCGCCGAGGACGTGGAGACCATCGCCGCCTCCCTGCCCTCCGGGCGCCGCACCGCGCTGTTCTCCGCCACCATGCCGCCCGCCATCGAGCGGGTGGCCGCCGAGCACCTCGTCGACCCCGCGCGCATCGAGGTCTCCCGCCAGTCCTCCACCGTCGACACGGTTCACCAGACCTACGCGGTGGTCCCCTTCCGCCACAAGATCGGCGCGGTGTCCCGCGTCCTCGCGGTCACCGAGGCGGAGGCCGCCATCGTCTTCGTGCGCACCAAGTCCACCGCCGAGGATGTCGCCATCGAACTGGCCGGGCGGGGCATCCAGGCCGCCGCGATCTCCGGTGACGTCCCCCAGCGCGAGCGCGAGCGGCTCGTCGAGCGACTGCGCGCCGGCGCCCTGGACGTCCTCGTCGCCACTGACGTCGCGGCCCGCGGGCTGGACGTGGACCGCATCGGGCTCGTCGTCAACTTCGATGTGCCCCGCGAGGCCGAGGCCTACGTCCACCGCATCGGGCGCACCGGCCGCGCCGGCCGCCACGGCGAGGCCGTCACCTTCCTGACCCCCAAGGAGAAGAGCAAGCTCCGCCAGATCGAGCGCCTGACCGGCACGCGCCTGGAGGAGATCACCCTGCCCTCCCCCGCCGACGTCTCCGCGCACCGCGCCCGCAAGCTCCTGGCCAAGGCCGCCGCCCGCCACGAGCGCGGCCGCCTGGGCATGTACGCCCCGCTCATCGCCGACACCACCACCGAGCTGGACATCGACGCCGAGGGGCTCGCCGCCATCCTGCTCGCCCTCGCGGTGGGCGACGAGGGACCGCAGCGCCGCCACGACGACGACCGCCCGCGCCGGGGCCGTGAGCGGCGCGAGGTGAGCGTCGACGACGAGGGCGCCTTCGTCTCGGCCAGTTTCGAGGGGGGCCGCGAGAACCGGCGTCGCGAGCGCCCCGAGGGCAGGCAGGGCGCCGCGCGCGGCGGGCGCCGCGAGCACGAGGGCCCCGGCACCGTCTACCGGATCGAGGTCGGCCATCGCGACCGGGTCATGCCCGGCGCGATCGTGGGCGCCCTGGCCAACGAGGGCGGGATTGAGGGCTCGGACATCGGCAAGATCGACATCCTCCAGTCCTTCTCCCTCGTCACCATCTACGCCGACCTGAGCCCCGAGCAGCTCTCCGTCATGGGCCGCGCGACCTTCGCCGGCCGTGAGCTGCGCATCCGCCCCGATGAGGGCCCGGGCCACGGCTGGTCCAGCCCCAATGACCGCGGCCGACGCGGGGAGCGGGACGATCACGGCTTCCGCGGCGGTCGGGGCGAGCGCGGCGGGCACCGCTGGGAGGACCGCGGCGAGCGCGGCGATCGCGGCTTCCGCGGCCGCTACGAAGACCGCCGCGGCGGGCACGACGACCGCCGCGGCGGGTACCGGGACGATCGTGGCGGCCGTCGTTGGGAGGACCGTGGCGCCCGTCGTTGGGAGGACCGTGGCGGCCGTGACTCGGGCTTCCGGGACGACCGCGGCTACCGCTCCGGGCGCGACGACCGCGGGGGCAACCGCTTCGGGGGCAACCGCGGCGGCGGCTACCGTGGGAACCGCGACAACCGGGGGCCCTGGGGCTCGCGGCGCGATGACTCCTGAGCGCCCGCGCTCGGGGAAACGCCCGCGCTCAGGGCGATAAGGCGTGATCGCCCCCGGCCGGAGCACCGGCCGGGGGCGATCCGCGTCCCGGCCCCCAAGGCTTGACAGCCCCGACGCGCGGAGCAGCGCTGGTGGAGAGTTGGTGGGGACCAGTCAGCGCTCGTGCTGACTGAGACCCGAGGCCATCGCGCCCAGTTCGTCCCAGCGCTCGCGCTCGACACGCAGGGGCTCGATGAGCCGTGAGTCGACGACGGCGTCGGTCGCCTGCCGCAGGCGCCTCCTGGCCCGGGCCGCCCGCCGTCCGGCGCCCGCGCGCACGGCCGCCACGCCGATGACCCCCAGCAGGGCGCCGCTGGCCAGGCCACCTGCGAGGAGGACGACGGGCCAGGGCACGAGGCCCCAGCGGGGCGGCTCGACGACGATGAGCAGCAGGTCCCGCATGCCCCACAGCGCGACCAGCCAGAGTCCCCCGGCGATCGCCACAACCAGGGCGAGCCATTGGAGGGCTGAGGCGGCCGACCACCAGCGAGGGGCGCGCATCCCCAGGTCGGCGCGGGCGACGGCCGCGTCGAGTTCACGGCCGATCGCCTCGGCGCGCTCATCCATGCGCTGGAGCACGGCGTCCCGGGCCGTCCCCGGCAGGTGGGCGCTGGCGTCCGCGGCGAGCCGGTGCGCCTCGGTGCGCAGGAGCCCCACGGCCACGGGACTCGGCTCGGGCAGGGATGTGCGCGCAACGGCGTCGATGGGCTTGGGGCCCTCCCCCGCCCTGCTGGAGCGCGAAGGAGAGGCGCCCCGCAGGTGGAGGGCGGCGAGCGGATCGGCTCGGAATCGGCGGACCCATCGCACCGGCGGCCATCCGACGCTCAGCGCCCCGCGATGGATCGTGGCCGCGCGGACGGCGCTGGCGACGACCTCGGCGCCAGCGGCGCGGAAAGCCGCCTCGGCGAGGCGGCGGCCATCAATGGGCGCCCCGGCCCCGCCACCCCCGACGCGCTCGCTCAGACGGGTCGCGGCCCGGCGCGCATCGGCCCGCAGTCGGAGGGCTGAGGCGGTGCGCGCCTGGGCGATGCGCTCCAAGGCGCCTCTGAGGGCATCGATTCCCTCGCCGGTGCGGGCGGAGGCTAGGATCGGGGCGGCACCGGTCATGCCCTCACGGGCCAGGAGGCGGCGCAGGTCGGCGCTCACCTGCTCGCGCGAGGCGGCGTCGAGCCGGTCGGCCTGGTTGAGGACCACGAGGGTGACCTCCGCGTGGGCGGCCATGGGCGCGATGAAGTCCTTGTGGAGGACGGCGTCGGCGTACTTCTCAGGATCGAGCACCCACACGAGGGCGTCGACCTGGGCGGCCATGCGCTCAGCGATAAGCCTGTGCTCGGGCGCGTCGGAGTCGACGTCGGGCAGGTCGAGGATGATCGCATCGGCGGGGACCGCCCCTGCCAGCGGCGCGACGACGCGATCATCAACGCCAAGCCAGTCCAGGAGCGCGGACGCCTCGCCATCGGCGCGCCCGCCCGGCAGGAGGGCGAGGGGGCGGGTGGTGGTAGGCCTGGTGACGGCGGTCCGGGCGATCGGCGCGCCGGCAAGCGCGTTGAGGAGGGAGGACTTGCCCGAGCCTGTCGCTCCGGCCAGGGCGATGACGGTGCGCCCCGGTGCCAGTGACGCCCGCGCGCCCGCGCGCGCGACGATCTCGCGGGCCTCGTCGAGATCCTCTCCGAGGCCGAGCCCGTCACCGAGCTCGATGATCCTCCCCAGCGCCCCGAGCGCCTCCGCAAGGCTCTGAGCCGCGGGGTTCTCGCGCGTGGCGCGCCTGGCGCGCTCGGGCCCGGCCCCGCTCATGAGCGGCCCTCCCCGGTGACGCCGCTGGTGGCCTCCAGAGCGGAGGCGGCGGTGCGCGCGGCTCGTCTCAGCTCGGGGCCCGTGGGTGAGGGCTGGCGCAGGGCGGAGACCAGCGCCGTCGCCTGCTCGTTGACGAGCGCATGGACGCGGGCGTCGAGGTCGATCTGCGCGCGCTCGGCCATGGCGCGCATGGCCTGGTCGCCGAAGATCGCCTCCAGCAGCCGCTGGGCGATGAGGGCGGTGCCCCCGGCGATACCGACCTCTCCCCCCGTCAAGCCCCCGGTGTGGGCGAAGACGACGATCATAAGGGCCACGCCGACCCCGTTGACGCCCAGTGAGATGAGCCGGGCGGTGAGGCGCTTGTCGGCGCCCTCGGCCCGCACCAGGCCCAGGAGTTCTCCCTGCCACTCGTGGACGAGGGCGGTGGCCCGCTCGGTGAGGGCCTCCTGGCCGGGGAGCGCCGCGCGGGCGGTCTCCAGGGCGGGAGCGGCCGTGCCGGCCCGCTGCCAGGCTCGCTCAGTGGCGATCGAGGCGCGCTGGGCCTCGGCGACGATGAGGGTGGCCAGGGAGGACTCGATGGCGTCCTCGACGCGCTGGGCGGGGCCCGGCCGGCCGCGCAGCGCGGCGCTGAGGCGATCGCGGACGCGCCCGACGTGAGTCTCAAGCCCCTTGAGCATCCCGGAGGCGCCGATGTACTCCTGCCAGCGGGCCAGGACCTCGCCGCGCAGCATGGATCCGTCGGCGCAGGCGGCGCTGATCCGCCGCGCGGCCTCAGCGTGGGCGGTCAAGGCCGCCTCGGCGAGCTCGTGGCGCTCCTGGGCCTGGGCGTCGAGCTCGTCGGCCAGCAACTCGATCTGGGCCAAGGCGGCGCCCAGGGCCCCGGTGAGCGTCCGTCGGGCGACGCCGCGGCGGGCCTCGGCGTCGGCGGCCAGGGTGGTGAGCCAGTCCCGCAGGGGGGCGATGAGTGGGTCGGGCAGGAGGCCCTCAGCGTCCAGGGCGGTCTCGGGGATGGTGATGACGGGGGCCGTGGCGAGCCCGGCGGAGGCGAGGCGGCGCCGCAGGTCGGCCTCGACGTCGGCGGTGGCGCCGTCGGGGACGCGGTCGAGGACGACGGCGACGACGATGTCTCTCTCGGCGGCGGCCCGCAGGTGCTGCCAGGGGACGGCATCGGCGTAGCGGGCCGCGGTGGTGACGAACACCCACAGGTCGGCGGAGGCCAGGAGGGTGGCGGCGAGCTCGCGGTTCTCGTCGACGACGGAGTCGACGTCGGGGGCGTCCAGGAGCGCGAGCCCCGGGGGCAGCTCGCGGCAGGAGCGGACCTCCAGCTCCCTCCAGGAGACGGGGGCCCCGCCGTCGTCGGGGGCGACCGGCGCGCTGGGCGGGGCGTCCTCGGGCACGCGCACGCGGGCCAGGGAGCCCAGGACCCTCTCGGAGGCGAACCAGGGCTCGTCGGCGGGGGCGTGGAGGAGCAGGGGGCGCCGCGTGGTCGGGCGGATGGCTGAGGCCGCGGCGACGCGCCTGCGGATGAGGGAGGACACGAGGGTGGACTTCCCGGCGCCCGTCGAGCCACCGACCACGGCGAGCAGTGGGGCGTCGATGCTGGCCAGGCGGGGCAGGATGTAGTCACCGAGCTGGTCGGCGACCAGGGCCGCGCGCGCGGCGGCCTCGGCCGCGCCGGGCAGCGCGTAGGGCAGGTCGATGAGGCCCAGTCGCGCCCCCAGCCCCTCCAGGGCGGTGGTGGCCGCCAGGGCGCCGGGCGCGGCGGGCTCGCCGATGCCGTCGGAGTGGCCCGGTGATCCGGGCGGTGTGCCAGGGGTGGTCATGATGCCTCTCAGGCCTGGCCGCCGCGGGCCACGAGGCGCGGGGCGAGGTCATCCTCGGGGCACTGCCAGGTGGCAGCGTCGGCGGGAACCTGATCCCCGGTGCGGATGTCCTTGACGGAGTCGCCCTCCCCGGGGGCGCCGGGGAACCAGACGAAGGGGATGCCACGCTTGTCCGCGAAGCGGATCTGCTTGCCGAACTTGGCGGCGTTGGGGGCGGCGTCGGCGGGGATCCCGCGCTGGCGGAGGCGGTCGGCAACGGCGTCGGAGTCGGCGCGGTGGGCCTCGTCGGTGACGGCCACGAGCACGGCGGTGGGCACGGCGCGGGTGACCTCGATGAGGCCCGCGCCGATGACGCGGGCGAGGAGGCGGGACACTCCGATCGAGATGCCCACGCCCGGGAAGGTGCGCTTGCCGTTGGAGGCCAGGGAGTCGTAGCGCCCGCCGGAGCACACCGAGCCGAGGTCCTCGTGGCCGGCCATGAAGGACTCGTAGACGGTGCCCGTGTAGTAGTCGAGGCCGCGGGCGATCTTAAGATCGGCGATGATCGCTCCGGGGCGCCGCAGGTTGGCGGCGTCGAGGAGGCCGGCGAGCTCGGCTAGGCCCTCCAGGAGCGTCTCGGAGGGGGCGGCCTCGCCCAGGGCCGTGCGCACGGCGGCGTCGATCGCCCTCGGGCTGGTCCCGGTGATGGTGGCGAGGTCGAGGGCGCGCTCCGCCTGGTCGGCGCTCAGCCCGACCGCCTCGGTGAGCTCGGCGGCCACGGCGTCACGGCCGATCTTGTCGAGCTTGTCGACGATGCGCAGGACCTCGATGAGCTCGTCGTCGCCCACGCCGATGGATTGGTAGAAGCCCTGGGCGACCTTCCTGTTGGACACGTGGATGGTGACCGGCGGGATGGGCAGGGCGGCCAGGGCCTCGTGCATGATGAGCGGGACCTCGACGTCGTTGTGCAGCGGGAGGGCGCCGTCGCCGACGATGTCGATGTCGGCCTGGATGAACTCCCGGAAGCGGCCGTCCTGGGGGCGCTCGCCGCGCCAGACCTTCTGGATCTGGTAGCGCTTGAAGGGGAAGGTGAGGGCGCCGGCGTTGTCGAGGACGTAGCGGGCGAAGGGGACGGTGAGATCGAAGTGGAGGCCGAGGCGCTTGGCGGGGTCGGCCTCCTCGGGGCCGTCGGGGTCGGCCTGGAGGCGGTTGAGGAGGTAGACCTCCTTGGAGGTCTCCCCCTTGCGGGCCAGCTCGGACAGGGGCTCGACGGCGCGGGTCTCGATGCTGGAGAAGCCGTGCAGCTCGAAGGTGGCGCGCAGGGCGTCCAGGAAGGACTGCTCGACGATGCGGCCCGCGGGCAGCCACTCGGGGAATCCGGACAGGGACGATTGCGCCTGACGCGCCTGGACGCTCGATGCCATGGCGGGCATTGTGTCATGGCGCGCTCGCCGGGTGGGTGGCGTGTCAGGCGTTGCGATCGCCACCACGGATCTTGGCCTCGGCCAGGTAGGGGTTGCCGTGGTGCTCGTGCTCCATGGTGGTCACCGCCCCGTGGCCGGGCAGGAGGATGGTCTCAGGGGAGACAGCGCCGGCCAGGAGACGAAGGGTCGCCCACATCTGGACCTGGTCGCCGCCGGGCAGGTCGGCGCGGCCCACGGAGCCCTTGAAGATGACGTCGCCGGCCAGCGCCATGAGGTAGTCGCGCTCCTCATCGGCGTGGCTGGGGTCGTCGTCGATGACCTCGGCCTCGGTGAGGAGGTAGTTGTCCGCCAGGCGGGAGTTGAAGAAGAAGAGCGTGGAGCCCTCGGTGTGGCCGGGGGCGGGCACGGCCTGGAGGCCGAGGCCGGGGAGGATCTCGAAGGCGGCACCGAATCCCTCGGCGGGGAAGGCCCGGATGTCGGCGGGCCGCTTCCAGGCGGTGCCGGCCATGTCGGCGAAGCTCATGCCATTGGCCCTGATGGCGGTGGAGGCATCGGGGTCGTCGAGGCGGTGGAGGTCGGGCCGCGGGACGTAGACGGGGACGGAGGCGGCCGGGGTGAGCGGATCGGCGATGGAGAGGATCCCCTCATCGCGGGCGGCCTCGATGAGGGTGGCGGCGTCCCACACGTGGTCGGCGTGCCCGTGGGTGAGGAGGATCGCGCCGAGGGTGAGCCGGTTGGAGCGGAGCAGGGCCATCGCACCCCGCGCGGATCCCGCGCCCGGGTCGACGACGAGGGCCGGGCCCCCGGGGGCGGGGGCGAGCACGTAGCAGTTGGCGGCGAAGACGGGGGCGATCGTGCGCTCGAGGATCATGGGGCCAGCGTAGTCACCCTCCCCGGGCCGCTCACGTGATCATCGGCGCTCGCCGAGCGCGCGGAGGGGGACCGAGCGCGGCCCCTACGCCGTCGGCCAGGCGAACTCCCAGCCGAGAGAGGCGCTGATATCCGCCAGCGCGGCCATCATGACCGGCGCCGCGAGGAGGGCGCTGGCCCGGGGCTCCTCGGGCAGGGCGGAGGCGGCCCGCTCGAAAAGCACCACCATGGGGCGCCCCGTCATCGTGGACTCCGCCCACAGCCCGTCCACCGGGCCGAGGCCGTCGTCGGGCTCGGCCCGCGCGATCTCCCGGGCCCAGGCTCGGCAGGCGCCCCGGGGAGCGGCCATGAGGGAATGACTGGCCCCGTTGCGCAGCAGCCAGGGCGAGCCCTCGGCAAGGAGCGCCAGGAGCCGAAGCGGGCGGACGGGGACGAAGGTGGTCGCGGCGATGCCCGCCCCCATGGGGTCGACCCGGCGCTGCGCCTGGAAGACCTCGGCGACGGCCGTGCGCAGGTCCGTGGCCGTGTAGAGCACACCATGCCCGGGGTGATTGCCGACGGGCCCGGGATGCGGGTCCCAGCGCATCGTGGTCAGGGGGCCGTAGGAGCGGAAGTCGTTCCAGGCCGATGGGAACTCCCCCGCCGTGCGGTGGATGCGCCACAGCAGGCCCTGATGGGGGTGGATGTCCTCAGGCCCGATCGACAGCGGTGATGGCGGGCGACTGGGGTTCTTCGGCGCGTCGAGGGGCATGGCGGGAGTGCGGCGGCGCTCAGGCGGCGCGGGCGGCGGCGTTGAGGAGCGCGACGACGGCCTCGGCGCCGCCTCCGAGCAGGAGGTGGTCAACGGGACTGCGGCCGCCCAGCGACTCATCCGGCGAGGTCATGATGGTGGCGATGTCGATCCCGGCCAAGTCCCCCGGCAGCCCGGAGACGACCTCCCCCAGGTGGGGCAGTGCCCGCCCGGCGGCGAACTGCCAGCGCCAGTAACGCTTGCGCCCGCCCACCGCCGTGGAGGCCAGCGGCGTGGAGGCGGCGCGGTGGGACAGGCGGGAGGGGCTGATGCCCAACTCCTCCGCGGCCTGCGCGGCCGAGAGCGTGAGCTCGAGGGTCCGATTGATGACCATCTCGGCATGGCCTACGGCCAGCCTCGCGGCGCTCCGGCCCGACCCGGAGCGCAGGCGCGCGGGCTCGTCCAGGCCTCCGCGCTCCACGAGGTCGGCGAGCATCGCCTCTCCCACGGCCATGCCCCGTGGCGCCTTGCGCAGCATGGCCCGGAGCTGGCGGGCGTGGGCCTCCTCGTCGTAGTCGAGGCCCTGCTCGGCGTAGACATCCGCGACGGTCAGCGTCATCTCACGCCCCCCTTCCTCTCCGGCCCGTGCTCCAACGGCCTTTCGCGGCCCCCAGCAGCGCCCCGTGGCGCTCTATGGCCGCTTCGCGCTGCGCAACCAATTCTATATAGCTGCGCCAAGATGCGCCAGAGTTCCTTCCGGGCGCGGATACCGGCCTGACCCGGGCCGAGCGGCGGTCATGGTCCGGGATCCTGGCGCCCCATCTGTGAGCAAAAGCGGTCGGGGCTCGGAGTTCAGTGATGTTGCGGGTAGGCTCGACGCGCTGGCGCCTCCCGGGCCAGCGCACCACCACCCGGCCGTCAAGGCCGGGCGCGAACGGAACAGGGATCTGGATCCTCCCTCGCCCCGTCAACCACGAAGGAGCACAACGTGACTGAGCAGACGCAGCCCGCCGCCGAGCTGGAGCCCACCGCCACGTCCGAGTCGGAGCCCGCCTCCGCCACCACCGAGACCACCACCGCCCCCGCGGGCGCGCCAGAGTCGGCCGCCGCCGAGGCTGCCAAGCCCGCCCAGGCAGAGGCGCCCGCTGGCCCGGCAGCGGCCCGGGCCGCTGAGCCCGAGACGACGGGGGCCGAGGGCGCCGCCGAACCGGCCGCGCCCTCCGAGGCCCCCGGCTCTCCGGAGGAGGCCGCCGCCGAGGGCTCCGGCGAGACCGCGAGCATCGAGCAGGCTGACGACGCTGACGACGCCGCGGAATCCGCGGCCCCCGCCCCGGCCGAGCAGCCCTCGCCCGCGGCCGCGAATGAGGCGCCGATCGACCCCGAGGAGGCCATGGACGCCGCCAAGTGGGGCCGTGTCGACGGTGAGGGCAGGGTCTACGTCCAGGACGGCGGCGTCGAGCGCGAGGTCGGCCAGTTCCCGGACGCCCCAATCGCCGAGGCCATGGCCTTCTACGTGCGCCGCTACCTCGATCTCAAGGCGACGATCGACCTCTTCGCCACGCGCCTGCCGCACCTCTCCGTCCACGACATCGACACGACGATCACCTCGATCGAGGCCTCGCTCGTCGAGCCGGCCGCCGTCGGGGACCTCGATGGGCTGCGCGCCCGCTTCTCCGCCCTGCGCGGGGTCGCCGCGGAGCGCCGCGAGGCCGTTGCGGCCGAGCGTGCCGCGGCCAAGGAGCAGGCCCTCAAGGACCGCACCGCCATCGTCGAGCGCGCTGAGGAGATCAGTGGGCAGGACCCGGCGCGCACCCAGTGGAAGAATTCCGGCGCCGAGTTGCGCGCCCTGCTGGAGAAGTGGAAGGAGGCCCAGCGTCGCGGGCCGCGCCTGGACCGCCCCACCGAGGACGCCCTGTGGAAGCGCTTCAGCCACGCCCGCACCGCCTTCGACCGTCACCGCCGCCAGTTCTTCTCCGAGCTCGACGCCAAGCAGTCGCAGGTCAAGGCCGCCAAGGAGGCCCTTATCAAGCGGGCCGAGGAACTCTCGGGCTCCACGGACTGGGCCGGCACCTCCGCCAAGTACCGCGGGCTGATGGATGAGTGGAAGAAGGCCGGCCGCGCCTCGCGCAAGGAGGACGACGCCCTGTGGGCGCGCTTCCGTGCCGCCCAGCAGGTCTTCTTCGACGCCCGCAAGGCGAAGGACGAGGCCGTGGACGCCGAGTTCGCGGAGAACCTCAAGACCAAGGAGGCCCTCGTGGCCAAGGCTGAGGCCCTCCTGCCGATCAAGGACATCAAGGCGGCCAAGAAGGCCCTGCGCCCCATCCAGGACGCCTGGGAGGAGGCGGGGCGCGTGCCGCGCTCGGCCGTGCGCCGGATCGAGGGGCGCATGCGCGCCGTCGAGGACGCGATCCGCGAGGCGGAGAACGCCGAGTGGCGCCGGACCGACCCGGAGACCAAGGCCCGCGCCGAGGGCCTGGCCGGCCAGTTGCAGGACTCGATCGCCGAACTCGAGAAGGACCTCGCCGCCGCCCAGGCCGCGGGGGACGCCAAGAAGGTCGCGGAGGCCGAGGCGGCGCTCACCGCCCGTCGCGCCTGGCTCGACCAGGTCCTGCGCTCGGCCCAGGCCTGATTCGGGCGCGCGACGCCTCAGGAACCGGCTGATGCCCGGCACCGATCGAGGTGCCGGGCATCAGCCGTCCCACCACCGTCCGCGCTAGGCCCACCGCCCAGGTTATCCACAGATCCTCCGCGCCCCCTTCCGCGGCGCCGCGCGGGGGCCCAGCATGGTCCCATGGCAAGGCATCCCCACGTCCCCGCCCGCGCGGCTCTCGCATGGCTACGCCCCCGTCCCATCGAGCCGGCGCTCGGCGCCCTCCCGCCGCAGGACATGAGGGTGCTGCGCTGCCACGGGCTCGACGACGAGCTGCTCACCCCGCTCCTGGGCGGCCACTACCCCAGCGACCTGCTCACCTCTCCCCCGCTGCGCGCTCGGGCCCTGAGCCCCCATGTGCCGCGGGGCAACCTGGTCTGCGGCCCCAGTGCGCTGTGGGTGCACACCGGGCTCAGGCCGCCCGAGATCCTGTCCGTGGCGGGCGTGGTGAGGCCCGGCGCGTGGCGGGGCCTCGACTCCCACCGCATGTCGCTGCCCTTGGAAGACCGGGTAGTCCTGGCCGGGGTGGAGTGCTCCACCCTGGAGCGCGCCGCCGTCGACGTGGCGAGGACCGCGCCGCCGACCCGGGCGGTCGAGGCGATCCTGGCGGCCTACGGCGCCGGGGCGACGCGGCGCGGGATGCTCCTGGCCCTGGGGCACTGCCGTGGCGGGGCGGCGCACGGCCGCCCCCGGGCCCAGCGGCTCATCCTGAGCGTGGAGCGGGTGCTCTCCGAGCGCGCGGGGCGGCGGCGGGCCGCGCCGCTCGCCGCGCATCGCGGTTCAGGAGCCGTTGCTCCGGGCGCCTGAGGTGGTGCGGCGGGCCTCGTAGACGCCGTCGATCCTGCGCAGGGAGGCGAGGGTGTGGTCGAGGTGGCTCGCCGCGGCGAGTTCGACGACGAACCGCCCGGTGACCACGCGGTCCCTGGAGGTGGTGATCGTCGCCGAGATCATGTTGACGTGGTTGTCGGCCAGGACGCGGGTGACGTCGGCCAGGAGGCCGCCGCGGTCGAGCGCCTCGACCTCCAATTGGACGAGGTAGACCGAGTGCGCGTGCTCGGCCCAGGTCACGGGGAGCATCCGCTCGGGCTCGCGCTGGAGCTGGGCGACGTTGTGACAGTCCGCCCGGTGCACGGAGAGCCCGGATCCCCTGGTGATGAACCCGACGATCGGGTCCCCCGGCATGGGCGTGCAGCAGCGGGCGAGCTTGACGTAGACGTCGTCGGCGTCCATGCCCTCGACGACGACTCCTGAGTCGCCGCTGCGGCGATGGCTGGAAGAGGCCGAGGCCCGGGTGGGCAGGACGCCCTCGGCAAGGGTCTCCTCGGCGCCGGCCTCACCGCCCATGGCGGTTACGAGGGTATCGACGACGTGCTGGGCGGAGATGTGCCCCTCGCCCACCGCGGCGTAGAGCCCGTCGATATCGACCTTGTCGAGGCTCTTGGCCACATCCGTGAGGGAGTCATGGCTCATGAGCCGCTGGATCGGGAGGTCCTTCTTGCGCAGGGCGCGCGCGATGAGGGACTTGCCCTCCTCGATGGCCTCCTCGCGGCGCTCCTTGGAGAACCAAGCGCGGATCTTGTTGCGCGCCCGGGTGGAGCCCACGAAACTGAGCCAGTCCCGTGATGGGCCGGCATTAGCCGCTTTGGAGGTGAAAACCTCGACGGTATCGCCGTTCTCCAGGCGGGTGTCCAGGGGCACGAGGCGCCCGTTGACGCGGGCGCCGACGGTGCGGTGACCGACCTCCGTGTGGACGGCGTAGGCGAAATCAACGGCTGTGGAGCCACTGGGCAGGGATAGGACGTCTCCCATGGGAGTGAAGACGTAGACCTGTGAGCCGGCCATCTCGAAGCGCAGGGAGTCGAGGAACTCGGCGGGGTCCTGCGTCTCCTTCTGCCAGTCGACAAGTTGGCGCAGCCATCCCATCTCGCCGGCGTCCTCGACGCCGGTGCCGCCCGGGGCCGGTCCGGAGGCGTTGGGGTCCTCCTTGTACTTCCAGTGAGCGGCCACGCCGTACTCCGCCATGCGGTGCATCTCCGCGGTGCGGATCTGGATCTCGACGGGCTTGCCCCCGGGCCCGAGCACCGTGGTGTGCAGGGACTGGTAGAGGTTGAACTTGGGGACGGCGATGTAGTCCTTGAAACGCCCGCTCATCGGCGTCCAGCGAGAGTGAAGGGCACCGAGGACGGCGTAGCAGTCCCGCACCGAGTCCACGATGACGCGCACGGCGACCAGGTCGTAGATGTCGTCGAAGTCCTTCCCCCGCACGATCATCTTCTGGTAAATCGAGTAGAAGTGCTTGGGCCGGCCGGTGACGGTGCCCTTGATCTTGTTGACCCGCAGATCCTCCTCGATCTGCAGGCGGACCTGGCGCAGGTACTCCTCGCGGGCCGGTGCCCTCTCGTGGACCATCCGCTCGATCTCGTCGTAGACGCCGGGGTAGAGGGCCTTGAAGGAACGGTCCTCGAGCTCCCACTTGATGGTGTTCATCCCGAGCCGGTGGGCCAGGGGCGCGTAGATCTCGAGCGTCTCCTTGGCCTTGCGGGCGGCGCTTTCGGCGGGGACGTACTTCCAGGTCCGGGCGTTGTGGAGGCGGTCCCCCAGTTTGATGAGGAGAACGCGGATGTCGTGGGACATCGCGATGATCATCTTGCGCACGGTCTCGGCCTGCGCGGCCTCACCGTACTGGAGCTTGTCGAGCTTGGTGACGCCGTCGACGAGCAGGGCGATGTCATCGCCGAAGTCCGCGCGCAGCTTGTCGAGGGTGTAGTCGGTGTCCTCCACCGTATCGTGCAGGAGCGCCGCGGCCAGCGTCTGGGGCGTCATGCCGAGCTCGGCGAGGATGGTCGCCACCGCGACGGGGTGGGTGATGTAGGGCTCCCCCGACTTGCGCGTCTGGCCCTCGTGGGCCTTCTCGGCGACCTCGTAGGCGCGCACGATGAGCCCGGTGTCCGCCTTGGGGTGGTTGGCCCGTAGGGCGCGCAGGAGCGGGTCGATCGCGGGGGGCGTGGAGTGCCCCCGGGAGCCGAACCAGGCGAGGCGGCTGCGGACGCGCGAGCCGGGCACGATCGCGTCGTGCCCCGTGTCCGCGGCGCCCTTGGTCTCGGTCATTGCAACATCATAGCCACGAGGGGAGCCATGCATCGGACATCTGATGCCCTGGGGCCCGCCCGGGGCGGGATCCGCCCCGGGCGATCCCGCCTTCCCCGGGGGCGGGGGCGGGATCAGTGGGGCTCAGTAGACGACGACGGCGTCGACGTCCCGCCCGCCCAGGTGGGCCCTGCCGCCCAACTCGGCGAGCTCCAGGAGCATGCAGATCGCCTCGACACTGCCCCCGGCGCGCTCGACGAGCTCGATGGAGGCGGCGGCGGTCCCGCCGGTGGCCAGGACGTCGTCGATGATGAGGATCCTGTCTCCGGCGCGCACGGTCTCGGGGCGCAGTTCCATGCGGGCCGTGCCGTACTCCAGGGTGTAGTCGATGCCGATGACGGGTCCGGGGAGCTTGCCGCCCTTGCGCACGGTGAGCATCCCGATGCCCAGCCTCACGGCCAGGGGCGCGGCGAGGATGAAGCCTCGCGACTCCAGGCCGGCGACGGCGTCGATCCGCCCCCGGTAGTGCTCGGCAAGGCCTTCGATGAGCTCGGCGAAGGCCGGGCCGTTGGCCAGGAGGGGCGTGATGTCCCGGAAGAGGACCCCGGGCTCCGGGAAGTCGGGGATCTCCCGGAGGTTGTCGACGACGAGCCGGGTGAGAGCGGCGGGCAGGGGTGGGGGGACGCTCATGGGCGCTTCTTCCTCCTCTTGGGCTGAGCGGCGTGTCCGAGGTGGTGGCCGGGGGTGAGGGGCGAGGCCTTGGGGGCGGCCAGGATCGCCTCGACGGCGTCCTCGTCGTCGCCGGCGGCCTCGATGCGGCTCCTGCGGGCCCGCTCGACGCGCTCGGCCTGCTCGCGCACGCTCTTCTCCCGGCGCCCCAGGTCGACCAGCAGCGGCGTGGCCAGGAAGATCGAGGAGAGCGTTCCGGCGATCATGCCGATGAAGAGCGTCAGGGCGATATCCCGCAGCGTCCCGGCCCCCAGGATGAAGGCGCCGACGAAGAGCAGCGAGGCCACCGGCAGCACGCCGACGATCGAGGTGTTGACGGAGCGGACGAAGGTCTGATTGACCGCGAGGTTGGCCAACTCGGCGTAGGTGGAGCGGGTCTGGGTGGTGTAGGAGGCGGTGTTCTCGCGGATCTTGTCGAAGACCACCACCGTGTCGTAGAGGGAGTATCCCAGGATCGTGAGCACGCCGATGATCGTGGCGGGGGTGACCTCGAACCCCGTCGCGGCGTAGATGCCCACGGTGACGATGATGTCGTGGGCCAGGGCGAGCAGAGCCGCGACCGCCATCTTCCATGCGCGGAAGTAGATCCAGATGAGGGCGCCAACGAGCAGGAAGAACAGCAGGAGGCCCCGCAGCGCCTTGTTCGTGACGTCAGAGGACCAGGTCGGGCCAATGGTCGTCGAGGAGACATCGCCCGCGTCGACCCCGTAGGCGGTGGCCAGCTCACTCGACAGGGCGTCGAGGTCCGCCTTGTCCAGCGCGGTGGTCTGGACGCGCACCGAGGAAGAGCCGAGCTTGGTGACCGTCGAACTCGCGGAGCGGCCCTGCTCGGACAGGACGGTGTTGGCAGGGCCCTCAGCGGGCGAGGCCAGGCCCGTGATGGTCACCTCCGAGCCGCCCTTGAAATCGATGCCGGTGTTGAGGCCCACCGTGCCGAGGAGCGTCGCGGAGCCGATGATGATGAGCGCGGCGATCGTGTACCAGATGCGCCGCTTGGCGATGAAAGGGAAGGAGGTCTTGCCGGAGTAGAGCTCGTTTCCGAGGGTGGCGAGGTTCTTCACTTCGACTCACCGTCCTTCCCATCGTGGGCCTGGGAGTCGACGGCGTCGTCCCCCTCGATCGCGTCATCCCCTGCGGCGGCGCCATCGGACTGGCCGCGCCGAGCGCGGGCCTTGCGACGCGCCAGGGAGTCAACGGCCCCCTCGATGAGGGCGTCCCGGCCCTTGCCGTAGGCGGCGAGCGAGCGGGCGCCGAGGTGCTCGGGGTCGAGGCCGGAGAGCCGGTGCCCCTCGCCGAAGAAGCGGAAGCGAAGGATCCACACCATGAGCGGGTGGGTGAAGGCGAAGATGACGGCGAGGTCGACAACGGTGGTCACGCCGAGGGTGAAGGCGAAGCCCTGCACGCCGCCGACAGCCAGGGCGTAGAGGACCACCGAGGCGACGAGGTTGACGGCGTCTGATACGACGATAGTCCGGCGCGCGTGCTTCCATCCCTCATCGACGGCGGCGATGAGGGTGCGGCCGTTGCGGACCTCGTCGCGGACCCGTTCGAAGTAGATGATGAAGGAGTCCACCGTGATGCCGATGGAGATGATGAGCCCGGCCACGCCGGCCAGCGACAGGCGGTAGCCGATGAGCCAGCTCAGCAGCGCGATGACAAGGTAGGTGCCCACCGCGGCAATGACGAGCGATGCCACGGCCACCACCGACAGGCCCCGGTACTGCCAGGCGAGGTAGACGATGATGAGGAGGAATCCGATGAGGCCGGCGATGAGGCCGTTGCGCAGCTGCTCGGTTCCCAGCGTCGCCGAGATCTGCTGCTCGGACTGGACGGTGAAGTTGATGGGCAGCGCGCCGAAAGAGAGCTGGTTGGCCAGCGTGTTGGACTGGGTCCGGGCCTGCGCTCCCTTGCCGATGTCGATGCGCACGCGGCCATCGGTGATCGGCGAGGTGACGGAGTCGCGGAAGCCGGAGGACATGATCGTCAGGCCGTCCAGGACGATGGCGAACTGAGCCTTCTGGGAAGCGGTGGTGCGGGCCGGCGCGGCATTGGGCCCCGCTGTGGGCCTCGCGGCGGTCTTAGCGGCGTCACGGAAGCCCAGGAGGCGCTTGGAGACCTCGGCGAACTGCTCCGTTCCCTTGGCGTTGAACTCGACGGACACGCCCCAGTTGTTGGTGGGCCCTCCTTGCTCGGTGGTCTCAGTGCCGGAGACGGCCTTGTCGATGTCCGTGCCGGCGATGTCGGCGGGGCCGAGGATGTAGGCGGTGCCGTTGCCCCGCTTGTCACAGGAGATGACGGCCTTGGTGGGGTCCTGGGCCTCACCGGTGAGGTTCTCCGGGGCGGTGCAGTCGAGCATGGCGGCGTCGTAGATCATCTTCTCGGTGATCCACGCGTCCGAGGAGTTGTCATCGCTGGTGGCCGGCAGGGGGTCCTCGCTGATGGTGCCGTCGCGGTTGACGTCGGCGGCCCGGGTGGCGACCTCCTCGGGCGTGGTCGGCCGGATGGTGGGGGTGGCGGAAGGACTGGCGCTGGGGGTGGCCGTCTCAGTGGGCGTGGCCGTCTCAGTGGGCGTGGCCGCCTCAGTGGGGGTGGCCGTCTCAGTGGGGGTGGCCGTCTCAGTCGGCGTGGCCGCCTCAGTCGGCGTGGCTGTGGCCTGCGCCTGCTGCCTCGCCGCCAGGTTGTTCTGCTGCTCCGCGATCCGCGCGGCGCTGACCTGGAAGACGCGGATGACCGGCCGGAAGTAGAGGACCGCCGCCTTGCGCACGAGATCGAGGGTGGCCTCGCTCGGGGTTCCGGGAAGCGCCACGACGATGTTATGCCCGCCCTGGCGGGAGATCTGGGCCTCGGCCACGCCGGAGGCGTCGACGCGCTGGCGGATGACCTCGATGGCCTGGTTGACGTCCTCGTCGGAGATCTCCGAGCCGTCGGTCGTGGTCGGCGTGAGGATGATCTGGGTGCCGCCCTCGAGGTCGAGGGCCAGGCCGGGGGTTATGGCGGTGCGCTTCGTCGCCGAGCCGAAGGCGAGGGCGCCGAAGCCGACGGCGAGGACGAGCAGCAGGAGGAGGATCCTGGTTCCGGGGCGCTTGATCTTCTTGGTGGGCACGGGGTCCCTTTCATCAGGTAGCCGCCTGGGCGGCAGGATGCGTCGGGTGAGGGAGGCGCCCGCCGGGCCCTGGGGAGTGGGCGACGCCGGGCGTTATGGGCTCAGGACTCGGTGGCCTCCGAGTCGGCGGTGGCCTGCTCGGCGGTGGCGTGGGCCGCGTCGTCGGCGTCATCAGCCTCGCCGGCGGTGTCATCGTCCTCGCTGGCGGAGGCGAAGGGGGGCTCCTCGGCGCAGACGATGGCCTTCTTGTTCCACAGGGACTCGTCGCCCAGCTGGGTGGCGAGCACGACGACGTCGCCGTCGACATCAACCACCTGACCGTAGAAGCCGCCGGTGGTGCGCACCCAGGTCCCCGCCACGAGGGCCTCCTCGCGGCGCCGGTCCTGCTCGGCGACGATCTTCTGCTGCTGACGGCGGGCGAAGCCGCTGAACAGCCACATGATGATGAGGAACGCGGCGAGCATGATCATGATGGACATAGGGACTCCAGTTCCGGAAGTGATCCGCAGCTCCTGCGGCGACGACGCCCCGATGTGGGGCAAACCGCACCGAGTCTAGGGCACCGCCGGGGGCGACGGGGTGGCCGAAACCCCGACCGGGCTGTGACACGCGCCCCGTTCGGGCCGGGGCGGCTCGGGACGAGACGCGCGCGTGACCACGCCGTGGCCCGACTGTGCTCTTCCGCCCGGGGTAGATCCCCGGGGACGGACCGGCCGATGGCCGCGCGGCGCTCAGACGAGCAGGGCGCCCTCGGCGGGGGGCTCCAGTCCGAGATGCGCGTAGGCGGCGGGGGTCGCGGCGCGGCCCCGGGGCGTGCGCACCACGAGGCCCTCGCGGACGAGGTAGGGCTCGGCCACGGTCTCCACCGTCTCCGGCTCCTCCCCCACGCTCACCGCGAGCGTCGCCAGGCCCACCGGGCCGCCGCCGAATCGGGAGCACAGGGCTTCCAGCACCTGCCGGTCGAGGCGGTCCAGGCCCAGGGCGTCGACCTCGAAGACCGCCAGCGCGGCGCGGGCTGCCTGAAGATCGAGGATCCCGGGGGTCCCGTGGACCTGAGCCCAGTCCTGGACGCGCCGCAGGAGCCGGTTGGCGATGCGCGGCGTGCCCCGCGACCGGCTGGCGAGCTCGGAAGCGGCCTCGGGCTCCAGGCCCACGCCGAGCAGGCCGGCGGAGCGGTTGAGGATCCGCGCCAGTTCCCCTGGCGCGTAGTAGTCGAGGTGGCCGGTGAATCCGAAGCGGTCGCGCAGCGGCGCGGGCAGGAGGCCCGCCCGGGTGGTTGCGCCGACCACCGTGAAGGGGGGCAGCGCCAGGGGGATGGAGGTGGCGCCCGGGCCCTTGCCGACGACGACGTCCACCCGGTAATCCTCCATCGCCAGGTAGAGCATCTCCTCGGCGGTGCGGGCCAGGCGGTGGATCTCGTCGATGAAGAGGACATCGCCCTCCTCCAGGGAGGACAGGATCGCCGCGAGGTCCCCCGCGTGCTGGATGGCGGGCCCGGAGGTGAGCCGCAGTGCCCCTCCGACCTCGGCGGCGATGATCATGGCGAGCGTCGTCTTGCCCAGGCCGGGCGGGCCGGACAGGAGCACATGGTCCGGGACCGCGCCGCGGGCGAGGGCCGCGCGCAGCACCACGGAGAGTTGGCCGCGCACGACCTCCTGGCCGGTGAAGTCCTCCAGGCGCTTGGGGCGCAGGGCGGCCTCGGCGGCGCGCTCGGCCTCATCCGCCCCGCCGCCCACAAAGCGGCCCGGCATGTCCTCAGCCACGGCGGCCACCGCCCAGCCATCTCAGGGCCGCGCGCAGGATCTCGGGGACGGCCGGGGCCTGGCCGGGGGCGGCCAGGCCGGGCCCGACGGCGAGGACGGCCTCGCGGGCGCTCGCCTCATTCCAGCCGAGTTGGACGAGCGCGGCGACGACGTCGGGGTGGGGCTCGCCGTCCTCGGCCGCGCCGTCGGAGGCGATGGGCTCGCCGGGGCTCGCGGGGGGATCCTGGCCGAGCGGGGGCCCGAGCTTGTCGCCGACGTCGATGATGATCCTCTGCGCGCCCTTGGGCCCCAGGCCGGGGACGCGCTTGAGGGCGGCGACATCCTCGGCGGCGATGGCGCGGCGCAGGGCGTCGGGGGTGTGGACCGCGAGCATGGCCAGGGCGAGCTTGGCGCCCACACCCTTGGCCCCGAGCAGGACCCGGAAACAGTCGCGCTCGTCGGCCTCGGCGAATCCGTAGAGGGTCAGGGAGTCCTCGCGCACAATGAGCTCGGTGTGCAGGAGGGCCTCGGCGCCCACGCGCAATGCGGACAGGGTGGTGGGGGTGGCGAGGACGGCCAGGCCCACTCCCCCGGTCTCGATCACCGCCGAGGTCAGCGAGACCGCGACGACGGTGCCGCGCAGCGAGGCGATCATAGGCGGGGACTCCCTTCGAACAATTGTTCGGATAGTAGCAGGGGCGCGCGAGGCGGGCCCCGCGCTCATCCGGCGTGGCGGGGATCGACGGCGCCGGTGCGACGGGCCGCCGCCTGGGCGGCCGCCCACTGGCGCTGGGCGGGGGTCCGGGCGCTGGCGCGCACCGCTCCCCCGGCGGAGACCATCTCGGTGGCGCCGTCCGCCCCGGTGCCCCCACCGCGCCAGCCATGGCAGATCGCCTGGGCGAGCGCGTCGGCGGCATCGGCGGGCTTGGGGGGCTCGGCCAGACCGAGAATGCGGGCGACCATGGCCTGAACCTGGGCCTTGCCGGCCACCCCCGACCCGGTGACGGCCGCCTTGGCCTCACTCGGCGTGTGCTGGGCGACCTCGATGCCGGCCCGGGCGCCGGCAAGCATCACCACGCCCATGACCTGGGCGACGCCGATGACGGAGCGCAGGTTGTCCTGGGCGAAGACCCTCTCGACGCTCAGCGCGCTGGGCCCCAGGCGGGCGATCCAGTCGTCGAGGGCCTCAGCGATGGCCAGGATCCGCAACTCGGGGCTCTGAGCCGGCGGGGTGCGCACGACGCCGACCTCGACGAGCCGGACGCGGCGGCGCGGGTCGATGTCCACGCAGCCGAGCCCGCAGCGCGTGAGCCCGGGGTCGATGCCCAGAACGCGCTGCTGGGCGACGGCGGCGCGGCTGGAGGCTGGCCGCCGCGCGCCCCCGGAGGCGCCGGCCGTGGCGCTCAGCCCTCGTCCGCCTCGAGCTCGGCGGCGACCTCGGCGGAGATGTCCACGGAGGTGTAGACGTTCTGGACGTCGTCGAGGTCCTCCAGGGCGTCAACGAGGCGCAGGACCTTGCGGGCGCCATCGGCGTCGACCTCGATCCGCGTGCCCGCGACGAACTGGGACTCCGCGGAGTCGTAGTCCATGCCGGCCTCGGTGACGGCGGTGCGCACGGCGACGAGGTCCTGGGGCTCGGAGATGACCTCGAAGGAGTCGGCGCCCTCAATGACCTCCTCGGCGCCGGCGTCGAGCACGGCCATGAGGATCGTGTCCTCGTCGATGCCGTCAGCCTTGGCGATCTCGACGACGCCCTTGCGGGTGAAGTTGTAGGCCACCGAGCCGGGGTCCGCCAGCGACCCGCCGGTGCGGGTGAAGGCGACGCGCACGTCGGAGGCGGCCCGGTTGCGGTTGTCGGTGAGGCACTCGACGAGGAAGGCGACGCCGGCGGGTCCGTAGCCCTCGTACATGATGGTCTGCCAGTCGGCGCCTCCGGCCTCCTCGCCGCTGCCGCGCTTGACGGCGCGGGTGATGTTGTCGGCGGGGACGGAGTTCTTCTTGGCCTTCTGGATGGCGTCGAAGAGGGTGGGGTTGCCGGCGGGGTCACCGCCACCGGTGCGGGCGGCGACCTCGATGTTCTTGATGAGGCGCGCGAACAGTTTGCCGCGCTTGGCGTCGATGGCGGCCTTCTTGTGCTTCGTGGTGGCCCACTTGGAGTGACCCGACATGTGTTCTCCTCGGCGGTAGCGGACTGGCTCGGCGTCCAGGCCCTATGTCTCTGACGTGCCGCGAGTGGGCGCGGCGAACCGCGCATATCCTAACGCGCCGGGGCCCGCCGCCCGCGCCCGCGCGCCTCAGGCCGAGCCCCGCGCCGCGCGCCGACTGGCGCCCTTCCCCCTGACAGGTGCCGCCAGCACCGAGAGGAGCGGGCAGAGCGCACCACTCGGTGCTATTGGCACCTCTCGCCGCGGGCGTACCGCGCGCCCCGCCGCCCGCGCGCCTCAGGACCTCTCGTGGATGGCGCGGACGGCGCCGTCCCATCCGGCCATGAGTTCGCGGGCCAGGATGGGCAGAGACTCGGGGTAGACGGTCAGGCCCGAGGCGACGGCGTCGTCGAGCTCATCCAGGCCCCACCAGCGCAGCGAGTCCAAAACGTCGCGCTCCATGTCCGTCCACCCGGCGCGGTCGAACTCGCCCAGGTGGCCCTCGAGGGCGGCGGTGTCGGGGCGCTCCAGGCGGGCGAGGTACATCACCTCGTCCTGGCGGCAAGTGACGAGGTTGAAGACGAAGTCACTGGATCTCTCGACGACGGGCCCGATGAGCCGGTCGGCCGCCAGGCGGATGCCGGTCTCCTCCCACAGTTCGCGCAGCGCCGCCTCGCGGGGCCCCTCGCCGTCGGCGATGCCGCCACCAGGGGTGAAGGCCCAGGCGCGGGCGGCGTCGGCGAAGTCGTGGCCCAGGACCAGGAGGATCCCCGGCTCGGGATCCTCGCGCAGGGCGATGACGCGGGCGGCGCGCCGGAACGGCAGCCCCTCGGGACCGAGTCGCCACTCCTCGGAGCCAAGCAGCTCCCGCCAGTCGGCGGGCACTCGCGCGGGGTCGCGCCCATCAGGGGCAAGGCCCGGCGCGCTCCGGGGCGGGGTCATGCGGGCCCCTCCTGGGCGGCCATGTCAGCGCTGCCCCATGTAGGCGGCGCGCGAGTCCATGACCCGGTCGAGGAGAGTCCTCTCGGAGGCGGCGAAATCGCTCACCGAGTGGCCCTCCATGGCGCCCTGGCGGAGGTTGGCCAGTTGGACGGAGGAGGCCTGGAAGTCTCGCATGGCGCGCTTGGCGCCCGGGCCGCGCCTCCTGGCCCACCGGCGGGCGGCTCTGCGCCCAGCGGAGGTGGTGAGCATGGTGACCTCGGCCTCGTGGTACCAGCCGGACTGCCCGTACTCGCGCAGCCTCGCGCGTATCCGGAGCCGCTCACGCCAGCGCAGCACCAGGACGAGGGCGATGGCGGCGACGAACAGGGGGACCTCGACGATGAAGTAGAGCATGAGGTCGCTTGACAGCGCGCCGTTCCAGAAGGCGTGGAGGCAGATCGCCCCGGCCAGGCCCATCGGGGTGAGCCACAGCCAGGCCAGGCGCGAGCGCATCCGGGCCGAGGCGCCGATCGCCACGCCGGTGCAGGCGGTGAACATGATGTGCGCGAAGGGCGACATGATGCCGCGCAGCACGAAGGTGCGGGCGAGGTTGTCCTGGTTCTGCAGGAAGTAGAGGATGTTCTCGGAGAAGGCGAATCCGGCGGCCACGACGGCCGCGTAGACGATGCCGTCGACGGCGCCGTTGAAGGAGTGCCGCGCGAGCAGGAAGATGAGGAGCACGCCCAGTCCCTTGGTGCTCTCCTCCACGAGGGGCGCAGTGATGACGGCGCTGACGTACCGGAAGTCGTTGGTGGCGCCGGCCAAGAGCATGGTGGCGCTCGTGTTGGCGACGAGGGAGACCGCCGTGGACACGCCCACTCCCCACAGGAATGCCAGCAGCAGCATTCCGAGCGGCTCGGGCTCCCAGCGGTCGATCCACCACACGGTGGTCAGCACGATGGTCAGGGGGACGAGCGCCAGGAGGGTCATCTGCAGGAGGCTGGAGCCGCTGGAGGCGATGGAGGCCAGCACGTAGAGCATGATGCCCGCGCCGATGACGCCGGCCGCCACGAGCAGTCCGACGACGACGCGGCGACGGCGGACGCGGCGCATGGCGACGGGATCGGCCCAGTCGGGGGCGGCGGAGGAGGCGAAGACGTCCTCGCGGTGGGTGGGGCGGGGGGCCCAGGCCGAGCGCCGGTAGCCCGCGCGCGGCGCCCACCCCGAACTTCCGGGCGCGGTCATGCTGCCTCCTGATCAGGGGATGGCTCGGCATCGTCGTCGATGTCGAAGGCGCTGGGCATCGGGGCGTGCCCGGCCAGGCGCAGCAGGCGCACCACGGGGGTGGAGCGGAGTCTGCGGGCCTCGGCGACATGCGTGTTGTGGAAACGGCGGGCCAGGACGACGCGCGCGCTGGCGCGCTCCAGGCGGCCGACGGCGTCCACTCCCATCTCGGTGGCGCGCAGCTCGGCCCTGGCCTCGCCGTCGACGGCGGTGCGGATGACCCGGGAGAGGTCGGATTCGACTCCGGCCCGGGAGCGCCCCGCGCTGCCCTGGGGAGGCTCGGCGGGGGCCGCCCTCCTGCCCGCGGTATCGAGGGGGTCGAGGCCGTCGGGGACGATCGGGGTCTCGCAGTCGAGGGCCTCATGGGCGGCGCGCTGGAGGAGCATCGCCGAGGCGGCGTCGAGCAGCCCCGTCGAGGCGAGGTCGACCGCGGCCTGCGCCCGGTAGGCCAGGTGCTTCTCGAGGGTGGCGCGCGCGCCGAGGACCTGCCGGTGGAGGCGGTCGACCCTCACGGCGATCGCGTAGAGCCTCCAGCCGAGGAGCAGCAGGAGGACAAGAGCGACGATGACCGCTAGGAGGATGGGGTCGAGCCCGTTCATGTGGATCCTCTCAATCGTCGAGCGCGTCCCGCAGGCGCCCGAGCGCGGTGCGCTGCCCCGGGGCGACGGTGACGCGGGTGTGGGCGGTGGACAGCGCCATGTCGTAGACGTCGAGGACGGCGTCGGTCACCCGCGCCCAGTCGTAGCGGCCGACGACCTCGGTGGCGGCGCGGCGACGGGCCTCAGCAGCCTCGGCCCGGGTGAGGACGTCGATGATGGCCCGGGCGAGGTCGGCGCTGTCGCCATTGGTGAACAGTGAGCCGAGCCGCCCGCCCTGGAGGACGTCGGAGAAGGCGGTGAGATCGGAGGCGATGACCCGGGTGCCGGCGGCCATGGCCTCGACGAGCACGATGCCGAAAGACTCCCCGCCGGTCTGCGGGGCGACGTAGCAGGTCGCCGAGGCGAGCATGGCGGCCTTGTCCTCGTCGCTCACCCCGCCGAGGAAGGTGACGGCGCCCCCGAACCGGGCGAGCTCGCGCCGCTGGTCATCGGCCTGACCGCGACCGGCGATGAGGAAGCGTGCGCCCGGGATAGCATCGAGGACGGCGGGGATGGCGCCGGCGAGCACGGCCAGCCCCTTGCGGGGCTCATCGAGCCTTCCGAGGAAGGAGATGGTCGGGGCGCCGGGGGCGCCCGCGAAGCGCGGGTCGTCCTTGGGGGCGGAGGCGAAGGGGACGACGTTGACGCCGTTGGGAATGACGACGGCGTCGCCGCCGTGGTACTGGATGAGGGTGCGCCGGGCCTCCTCGGACACGGCGATGCGCGCGGTGATGCGCTCCATGAGGGGGGTGGCCATCGGGGAGAGCAGCCCCCGGGCCAGCGAGCGGTCCATAGCGGCGTGGAAGGTGCCCACGACCGGGCACGTGGCCGACTGGAGGGCGAGCATCCCGATGCTCGGCGTGATCGGCTCGTGGATGTGGAGCAGGTCGTACTGGCCGTCGGCCAGCCAGCGCCGCACCCGGCGGGCCACGCGCGCCCCGAAGCTGAGGCGGGCTACGGATCCGTTGTAGGGGATGGCGACAGAATCCCCGGCGGAGGTCATCCAGTCAGGCAACTCGATGTCCTCCGAGGCGGGCGCCAGCGCGCCGACGTCGTATCCCCGGTTGATGAGCTCGGTGGAAAGGTCCATGACATGGGCCTGGACCCCTCCGTGGGCGTCCATGGAATAAGGGCAGACGAGTCCGATCCTCATGCGGGTTCCTCCTGCTCCCGGGCGTGGCGCCTGGCCAGGCGCTCGTGGTCCAGATCGGCGTCGTAGACGGGTTGGAGCATATGCCAGTCCTCGGGATGGGCGGCAAGGCCGGGGGCCAGCGCCGCCACCCACGCCCTCGTCCAGGCGGTGATGAGCGCGCGGGCATCGTCGTCGCCCCGGACCCCCTGCCGGCCCTGGGGGGCGGGCACCTTGACGAGGGTGAGGACGATCCCCCAGCGCGCCCCGGCGCGGCGACGGCGCTCGCCGCTGAGGCGCTCGTAGTGGATAGTGGTCGCGTACAAGGGCGCTCCGAGGCGGTGCGCCAGGGCGGCGGGCCCGGCGGCCACGCGGATCGTGTGGCCGAGGAGGTCGGCCTCGATGCCCGCCGATGACAGGTCCCTGTCGGCCAGGAGGGCGACGAGGTGGCGCTGCTCGGCGGCTGCGGCGGCAAGCGGCTCGAAGACCCGCTCGCCGTGGCCCTGCCCGATGACGCGCATGCCGAGGGAGGAGCGGAAGCTGACGAACTGGTCGAAGAGATCGGCGGGCCTCAGGCGCTCGGCGACGGTGAGCACGCCGGCGAGCTCGGACGAGGCCCAGGCGCCGGCCAGGTCCCAGTTGCCCATATGGGCGAGGGCCAGGACGACGCTGCCGCGCTGGAGGTCCTCGCGCAGCGTGGGGGGCAGGTCGGCCCGGACACGGGCGCGGATGCGCTCCTGGCCGGCGCCGGGCAAGGCGAAAGCCTCATAGAAGTAGCGCATGTAGGAGCGCATCCCGGCGCGGGACAGCGCGCGGATGCGGCGCCGCGGGGTGCCGGCGGGCATGATCCTGGCCAGGTTGCGCTCGAGCTGGCCCACCCCGCCGCGGGCGGGCAGCACGCGCTGGCGGGCCCACAGCGCGTCACCGGCGGCGTGGGCGAGGGCGTAGCCGAGGCCGGTGGGCAGGCGCCCGGCGCCCCGCCAGGCGAGGCGGTAGGCGTCCTCGACGCGGGGCCGCCTCACCCGGCGGCTCCCGCCCTGCCGCCCGCGGGCACTCCGGCGAGCTGGGCCCGGACGGTGAGGACCCTCTGGATCACGGTGATGAAAGAGGCGGTGACGACGAGCGCGAGCCCCGCGGTGATGACCCACTGGGGCGCGCCCAGGCCCACGGCGAGCGCGGCCAGGCCGATGGCAACGAGGCGGTCGGTGCGCTCGGCGATGCCCACGGAGGCCCTAGCGCCCACAGACTCGGCCCGGGCGCGGGCGTAGGGAACGGCCGCGCCGAGCACGACCGCTGCCAACGCCAGGGCGATCGTCCAGGTCCTCAAGGGCCCGGGGGCCAGGTGCGTGGCGGCCCACATGGCGAGCGAGCCGAAGACGGCACCATCGGCGAGTCGGTCCATGGTGGAGTCGAGGAAGGCCCCGAAGGCGGAGGAGGTGCCCGTGGCGCGGGCGAGGATCCCATCGAAGGAGTCGGCCACGAGCAGGCAGGTCAGCAGGATGGGGCCGAGGATGAAACGGCCCTGGGGGATGGTGAGGACGGCTGCGGCGATAGAGGCGATGGTCCCCGCCACGGTGAGCATGTTGGGGGTGATCCCGGCCTTGGCCAGGAGCATGGCCGGCTTGGTGAACAGGGCCTTGGTCAGGCCTCTGCCGTGGTTTCCGAGCATGGGCTGCCTCGTGTCTCGTCTCAGTCGGGTATGGGATCGCCGGCGCCGCGCGCCGGTCAGGGCTCGCGGGGCGTGGCGGGCGCGGAGTCCCAGGCACCGGCGATCATGTCGCGCTGGTCCCCCAGGAGCTGTGGGACGGGCTTGGCGCGCCCGATGATCGGCATGAAGTTCGCGTCGCCGGTCCAGCGGGGCACGACGTGCTGGTGCAGGTGCGCGGCGATGCCCGCTCCTCCGGTCTCCCCGGCGTTCATGCCGAGGTTGAACCCCTGCGGGCGGCACACCGCGCGCAGGACCTCCATGGAGCGGGCGGAGAGCTGGATGATCTCCAGGCGCTCGGCGTCGGAGGCCTCGGTCAGTTCCGAAATGTGCCGGTAGGGGCAGACGAGGAGGTGCCCGGTGTTGTAGGGGTAGAGGTTCATGATGACGTAGGCGCGCTCGCCGCGGTGGACGATAAGCGCGTCCTCATCGCCCCGCCCGGGGGCGGCGCAGAAGGGGCACTGGCCGGGCGTGGAGTCCTTGGGCTTGTCGGCCCCGCCGATGTACACCATGCGGTGCGGCGTCCACAGCCGCTGGAAGGACTCCGGCGCCCCCTCGTGATAGGGCGGGTCCTCGATCGAAGCGCGCCCGATGGGCGCCATCGGGGCGGCGTCGTCAGTCATGGGCTATGAGCCTCTCGTCAGCGGGGTCGTTGAGGCGCTCGGCGATGACGCGGCGGATGTGGGCGACGGCCTCGTCCACGGGCACGCCGTTGACCTGGTCACCGCCCCTAAAGCGGAAGGAAACGGCGCCGGCCTCGGCGTCCTCGCCTCCCGCGATGAGAGTGAAGGGGATCTTGTCCTTGGCGGCGTTGCGGATCTTCTTGCCGAAGCGGTCGTTGGAGTGATCGACCTCGACGCGCACCCCGGCGGCGCGCAGCGTCGCGGCCACGCCGTCGACATACTCGTCGAAGGCCTCGGCCACGGGGATGAGGCGCGCCTGGACCGGGGACAGCCAGGCGGGGAAAGCGCCGGCGTAGTGCTCGGTGAGCACGCCGATGAAGCGCTCCACGCTGCCGAGCTTGGCCGAGTGCAGCATGATGGGGCGCTGGTGGGTGCCGTCGGCGGCGGTGTACTCCAGGTCGAAGCGCTCGGGCTGGTTGAAGTCGTACTGGACGGTGGACATCTGCCAGGTGCGACCAATGGCGTCCTTGACCTGCACGGAGACCTTCGGACCGTAGAAGGCGGCGCCGCCGGGGTCGGGGACGACCTCCAGCCCGGAGGCCTCGCAGGCCTCGGCCAGGGCCTGGGTGGCGGTGGACCAGTCCTCGTCGGAGCCGATGAACTTGTCCTTCTTGGCGCCGTCCTCGTCGCGGGTGGACAGCTCGAGGTAGAAGTCGGTCAGGCCGAAGTCCTCGAGGATGGAGATGAAGAAGGCGATCTGCGCCTTGATCTCCTCGGCCGCCTGCTCGGTGGTGCAGTAGGTGTGGGAGTCGTCCTGGGTGAAGCCGCGCATGCGGGTCAGGCCGTGCACGACGCCGGACTTCTCATAGCGGTAGTCGTGCCCCATCTCGAAGAAGCGCAGCGGGAGCTCGCGGTAGGAGCGGCCGCGGGAGCGGAAGATGAGGTTGTGCATGGGGCAGTTCATGGCCTTGAGGTAGTACTCCTGACCGGCCTTGATGATGGCGCCCGTCTCGTCGCGCTCCTCGTCGGCGAGCATGGGCGGGAACATGGTGTCCGCGTAGTAGGGCAGGTGGCCCGAGGTGTGGAAGAGCCCGCTCTTGGAGATCTCGGGGGTGTGGACGAAGTCGAAGCCGTACTGGCGGTGCCGCTCGATGACGTGGCTCTCGATCTCGTGGCGCAGCATCGCCCCCTTGGGGTGGAAGACGACGAGGCCGGGGCCGATCTCCTCGGGGAAGGAGAAGAGATCGAGTTCGGCGCCGAGCTTGCGGTGGTCGCGCCGCTCGGCCTCCTTGACGCGCTCCTGGTAGGCGGTCAGGTCCTCCTTGGAGGCCCAGGCGGTGCCGTAGATGCGCTGGAGGGAGTCACCGGACTGATCACCCTTCCAGTAGGCCGAGGAGGATTTAGTCAGGGCGAAGCCATTGCCGATCAGCTTGGTGGTGGGCAGATGAGGGCCGCGGCACAGGTCCTTCCAGGCGACGGTGCCGTCACGGCGGACATTGTCGTACATGGTCAGGCCGCCCGCCCCCACCTCAACGGAGGCGGACTCGGCGCCGGCCCCCTTGGTGGTGATGAGCTCGAGCTTGTAGGGCTGGTCGGCGAGCTCGGCGCGGCCCTGCTCCTCGGAGATGTCGCGGCGCACGAAGCGCTGGCCCTCCTTGACGATGCGCTTCATGCGCTTCTCGATGTCGCGCATGAGCTCAGGGGTGACGGCGTCGATCCCCCCGAAATCGTAGTAGAAGCCGTCGGTGATGAAGGGGCCGATGCCGAGGTTGACGTCGGGGAACATCTCCTGGACGGCCTGGGCCATGACGTGGGTGGCGCTGTGGCGCAGGATGGCCAGGCCGTCCTCGGAGTCCAGGGTGATGGGCTCGACGACGGCGCCCGCGGGGATCTCGCGCGCGAGGTCCCAAGGCTCGCCGTCCACGCGCATGGCGACGACGCCGTGACGGGCCTCCTCGGCGAAGAGCTCGGTGCCCGTCGTCCCCGCCTCGATGGCGCGGGTGGCGCCGTCGATGGTCACGTCGATGGTCTGCGGGATCTGGGAGGGCACTGCGGTCTCCTTGGGTCGAGTGAGAGCGGGGCGCGCCGCCGGCGCACGCGGTGCAGTCTACTCAGACTGACCAGTGCCGCTGAGCGCCGTTCGGCGCTGCTCAGCGCGGCCCGGTTGCCCGGGCCCTCCGCACCCCAGCGCCTTTCAGCGCCCCTTAATGCCGCCCGAGGCGATCACGCAGGGCCTTGTAGGCGCCCCTGCCGGTCTTGGCGGCGCGCAGCGCGGCGTACATGGCCTGGTTGACGGGCACGTCCCAGGCGCCGTCGACCTCGGTGGGATGCTTGGCGTAGCGCTTCTTGTACATGCCGACCTGGTAGAGCTCGGGCACGCGGGGCGAGTCGGCGCCCATGAGGTCCAGGCCGCGGTAGCCCTCCTCGGCCAGGGTCCGCGCGGCCCACCAGTCGAGGGCCTCGGCGCCGCGGAAGCCGCGGGACTCGGTGGAGGACGCCCCGTAGTAGGCGGTGGCGTCCTTGCCGGAGGTGGTGATGAGGTCCCAGCAGTGCGGGACGCCGTCGCGGCGCAGCACGAAGAGCCGGGCGTGCTCGGGACCGAGCGAGGTGAGCATGGACCAGTAGACATCGGCGGGGTGGGGGCGGAAGCCGTCGCGGCGGGCGGTCTCGGCGAGGACCTCGTAGATGGCGTCGAACTCGCCGCGCTCCAAGCCCGTCTCGTCGCTGATGGCGCAGCCGGCCTCCTCCGCCACGCGCTGGGCCCGCTTGACGGCGCGGCGCCCGTCCTTGGGCATGGCGGCGGCGATGGCGTCGGGCGTGCGCGGTGTGAGGTCGATGACGAAGGTGCGGTCGTAGGTGATGGTGTTGAGCAGCTCGTGGAGGTCCGGGGCGTTGTAGCGGGCGTGCATGCGCAGGAAGGGGATCGCGCGGTCGCGACGGCGGATTTCGGCGCGCAGGAGCTCGCGCAGGTGGGCCTCTCGCTCGGGGGACTGCTCCTTGAGCCAGGTGGGACCGTGCTTGGCCCACAGGAAGGGGCGGCCGCCGATGGTGTCGGCGTAGATGGCGATGGCGGCCACGGGCTTGCCGTCCTCGCCGGCGTAGAGGTAGCGGCCCCACAGGGCGTGGCCCTGGGAGGCCTCGTAGCGCTCCCAGGCCTCGGTCTGCTCGATGCCCACCGGCGTGTTGCCGATGGCCAGGCGCATCTCGCGCCCATCGACCCTCCTGAGGGTCTCGGGGCGCCCGGTGGCGGAGTGATCGTTACTGGTCATCATCGTGCTCCTCGCGCTGGGTTGACAGGGGTCCGGGTGGGGGCCGCGGCGCTGGGCGGGGTGCCGGTCGGCGCGCGTCAGTAGGACAGGTCGGTGGGCTCGGGGTAGTAGCGCTTGAACTTTCGGTAGTGGTTGAGGCGCTGGGCCTCGACGAGCGCGGCGCGCACCAGGGAGCGGTCCGCGGGGTCGCGCAGGGGGTCGGCGCCAGGGGCGAGCGAGCGGATGCGGGCGGCCAGGGCGTCGTCGCGGATGTAGCGCAGCAGCAGGCGCGTGGGCACCAGGGAGTAGAGGATCTCCTCGGTGACCTGCTTGCGGGGCAGGGGCGCGCCGTCGATGAGGTCGGCGAGCATGGGGACCATGGGATTGGCGCCGGCGGCCGTCATGTAGAAGGAGTTGCGGCCGATGCGTGGGTTGATCTCGAAGAAGACGGGCTCGCCGGTGGCGGGGTCGATCTTGACGTCGAAGTTAGCGAAGCCGCGGTACCCGGCCGCGGTGAGGATGCGCTCCGCGCCGGCCCACAGCTCAGGGAAGGCCTCTGTGATCATGGCGACGGGGTTGCCGATCATCGTGGGGGCGTGGTCCTCCAGGAGGACGCGGGCCGAGCCGATGAGCCTGACGGCGCCGTCGGAGCCGACGTAGGCCGTGATGGAGCGCATGGCGGTGTTGTCCCCCGCGATGAGCTCCTGGACGACGAAGGTGGAGCGGAAGCCGGCCGCGCGCAGGTCGGCCCACAGGGAGTCGAGCTCGGCGGCGCTGTCCATGAACCAGATCTTGCGCTTGCCGGGGAACTCGACGGCATCGTAGGCGGCGCCCACGGCGGCCTTGGCCACGAGGGGGAAGGGGATGTCGATGGCGGGGGCGGCCCAGTCGGGGCTGTCGGCGCCCGCGAAGTCGACGACGACCTGCCTGGGGCTGCGCACGCCGGCCTCATCGCAGATACGGCCGAAGGCGCCCTTGTCGGAGACGCGGTCGATGACGTCGACATCCGGGAAGGGCACGGCGTAGACGGGCTCGAGGTCGCCGCGCAGGGAGGCGAGGATGGTCGCCATGGCGTCAGTGTTGGCCATGACCACGGCACTGCGGGGCTCGCGCCCGGCGGCCAGGCCGGTCAGGGCGTCGCGGATCTGCTCCCGGGTGGCGTGGGCGGGCAGGGGCGCGGTGTCGATGTAGGAGGAGCGGCGAATGGCGTCGATGGGAGCGTTGGCCAGCACGGTGACCCTCTGGCCCGTGGCCTCATGCAGTTGGCGGGCGATGGCGTAGACGCCGATGTCGCCGCCGATGACGACGGGCAGGATCCGCTCGTGCCGTGCGGTCATCCGTGGTCCTCCTGGGGATCGTGGTGGGCGGCGCCGGTGGGGCGCGGTCGGCACCCGTGGTTCAGGGCTGGCGGGGCGGGCGCCGTGCCCCCACGGGGGCCAGCCTAGCCGCACCCGGGCCGCGTGAGCACGTGAGGGCGGGGAGGGTGGCGGGGCGCGGGCCGCCCGGCGCTCCCGCCAGGCAGCCCCGAGCGCCGATTCCAGCGCCTCCACGGCCAAGGGACCTGGTCAGACCAATGTAGAAGGCCCGGGGCGCTGACGGCGCCACCCGGGCCTTGATGGGGCAGTGGGCGATACTGGGTTCGAACCAGTGACCTCTTCCGTGTCAGGGAAGCGCGCTACCGCTGCGCCAATCGCCCGAGCGGATGACGGGACTCGAACCCGCGACCCTCACCTTGGCAAGGTGATGCTCTACCAACTGAGCCACATCCGCATTTCTCGCACCGCATCGCGGCGCGGCAGAAACGTAGCAGGGGGCGCGCGGCCTTGCCAAATCCGCCCCGCCCACCAGCCCATGACCTGCGTCACGCCATGTGATGCGCGAGGTCAATCCGCAAGGTCCCCCTCATCGGCGGCCCGCCGTGGCAAGGTAGCGCATATGGACACCAGCACGGGCACCCCCCTACCGACTCGCGAGCCACTGCCGACGGCGACCGAGCCGTCCTCCCCTGAGGCCCCTGAGCCCGCGACTCCCCCCGCCTCCCCCGCGGAGTCCACCTCCCCCGCAGAGCCCGCGGAGTCCGCCGAGCCCGCCGCTCCCCTTGAGGAGCCCGCCGGCGCGCCGGTCGTCTGGCCGGGCCGGCCCGCCCCCCTGGGCGCCACCTTCGATGGCTCCGGCACCAACTTCGCGCTGTTCTCCTCCGTCGCCTCCGGCGTCGACCTGTGCCTCTTCGACGACGCCGGGACCGAGACCCGCGTGCCCCTGACCGAGGTGGACGCCGGCGTCTGGCACGGCTACCTGCCCTCGGTCTACCCCGGGCAGGTCTACGGCTACCGCGTCCACGGCCCCTACGATCCCGGCTCGGGCCACCGCTGCGACCCCTCCAAACTCCTCCTGGACCCCTACGCCAAGGCGATCTCCGGCCAGGTGTCCCCCTCCCCCAGCCTGTACTCCTACAACTTCGACGCCCCCGACACCCGCAACGAGTCCGACTCCGCGCCCGTGACGATGCGCTCGATCGTCATCTCCCCCTTCTTCGACTGGGGCCACGACCGCCCGCCGGCCCACCCCTACCACGAGACGATCATCTACGAGGCCCATGTCAAGGGCATGACCAAGTTGCACCCAGAGATCCCCGCCGAGTTGCGCGGAACCTACGCGGGCCTGGCGCAGCGCCCCGTCATCGACCACCTCAAGGCGCTGGGCATCACGGCGATCGAGCTTATGCCCGTCCACCAGTTCGTCAACGACACGCACCTGCAGGAGAAGGGCCTGTCGAACTACTGGGGCTACAACACCATCGGCTTCTTCGCCCCGCATAACGCCTACGCCGCCTACGGCGAGGCCGGTCAGCAGGTCCAGGAGTTCAAGTCCATGGTCAAGGCCTTCCACGAGGCCGATATCGAGGTGATCCTCGACGTCGTGTACAACCACACGGCCGAGGGCAATCACATGGGCCCCACCCTGTCCTTCAAGGGCATCGACAACGCCGCCTACTACCGGCTCGTCGACGGCTCCCAGGAGCACTACTTCGACACCACGGGCACCGGCAACTCCCTGCTCATGCGCTCCCCGGCCGTCCTGCAGATGATCATGGATTCGCTGCGCTACTGGGTCACCGAGATGCATGTCGACGGCTTCCGCTTCGACCTGGCCTCCACTCTCGCCCGCCAGTTCCACGAGGTCGACAAGCTCAGCGCGTTCTTTGACATCATCCACCAGGACCCCGTGCTCTCCCAGGTCAAGCTCATCGCCGAGCCCTGGGACGTGGGCGACGGCGGCTACAACGTCGGCGGCTTCCCCGCCCTGTGGAGCGAGTGGAACGGCCGATACCGGGACACGGTCAGGGACTTCTGGCGGGGCGAGCCCTCCACCCTGGGCAATTTCGCCTCGCGGATCACCGGGTCCTCCGACCTCTACCAGAACTCCGGCCGCACGCCGGTGGCCAGCGTCAACTTCGTCACCGCGCACGACGGCTTCACCCTGCGCGACCTCGTGTCGTACAACGACAAGCACAACGAGGCCAACGGGGAGGGCGGTGCCGACGGTGACAACGCCAACCGCTCGTGGAACTGCGGCGCGGAGGGCCCCTCGGACGACCCGGCGGTCCTGGAGCTGCGCAGCCGCCAGGCCCGCAACTTCCTGGCCACCATCCTCTTCAGCCAGGGCGTGCCCATGATCTGCCACGGCGACGAGATGGGCCGCACCCAGAACGGCAACAACAACGCCTACTGCCAGGACAACGAGCTGGCCTGGGTCCACTGGGACCTCGACGGCGAGGCCCGCGATCTCCTGCGATTCACCTCGGACATGATCCGCCTGCGCCAGGAGCACCCGGTGCTGCGCCGTCGTCGTTTCTTCTCCGGGGCCGCGGGCCACGGCGGCGAGTCGGACATGGGCGAGATCGAGTGGCTCGGCCCCTCCGGGGCGCGCATGACCGACGAGGACTGGGCCACCTGGTACGCGCGCGCCATGGCCGTCTTCCTCAACGGCGAGGCCATCGCCGAGCCCGATGAGCGCGGCCAGCGGATCGTCGACGACTCCATCCTCATCCTCATCAACGCCGCCGGGGAGGACATCACCTTCACCATCCCCGACGCCGACCACGCCCCGGCATGGAGGATCGCCCTCGACACGGCTCCCGCCACGGACGAGGTCCACCCGGAGTCGCTACTGGCCGGCCAGCAGGTCCTCGTCCAGGCGCATTCGATCCTCTGCCTCATCTCCGACGAGCAGGCGGACCAGGGCCCGGAGCACCAGGAGCGGGCAGGCCTCTCCCACACGGGCCTGAGGCGTTCCTGATACGGTCCAGGCGAACGCCCTGACCAGACCATGAGGCAGTCCTGACCCTCAGGAGGACCGAGAGCATGACCGATCACCGCCCCTCGACCGCCTCCCCGGATCACGCGGGCCCGCCTCGGCCTCCTGCCACCCCCGCGCCGACCGGTGGCGCGCCCTCCCCCGCGCAGGCGGCGCCGCAGACCGGTTACGCGCCCTGGTCCGGCCACCTGCCGCGCGAGGGGCGGCGCGCCCCCGTGAGCACCTACCGCCTCCAGTTGGGCGCGGACCTGGATTTCGACGCCGCCCGCGCCCTGCTGCCCTACCTGGTCGACCTCGGAGTCACCGACCTCTACCTCTCGCCCATCCTCCAGGCCGCGCCCGGCTCCACCCACGGCTACGACGTCGTCGACCACACCCGGGTCTCCGAGCCCATGGGGGGCCGCGAGGGGCTGGAGCGCCTGGCCGGCGCCGCCCACGAGGCGGGCCTGGGCGTCGTCGTCGACATCGTCCCCAACCACATGGCGGTTCCCACTCCCGGCTGGTCCAACCTGCCCCTGTGGTCGGTCCTGCGCGATGGGCCGGAGTCCCCTTACGCGCACTGGTTCGACGTGTCGGTCGATGAGCCGATCCTCATGCCGATCCTGGGGGCGCGCCTCGGCCGCGTCCTGGCTGACGACGAGCTGCGCCTAGAGCGGATCGTCGTGCCCACCGAGCCCGAGCGGGGCGAGCAGTGGGTGCTGCGCTACTTCGACCATGTCTTCCCGATCGCCGAGGGCACCGAGTCCCTGCCCATGGCCGTGCTCGTCGAGCAGCAGTTCTACCGCCTGGCTTACTGGAAGGTCGGCGATGAGGAGACCAACTACCGCCGCTTCTTCGACGTCGGCACTCTCGCGGCCATCCGGGTGGAGGACCCCGCCGTCTTCGAGGGCTCCCACGCGCTGATCACCGAACTCATCGCGAACGGCACGATCGACGCGCTGCGCGTGGACCACCCCGATGGCCTGGCCGACCCGGGAGGCTACCTGGCGCGCCTGAGCGAGGCCACCGGCCAGGCGTGGATCGCCGCGGAGAAGATCCTGGCGCCCGACGAGTCCCTTCCCCCCTCATGGCCCGTGGCCGGCACCACCGGCTACGACGCCGCCTGGCGCATCGACCAGCTGCAGGTCGACCCCGCCGGCTCGGCGCGCCTGGGCATGCTCATGCACGAGTTCGCCGGTGAGGGCCCGATCGACCACCCGCGCGTCGTTGAGACCGCCAAGCGGGAGGTCATCGGCGGTTCCCTGGCCGCGGAGGTCTACCGGCTCGCGGCCATCCTCGACCGCCTCACCTCCTTGGACGTGCGCCTGCGCGACCACACCCTGCGCGACCTGCACGCCTGCCTCGTCGAGCTGCTCGTGGCCGCGGACCGCTACCGCGCCTACATCGTTCCCGGGCACTCGGCCGACCCCGATCAGGCCGCCGTCCTACGCGCCTCCGCCGAGCGTGCCCGTGAGCGCCTGGAGGAGGACCAAGCCGAGACCCTCGACCTCGTCGTGGCGCTCCTGCTCGGCGAGCCCGTGGGCAGCGAGGGCATGTCCGCCTCCCCCCTGCGGGCAGAGGCGATCGTCCGCTTCCAGCAGGTCTGCGGGGCAGTGACCGCCAAGGGCGTCGAGGACACGGCCTTCTACCGCTGGATGCACCTGACCAGCCTCACCGAGGTCGGAGGGAACCCCTCCGGCTTCGCCCTGGACCCCGATGAGGCCCATGCCTGGGCCGAGCGCACCCAGGCCACCTGGCCCGCCACCATGGTCACCTCCACCACCCACGACACCAAGCGCGGGGAGGACGTGCGCGCGCGCCTCGACGTCCTGGCCTCCTACGCCGATGAGTGGACCGACCTCATCCATCGGCTCCGCCTCCTGACCCAGGAGGCGCGGCCGATGGACCTGGACGGGCGCAGCGAGCTCCTCCTATGGCAGGTGCTGTGGGGAACCTGGGCCCCCGGCAGCGCCGACCCGATGACCCCCGAGCGGCTGACCGCCTACCTCATCAAGGCCTCCCGTGAGCAGAAGACCTGGACCACGTGGACCAGTCCGGACACCGCCCGCGAAGAGGCTCTGACCGGCTACGCCGCCCACCTGCTCACCGATCCCGCCGTCGCCGAGCAGATCGAGGCCTTCGCCTCGCTCACCGCCCGCGAGACCCGCGCGATCGTCCTGGCGAACAAGGCCCTCACCCTGACCTGGCTCGGCGTGGCCGATGTCTACCAGGGCTCGGAGATCACCCGCACCAGCCTTGTCGACCCGGACAACCGCCGACCGGTGGACTACCGCGGCGAGGGCGGCCTGGAGCGGATGCTCTCCCACCTGGACTCCGGAGCTCCCGCGCGCGGCCTGGACGAGGAGAAGCTCGCGCTGACCGCCGCCCTGCTGCGCCTGCGCCGGAACCGCCCCGAGACCTTCGTCGGATCGCGCTCAGGCTACCGGGCGATCCCCGTGACCACGTCGCACGCCTTCGCCTTCGCCCGCACGCTCGACGGCGAGGAGGACGTCATCGTCGTCGTGCGGCGCCTGGGCAGGCGCCTGGCGACCCTCGGGGGCTGGCGCGAGCACTCCATCGTCCTGCCCGAGGGGGCCTGGCGCTCGGTGATCACTGATGCCGAGACCGGCGGGGGCACGCTCCCCCTGGCCGATCTCATGGGCGACGCTCCCGTCGTCGTCCTGGCCCGCCAGGCCTCCCCCGCGGCCGCGGATGAGGAGGGCCCCGGCCATTGGGCCGAGGGAGCGCGGGCCCACGAGCGGAGAGAGGCTCGGCCATGACCGGCGCGGACAGCCGCGCGGCGGGCGCGCGCCGCCCCTGGGAGAGCCCCGCCCTGCCCGTCGGCGAGAGGGTCCCCGTGTGGGCGCCCGGCGCCAGCCGCGTGGAGTTGAGCCTTCCCGCCACCGGGGAGGCGCTGCCCATGGAGCGCGTCGGCGACGGCTGGTGGGTGAGCCCCCGCGCTCTCACCCCCGGCACGGATTACGCCTTCCGGGTCGATGGCTCCCCCGACCGCCCCGACCCGCGCAGCGCCCGCCAGCCCTACGGGGTCCACGGCCCCTCCCGCTACATCGATCCCTCGGCCTGGGCCAGGGCGTGGACCGATGACGGATGGGCGGGCAGGGACGTGCGCGGCGCGGTCATCTACGAGTTGCACGTGGGGACGTTCACGCCCGATGGGACGCTCGACGCGGCCGCGGGGCGCCTGGGGCATTTGGCCCGGCTCGGGGTGGACATGGTCGAGCTCATGCCTCTGGCGCCGTCGCCGGGTGCCTCGGGCTGGGGCTACGACGGCGTGAGCCTGTGGGCCGTCCACGAGCACTACGGCGGGCCCGAGGCCCTGGCCCGCTTCGTCGACGCGGCGCACCGCGAGGGGATCGCCGTGTGTCTCGACGTCGTCTACAACCACCTGGGCCCCTCGGGGAATTACCTGGGCGCGTTCGGCCCCTACTTCACGGCCGCGCACCACACACCCTGGGGCGAGGCGGTGAACTTCGACCAGGCCGGCAGTGAGCAGGTGCGCGCCTACGTCATCGACGCCGCCCTGCGCTGGCTGAGGGACTTCCACGTCGACGCCCTGCGCCTCGACGCGATCCACGCCATCGTCGACGACTCCCCCCGCCATGTGCTCGCCGAGCTCTCCGAGGCCGTGGCGGCCCTGTCCGATGAGCTCGGTCGGCCGCTGGGGCTCATCGCGGAGTCCGATCTCAACGACGTCGGAGTCATCACGCCCGTCGATGAGGGGCCGCCGGCGCGCTCGCCCTCACTGGGCATGACCGCTCAGTGGGCCGACGACGTCCACCACGCCCTGCACGCCCGCCTGACCGGGGAGTCCCAGGGCTACTACGCCGACTTCGCCGCCCCGGGAGCCTGGCTGAGGGCGTACTCCCGCGCCTTCCTCCACGACGGGTCCTGGTCGAGCTTCCGGGGGCGCCGGTGGGGCGCGCCAGTGCCGGAGGGCACGGACCCCCGGCGCTTCGTCGTCTTCTCCTCCAACCATGACCAGGTGGGCAACAGGGCTGTCGGGGACCGGCCGGCCGCCTCCATGGGCGATGACGCGCTGGCGGCGCAGGCCGCCCTCGTACTGCTCAGCCCCTACACCCCGATGCTGTTCATGGGCGAGGAGTGGGGCACGCGGCGGCCCTTCCAATTCTTCACCGATCACGACGATCCCGCCCTGGCGGCGGGCGTGAGCCAGGGGCGCAAGCGGGAGTTCGCTGATTTCGGCTGGTCGGCCGAGGACATTCCGGACCCGCAGGCGCCGTCCACGGTGGCCTCCTCCTGCCTGGACTGGGATGAGCCCAGCGCGCCGGACCACTCCCGTCTGCTCCAGTGGTTCACGCGCCTGATCGCGCTGCGCCGCGAGCTGGGGTGGTCGCAGCGCCGGCGATGGCCCGGGGTCGAGGACGCCGACGGCGTCATCACGGTGGCCTACGACGACGTGATCGTCGCGGTCAACCTGTCTGGCCAGGACCGCCCGGCGCCGGATCACGGCGAGGCCCTCGCCTCGTGGGAGCCCGGGGAGGCGGGCGCCGGCCCGCGCCGCCCCGGCGTCCTCGCGGCGGGCCAGACGCTCATCGCCCGGCACTGATCGCCCAGCGCTCATCCCCCGGCGCTCATCGCCCAGCGCTCATCGCCGCGCCCGCCGAGCGCCCAACACCACCACCACGCACCCCACGCCACCGCCAGGCGCCCCACCCCACCCACACCATCGCTCTTCCTCGATCGCTTTTGTCTCACGACATCCGGGAACGGGGCCGAGAACTACGAGTGGTGGGATTGTCTTGAGAACTCACTGATAGGCCTCCCGTGAATGAGGAACTCCCCCTCGGCAGGCTCATGGAACCGCGACAGGAACGGACGCATCATGCTCTTTCGACGGCCATCAATGCCGACGAGCGCCATAACACATCCGCCGTCAACCGGGAAGAAAGCATCATAGAGCGCGAGAACATCCTCTCCGGGGCGACAGAATCTCACATTGAGGAACTGATGATGGTCTCCCGCGGAACCTATGAGCGCAGCGAGGGCCGATGGGCCGACTCGGGTGGCGCCAGGGATGAGGCCCGCGAGCCCGCCACCCCCTTGCCCATCCCCTCCCCGCGATCATCGCCGCGTGGACGACCGCCCCGGAGCCGGCGAGCGCGGACAGCATTCCAAGGTTCCGGCCCGAGCCAGGGGGACTCGCGCCGGGCCCACATGTGATTGAACAATTTCCTCTTGACGGCCGCATGTGATCTGATGAGTCATTCTTCCAGCCGGGACAGCCCAGCCTCCTCCTTGGCGCCGCCCCGCATCATATTCATCGCGCACGTCGGGGGCACCCCGCGAATACCGTCCCAGCCCGCGAATACCGTCCCAGCCCGCGAATACAGTCCCAGCCCGCAAATACCGCCCCAGCCCGGCGTTGCGCCCTCAAACTGCGAGAATGAGGGCGCAACGCCGGGCTGGGGCGGTATCGCGGAGCTGAGGCGGTATCTTCGAGGCGAGACGGTATCGCGGAGCTGAGGCGGTATCTTCGAGGCGAAACGGTATCGCGGAGCTGAGGCGGTATCTTCGAGGCGAAACGGTATCTCCGCGCTGAGACGGCATCTCGGGGATGAGGGCGCAGCAGGAGGACCGCCCGCGCCGCCGCGGACCGGAGGACTAGCGGCAGGGATCGCGCACCTCGCGCACAAGCCGCCCGCACCGGTAGGACGCGCCACGGCGGTGACACCTAACGATCCCGCTAAGACCGACACGCACCCGCCACCACGCGCCGAGCCTCCATATCCGAGCCGGAAGCACCACGACCCGCCCTCGAACGAGCTTGGCAAGTCCCCTCGGCTGCGGTTCCTTGCGGCGTGGCAGCGCGGGCTTAGCCAAAGCGCCGGTAGCCTGGGCTCGTGAACGACACGAACGGCCCTGCCTCATCCCCGGAGGCGGCCGCCCAGATCCCTGAGCGATTCGAAGAGGTGCTCTTATCGATGAGGGAGGCCGATCGGCCCCGCGGTCTCGTCCTTGAAGAAGTCCCCGCTCCCCGTCGACTCGCCCCCTATGCCGCCGCCCTGTCCGCCGAGACGGAGGAGACCGACTCCGGCACGCCCGTGGCCTCGGGCCGCTTCATCATCCTGCACGATCCCGCGGGGCAGGCCGCCTGGGATGGCGACCTTCGAGTCGTCGTCATGGTGCGGTCCCGGATCGACGACGAGGTGAGTTCCGACCCGCTCCTGGGCCATGCCGCCTGGACATGGTTGTCCGAGGCGCTCGATGAGGCCGGCGCGGGACACCGCGCCCTCGTGGGCACCGTCACCAGGGTTGTCTCCGAAACCTTCGGCGGCCTGGACCTCACCGACTCCTGCGCGCACGCGGAGATCCGCGCCTCCTGGTCGCCCTCGACCACCGATCTCGCCCCGCACCTGACCGCCTGGTACCAAGCACTTCACGCGGCGGCGGGCCATGAGCCGGAAATGGCCTTCCCCATGTTCGCCCTCGCGGGATGGGCGAGGTGAGGCGGGCCGTACCGGTCAGCCGATTCGGAACGACCGACGAGCCGGTGCCCGCCGACGAGGTCGTCCCCTACCGGCGGCCGGCCGATGGGCTCCCCCCTCTGACAGACTCCCCCGCGGCGCTGGCCCGGGCGGCCTCCGAGATCGGCGATGGCACCGGCCCCATCGCCGTCGACGCCGAGCGGGCATCGGGCTTCCGCTACGGGCAGGACGCCTACCTCATCCAGCTCCGGCGCGCGGGCGCTGGGACCATCCTGGTCGATCCGGTCTCAGCCGGGCCCCTCGATGCCCTCGCCGCGGCGCTGGACGGGCCCGAGTGGATCCTGCACGCGGCCGACCAGGACCTTCCCTGCCTGGCAGATGTCGGCCTGGCCCCCCGGGAGGTCTTCGACACCGAACTCGCGGCCCGCCTGCTCGGCCGCGAACATGTGGGCCTCGGCGCGGTCATCGAGGAGACGCTCGGCCTGCGGCTGGCCAAGGACCACGCGGCCGCAGACTGGTCCACCCGCCCCCTGCCGGATTCCTGGCTCATCTACGCCGCTCTCGACGTCGAGTTCCTCACTGAGCTCAGAGACGCCCTGGCCTCCGAGCTCGCCGACGCGGGGAAGCTCGAGTGGGCCATGCAGGAGTTCGAGGCGGTGCGCACTCGGGGCCCACGAGCCCCGAAGGTCGATCCCTGGCGCAAGACGCCGCGCGCGGGAACCGCCGTGCGCTCCCAGCGCTCACTGGCGGTGCTGCGGGAGGTGTGGACCGCCCGAGAGCAACTCGCCGTCGAACTCGACCGGACGCCGTCGAGGATCCTCCCCCACCGCGCCGTCGTGTCCGCGGCGATCGCCTGCCCGACCTCCCGCCGCAAGCTCTTCGCCCTCAAGGACTTCTCCTCTCGCCAGGCCCGCCAGCATTCCGAGGTGTGGTGGCGGGCGGTGGAGCGGGGCCTGAGCCTTCCCGACGACGAGCTCCCGCCGCTGCGCGCCCCGCTCGCGCCCGGCGAACTGCCCCAGCCCCGGTCCTGGGCGCGCCGCCACCCCGAGGCCGCGCAACTCCTCGATGTCGTCCGCTCCTGCGTGCGGACGCATGGAGAGAGGATCCGCGTGCCCCAAGAACTGCTCCTCGCCCCCGAGTCCCAGCGCCGGCTCGCCTGGGACCTCGGTCATGAGATGGCCCGGGGCGGGCACCCCGCGATCGACTCAGACGCGGTCTCGGCCCGACTGGAGGACCTCGATGCCAGGCCCTGGCAGATCGAGCAATGCGCCGATCCCCTGTCCCGAGCGCTGCGCCGGGTCGTGTAGCGCTCCGCCCGGGCCGCCGGTTCGGCGCCCGTTCGGCGCCCAGGGCCATGGCGAGGGACCGCGCGCGCTAGGCCCCACCGGGATGTCCCGAGGGCGTTGGCGGGGCCGCTCCGGGAGGGCTTCCTCTTGCGCCCCCGCGCGCCCCTCGGGCGCCGATGGGCGCGCGTTCCTCAGTGCACCGTGAATCCGTGGGAGCGGAAGATCGCGCGGGTGGATTCCACGAGCTCGGGCTCAGGGGGCCGCGAGTCGCGCAGCGTGTAGTCCAGCCCCAGGGCGTCCCATTTGTCGGTGCCCATCTGGTGGAACGGCAGCACCTCGACGCGGCTAACCACGGATCCCCAGCGCTCGACGATCCGTGCGACATTCTCCGCATTCTCCGGGCTGTCCGTGAGCCCCGGCACGAGGACGAACCTCGCCCAGATCTCAATGCCCTTGGCGGCCAGGCGGTCGCCGAACTCGATGGTCGGGGCGAGTTCCCGGCCGGTGACCCGCTTATAGGTCTCCTCGTCCCCGCTCTTGACGTCCAGGAGCACGAGATCGATGTTGTCGAGCATCTCGTCAGTGGCGTTGCGGCCGAGGTTGCCGGAGGTGTCGATGCAGGTGTGGATCCCCATCGCCTTGGCGCCGGACAGGAGCCGCGCGGCGAAGGCCGGCTGCATGAGCACCTCTCCGCCGGAGAGGGTGATGCCGCCGCCCGAGGCCCTGAAGACATTCCTGTAGCGCTTCATGCGCCGCAGGAGCTCGTCGGCCTCGACCGGCTCGCCGTCCTTCATGAGGAAGGTGTCCGGGTTGTGGCAGTACAGGCAGCGCAGCGGGCAGCCGTTGAGGAAGACGGTCATCCGCGTGCCGGGGCCGTCCACCGCTGTGACGAGCTCCCAGGAGTGGATGGAGCCCAGGGTTCCCTCGCGCATGCGCGCCAGTCGCTCTGAGCGCTCAATGTCGGAGAGCTCCTCGAGCCCGCCGATACCCGCCCCGCGCAGACGGGCGGCCGGGGCCAGGAAGTCCTGGTCCCGGCCGCCCAGCGCCGCGGGGGTCATGGTCTCAGTCATCTGAGCCCTGCCCCGTGCCGGATCAGGCGCCGGCGTGGAAGGTGCGGTTGAGGACGTCCAGCTGCTGCTCGCGCGTCAGCTTGACGAAGTTGACGGCGTAGCCGGAGACGCGAACCGTGAGGTTCGGGTAGTTCTCCGGGTGCTCCATCGCGTCCTCAAGGGTGTTGCGGTCCAGGACGTTGATGTTGGCGTGGTAGAGGCCCTTGACGCCGCCGTTGCCCTGGCGCTGCGCCTTCATGGACTCAAGGCGCTCTTCGTAGGTGGGCATGTCTGCCCCTTTCTGTGTGGTGAGTTGTGTTCTGAGCCGTGATGGTCCAGGGGATCGCGCGGTGCGATCAGACCTCGGCGCAGTCGTCCGGGACGAAGCCGGCGTCGAGGATGCCCACGAGGTTGGCCACGCGCTCCTCGAGCGTGCGGCCCAGGCCCTGCGGGGTGATGGTGTTGGTCAGCGAGATGCCGTCGAGGGCGTCGTTGTAGTCGAGCTTGCCGACGGACAGCATGGAGGCGACCATGCCGTGCGTGTCCATGCCGTTCTCCGGGTTCGCGCCCGGGGAGAAGGGGGTGCCCTTCTTGTGGCCGGACGGGAAGGAGCCGGTGGCCTTGCCGTAGACGACGTTCGAGGTGATCGTCAGAACGGACTGGGTCGGGATCGCGTCGCGGTACATGGGCTGCGCCTTGATCTTGGACATGATCGTGTGGACCACCGTGGCGGCGATGTCGTCGGCACGGTCGTCGTCGTTGCCGTAGATCGGGAAGTCGCCCTCGGTGACGTAGTCGACGACGAGGCCGGTCTCATCGCGCACCGGGGTAACCTTGGCGTACTTGATGGCGCTCAGGGAGTCGGCGACGATCGACAGGCCGGCGATGCCGCAGCCCATGGTGCGCACGATGTCGGAGTCGTGCAGCGCCATCTCGATGGCCTCATAGGCGTAGCGGTCGTGGCACATGTGGATGATGTTGAGGGCCTCGACGTAGGTGGCGACGACCCAATCGAGCATCTTCTCGTACTTGTCCCAGACCTCGTCGAAGTCCAGGGGGCCGTCGCCCTCGATGCCGGGCAGGCCGGTGACGATCTGCTTGCCGGTCATCTCGTCACGACCGCCGTTGATGGCGTACAGGAGCGCCTTGGCGGAGTTGACGCGGGCGCCGAAGAACTGCATCTGCTTGCCCACGCGCATCGGGGACACACAGCAGGCGATGGCGGCGTCGTCGCCCCAGTGCTCGCGGATCTGCTCATCGGCCTCGTACTGGATGGAGGAGGTCGTGATGGAGATGTAGGCGCAGAAGTCCTTGTAGCCCTTGGGGAGCTTCTCATCCCAGAAGATGGTGATGTTGGGCTCCGGGGCGGGGCCGAGGTTCACCAGGGTCTGGAGGAGGCGGAAGGAGGTCTTGGTGACCATGTGGCGGTTGTCGTCGGAGAAGCCGGCGTCGGACCAGGTCGCCCAGTAGGGGTCGCCGGAGAAGATCTGGTCGTAGTCGGTGGTCCGCAGGAAGCGCGTGATACGCAACTTCATGACGATGTTGTCGATGAGCTCCTGGGCGCGGGTCTCATCGATGACGCCGGCCTTGAGGTCGCGCTCGAAGTAGCAGTCGAGGAAGGCGGACAGGCGGCCGATGCTCATGGCGGCGCCGTCCTGGGACTTCACCGAGGCGAGGTAGGCGAAGTACGTCCACTGCACCGCCTCGTGGGCGTTGGTGGCCGGGCCAGAGATGTCGAAGCCGTAGTCGGCCGCCATCTTCTTGAGCTTCTTGAGGGCCTTGATCTGCTCGGAGTGCTCCTCGCGGTAGCGGGCCCAGTGCTCGGAGAAGGGCTGGTCGGCGACCTTGTCCTTGGCGATCTCCTTGAGCTCGATGAGGCGGTCGACGCCGTAGAGGGCCACGCGGCGGTAGTCGCCGATGATGCGGCCGCGGCCGTAGGCGTCGGGCAGGCCGGTGATGATGTGGCTGGAGCGCGCGGCGCGGATGCGCGGGGTGTAGACGTCGAAGACCGCGTCGTTGTGGGTCTTGCGGTAGCGGGTGAAGATCTTGGCGACCTCCGGGTCGACCTCCTTGCCGGCCTCCTTGATGGCCTGGGCCACCATCCTCCAGCCGCCGTTGGGCATCATGGCGCGCTTGAGCGGGGAGTCGGTCTGGAGGCCGACGATGACGTCGTCATCCTCGGAGATGAAGCCGGGGACGAAGGCGTCGATGTCCGAGGGGGTGTGGGTGTCGACGTCGAGGATGCGGACCTTGCGCTCCTCCTTGAGGTACTTCTCCTCCAGGGTGTTCCACAGACGAAGGGTCTTGTCCGTGGCGCCGGCAAGGAATGAGGAGTCACCGTCGTAAGGGGTGTAGTTGCGCTGGATGAAGTCGCGGACGTCGATGTCCTCGGTCCACGGGCCGGTGGCGAAGCCCTCCCACGCGTCGGTCCGGGTCCCATCCGCGGTGGTGGATGAAGTGACCTCAGTTGTCATCCGTGTCCTCCTGTATGTGGGCGGCGATCCCGCCCGGCTATGTCGTCGCCCTCGTGAGGCGTGGCGGTACATCATTGCGCCGTCGCCCCAAGCGTAGGCCCTTCGGCCCCGGTGCGACCAAGACGATGGGGGCCTTATCGGTGCGATGACTCACACAGCGTTCTAGACCACCTCCGTTTAGGCCCTTGGTCCCACGCCGGCTTGGGGTCGGTCCGCGCCGTCAGACATCGGATCGCCAGCGGTACTCACCCGCCCCCACAGGCGCGCATAGCGAAGGCGCACGAGCGCGATAGGACGCCCGTCCCATGGGCTGAGGCCTCCTGAGCAGGGCGGCCGCCGGCCCTGCCCCGCCCCCTTGCGGAGCGCCGGCGGCAAGGCGCCCATGAGAGAGGGCGGCCCACCGGTCAGCGCCGCGCGCGAACCGCCGCGGCGATGCCCTCGGCGGTCATGGAGAACTCCTCCAGGAGGGTGGCCCGGTCGCAGGTCCGCACGAACCGCCTCGGCACCCCGATCCGCGTGGTCGGGGGCGGCGCCAGGGCCGCGCCCCGGGAGTCATCCCCGCCCCTGGCGGCCAGGGCGTCGAGGGCGTCATCCATCGCATCGCGCAACTGCGAGCCGATACCGCCGTCGACCAGCCCATCCTCGACCACCACGACACGACCGGCCGTCAGAGCCAACTCGGTCAGGGCGCTCGGGACGGGGATCACCCACCGAGGGGAGGCGACGATGACGTCACGGCCCTCCGCGGCCAGAGCGCGGCCGGCGGCCAGCGCGGCCGGCGCCATGGCGCCCACGCCGACGATAAGGGCCGGGGCGTCGGGCGCCCGGCCCGCTCCCTCACCGGCGACTCGCCCGCCATCGTCGCCCGCCCGGTGCTCCAGCAGCAGATCGACCTGGCCGAAGACGCCCTCATCGCCCTCGAGCGTCCGCACCGCGGGCAGCGGGGCAGGCAGCGCCCCCTTGGGGTACCTCACGACGGTCGGGCCGTCGTCGACGCCCACTGCCTCGCGCACGCAGGAGCGCAGGGAGGCCTCGTCGCGAGGCGCGGCCAGGCGCAGCCCGGGCACGTGGCCCAGCAGCGCCATGTCCCACATGCCGTTGTGGCTCGCGCCGTCGTTGCCCGTCAGGCCCGCCCGGTCGAGCATGATCGTCACCCCCGCCCGGTGCAGGCCGACGTCCATGAGCACCTGGTCGAAGGCCCGGTTGAGGAAGGTCGCGTACAGCGCCACCACGGGGTGCAGCCCGGCGAAGGCCATGCCGGCGCTGGCGGTCAGGGCGTGCTGCTCGGCGATGCCTACGTCCACGACCCGGTCGGGCATGGCATCGGCCAGCGGCTGGAGCCCGACCGGCTGCTGCATGGCCGCGGTGATCCCCACGATCCGCTCGTCGCGGCGGGCCAGCGCCAGGATCTCCTCGGCGAAGACAGCTGTCCAGCCGAAGGCGGAGGGCACGACGGGCAGGCCGGTCTCGGAGTGGATACGCCCCACGGCGTGGAAGCGATCGGCCACGTCCTCCTCAGCGGGGGTATAGCCGCGGCCCTTCTCGGTGATGACGTGGACGATGACAGGCTCGGAGTACTCCCTGGCCCGTGTCAGCGCGAACTCCAGGGCGGTGATGTCATGGCCGTCCACCGGGCCGGTGTACTTGATCCCCAGGTCCTCGAAGAACGCCGAGGGGACGAGGACGTCCTTGATGCCGGCCTTAAGGCCGTGGAGGGCGTCGAAGGCGGCGCGGCCCGGGGCCCCCTGCGCCAGCAGGCCGCGCTTGATCCCGGACAGCATGCGCTCGTAGCCGGGGTTGGTGCGCAGGGCGTCGAGGTGGTGGGCGAGCCCGCCGATGGTCGGGGCGTAGGAGCGGCCGTTGTCGTTGACAACGATAACGAGGCGCTTGTCCCCCGAGTCCGCGATGTTATCGAGGGCCTCCCAGGCCATCCCGCCCGTCATCGCCCCGTCGCCGATGATGGCGACGACGTGCCGGTCCTCGTTCCCCCGGAGCCCGTTGGCCCGGGCGATGCCGTCCGCCCACGACAACGCGGTGGAGGCGTGGGAGTTCTCCACGACGTCATGGGCGGACTCCCCACGGTCCGGGTAGCCCGACAGCCCCCCGCGCGATCGCAGCGCCGAGAAGTCCTGGCGCCCCGTGAGCAGTTTGTGCACATAGGCCTGGTGCCCGGTGTCGAAGACGAGGGAGTCGGCCGGGGAGCGGAAGGTTCGGTGCAGGGCGATCGTCAGCTCGACGACGCCGAGGTTGGGGCCGAGGTGCCCGCCCGTCCGGGAGACGCTGGCGACCAGGTAGGCGCGGATCTGGGCGGCCAGCTGGACGAGCTGGTCGGAGGTCAGCCTGCGCAGGTCCTCGGGCCCGCGGATCGAGGCGAGCAGCGGGGCCGGCACGGGGTGCTCGCCGGTGCCCGCCCGGCGCGCCTGATCGCGCTGGGACGACGGGGATGTCGGAGGTGTCATCGCCACGGACCTCCAGGAATCTCGACGGCGGATGGGTGATAACGGTCAGCATGGCCGCTGGTGGACGTGCCCCGCGGCGGTGCGGCAAGCATAGGCGTCGTCGACGCAGCTGCGCGTCATCGCGCGCGGTGCTGACGAGCACGTAGTCTTGGCCCGGGACCGGGGCGGGCCCCAGCGCCCGTCCCCGCGGCGTTCCCATGCCGCGCCCGGAGCGCGTCGGCGCGCGCCCGCGCGCCGACCATCGCCGTCCTCGAGGAGGAAGCATGACCACGATCGCGCCCTACGGCAGTTGGCCCTCGCCCATCTCGCCCGGAACGATCACCAGCCGAACGATCGACCTCTCGCAGGTGCGTGTCGACGGCCCCGACACCTACTGGGTGGAGCGGCGCGCCACCGACTCCGGCCGCCAGGTGCTCCTGCGCCGCGACGGCGCGGGCCGCATCGGGGAGGTCCTTCCCCTGACTCCCGGCGACGAGCTGGTCGACGCCCGCACCCGGGTCCACGAGTACGGGGGGCGTGCCTACGCCGTCGACTCGGGGATCATCGTGGTCTCCCACGCCGGGGACGGGCGCCTCTACCGCTTCGACGTCGCGCACAGGATGCGCGGTCTGGTACCCCTGACGATCTACGGCGACGTGCGCCACGGGGACCTGGAGATCGACACCGAGCGCGGACTCGTCTACGCCGTGCGCGAGGACCACCGCGGCGAGGGCGAGGCCGTGAACACACTGGTCGCCATCCCCCTGGACGGCTCGGCCGCGCGCGACGACGCCCCGGTGCGCACGATCGTGTCGGGCACCGACTTCGTCTCCTCCCCCACGCTCTCCCCCGACGGGCGCCATCTCGCCTGGCTGGCCTGGGACCACCCGTGGATGCCCTGGGACAACGCCGCCCTGCACGTGGGCGACCTGCTGCCCGACGGGACCCTGGGAGAGCAGGCGCTGGTCAGCGGCGGCGACGGGCACGGCGCTGCCGAGCCGCGCTGGACCGAGGAGTGCGAGCTCATCCATGTCTCGGACGCCTCGGGCTTCTGGAACCTCTACCGCACGGAGGGCTTCCCCCGGCGCGGCACCGCCGAGACCGGCTGGAGCGGGCGGCTGCGGACCCGGCCGCTGCACCCCACGGACGCCACCTTCACCCATCCGGCCTGGCAGCTCGGGCCCCACTCCTTCGACGTCCTCGACGGCGAGCACCTCATCGCCTCGTGGACGAGGGACTCGGTGTGGCACCTGGGCACCATCAAGCTGGCCAACGGCGAGCTCGAGGAGTGGGCGACGGGCTGGCAGCCCCTGGGCAACGTGGCCGCCGCCGAGGGGCGGGTCGTCATGCTGGCAGGCAATGAGCGCGAGCTGCCGGGGATCGTCGAGATCTCCGGCGGCGAGGTGACCGTGCTGCGGGGCTCAGGCGATTTCGGGCCCGCCGATCGCGGCGTGTCCCTCCCGGAGACGCTCTCCTGGCAGTCCTCCGACGGCGTCACCGCGCACGGCTTCTTCTACCCCCCGGCCTCGGTGGAGCACGCCGGTCCCGAGGGCGAGCTTCCCCCGCTCATCGTCCAGGTGCACGGCGGCCCGTCCGCCATGTCCCGCTCGGTTTACGACCTGAAGGTGCAGTACTGGACCTCCCGGGGCTTCGCCTACCTGGAGGTCAACTACCGCGGGTCGACCGGCTACGGGCGCTCCTTCCGCCGGAGCCTCAACGGCGCCTGGGGCGTGGGCGAGGTGGAGGACGTCATCGCCGGCGCCCGCCACCTCATCGAGGCGGGCCGGGTCGATGGCTCCAGGGTCGCGGTGCGCGGCTCGTCGGCCGGCGGGTTCACCGTGCTCTCGGCGATCACGCGCTCCGACGTCTTCTCCGCGGCGACCTCGCTGTACGGCGTCGCCGACTTGCGGATGCTCATCCAGGAGACCCATAAGTTCGAGTCGCACTACGTCCAGGAGCTCATTGGTGCGGACTCCGTCGATGACCCCCTGCTGGCCGAGCGCTCCCCCATCAACCACGTGGAGGCGATCCACGCCCCCCTCCTGCTGCTCCAGGGCTCCAACGACCCCATCGTCCCGGCCGATCAGGCCACCTCGATGTTCGAGGCGGCGCGCGCCAAGGGCCTGCCGGTCGCCCTCGAGGTCTTCCAGGGCGAGGGCCACGGCTTCCAGCTCGGCGCGAACATCCGCAAGGCCCTGACCGACGAGCTGTCCTTCTACAGCCAGGTGTGGGGCATCGCCCGGGACGACGAGGCCACGCCCATCGTGGTGGAGAACCTCGCGCCCCGCGGGGAGTGACGCCGCCCTTACCCGGGCGCGCCGGAACCGCCGCGCGCGCCCGGAGGGCGGCCCTGCGCCTCGTGCGCTACCACCGCTCAGGGCTCTTCGCCCTGGCGGTCATCGTCGGGCTCGTCTCAGGCGGCGGGGCGGTCCTGTTCCGCATCGGCATCGACTCCTGGACCCTGCTGCTCACGGGGGCGGAGGACTACACCGAGGCCCTGGGCCCCTCCCAGGGGATCCTCTCCTTCGCCGGACGGTGGTTCGTCCTCCTCGCGCCAGTCATCTCCGGAGCGCTCGTGGGCCCGCTCATGACGGCCCTCGGGCGCACGACGACGGGCCACGGCGTGGGCGGCGTCATCTGGTCGGCGCGGCGGGGCGACGGCACCGTGGCCCCCGTGCCGGCCCTCGCCTCGACGGGAGCGGCCATCCTGACGATCGGGGGCGGCGGGGCGGTGGGCCCTGAGGGGCCGATCGCCGAGCTCGGCGCCTCAGCCGGCAGCGTCGTCGGACGCGCGCTCGGCCTGCCGATCAGGTCGGCGCGGATGCTCACGGCGGCGGGGACGGCGGCGGGAATCGCCTCGGCGTTCAACGCGCCCCTGGCCGGCGCCTTCTTCGCCATGGAGGTGATCCTCGTGGACTTCACGGTGGACGCCTTCGCCTTCGTGGTGCTGGCCTCGGTGTCCTCCTCCGTCCTGTCCCACCACCTCCTGGGGACCACCCTGTCCCTGTCCCTGCCCTCGCTGTCCCTCGACGGCGATGCCCAACTCGGCTGGGTCGCGCTCCTGGGCGTGCTGGGCGGCCTGGTGGGGATCGCCTTCTCCCGCTGCCGCTTCCTCGCCGCCGACTGGTGCCGCGACCTCCTTGACGCGACCCGCCTGCCCCAGTGGGCGCGCCCGGCCATCGGCGGCCTCGCCCTCGGGGCGCTGCTCCTGGCCGTGCCCGAGATGTACGGGGAGTCCTCCGCCGTCCTGGGCCGCGCCCTGGCCAACGAGTACACCACGACGGCGCTCCTCGCCCTCACCGCGGCGAAGATCGCCGCCACCTCGATCACGATGGGCATGGGCTTCGTGGGGGGCGTGTTCGCGCCCTCGCTGCTCATCGGCGGGACCCTGGGCGCCTGGCTCGGCTCTCTCGTGGCCCCCACCCCCACCGGCGTCGCCGTATTCGGCGTGGTCGGGATGGGGGCGGTCTTCACCGGCTCGGCCCGGGCGCCCATGACCGCCGTCATCCTCATCATCGAGATGACCGGCCAGTACGGCCTGCTCACCCCGCTTATGCTCGCCATCGCGCTGGCGACGGTCACCAGCAGGTTCCTGACCCGCACCACGATCTACACCGAGGAGCTGCGGCGCCGCGGCGAGGACATCGACGACCCTGTCGGCGCAACCATCGTCGGACGGGCGACCGCCCGCGACCTCATGCATGAGCCGCCCGCGGTGCTCACGGCCTCGACCTCCTTGGCCCGCGCCGCCAGGATCGTGCGGGCCTCCGGGAGCACGAGCCTGCCGGTCGTGGCCGATGCCGGGGCCTCGGGCCAGGCGGAGGGATCGGAGGACGGCCCGGGTGATGATGGCGCTCCAGGCGGCGTCGCCGGCCGTCGGCGCCTGCTCGGCTGCGTGAGCGCCGTGGCGCTGGCCCAGGCGGCCCTGGAGGAGCGCCGGGGCCAGACCCCCCGGACGGTCGGCGATCTTCCGCTCGACCAGGAGGTCATCGACGCCTCCAGCGGCACGACGGCGGTCCTCAAGGCGCTCGTCGACTCCAGGGCCTCAGGCCTTCCGGTGGTGGAGGAGGCCGCCCGGGGCGGCCGGGGCCGCGGGAGCGAGCGGGCGCTACTGGGCTGGGTGGATCAGGATGAGATGGTGCGGCGCCTCTACCGCCACCAGCACGCCGCCCTTGAGGCCGCGCAGTCGCGGACTTCACTGGGATCGCGCACCCAGGCGTGGTGGGCCCACCGCCGTCGGTGAGCCGTTGAGAGCACCCGCGGCTACTCCCGCGCCTCGCCGCTGGCGCGGTCCTTGCCCGACCTGTCGGAGCGGGCCGAGGCCAGATCGGTGATCATCTCGGCGTGGACGACGATGCGGCGGGGGTCGCTCATCCACATCCAGAACGCGGCCATGATCGGCAGGACGAGAGGGAGGTATCCGTGCCCGCGCCCCCCGTGGGCGAGGAATGAGGCCTCGAGCTCGGGCGCGGTGCCGGTGATGGTCAGCAGTCCCAGCAGCATCGCGCCGCTCAGCAGACCGCCCAGGCAGACCCACCCGATCATCCGCATGCGGCGGCCGTTGTGGGCCATGCACACCGCAAGCATGAGGTAGAGGGCTCCGGCGACGGCGTCGATCGCGTCCAGGACGGGCGCCTGATCGGGATGCCGGATGAGGGAGACGACGGCGGGGCAGAGCACCACCAGGCCGAAGACCGCCGTGACGCCCACGAGAATACGGCTCAGGCCTCGCGCGGGCCGACGACGGTCCTCCGTCGATCGGACCTCGGGGCGATCGTCCATGCTGCTCCTCCTGGCTCGTCGGCGTCGGGCCCGCGGCGCGCTCGCGCGCCGCTCCGGGCGGCGCGGGCCCCCCGCCCGGCCCGGCCCGTTGCTGAATGCCGGAAGCGCGTCTCCGGGCGGCGCCCAGGGGACTGCCGCGGCACGGGGCTCCTCCGGCACCATGACGTTACCATCGGGCATACCATCTCCCTTCATGAGCACTCTCGAGATCATCCAGGACCCCGCCGCGCGGATTGACGCCGATGTCCTCGTCCTCGCCGCGGCCCCGCCCTCCGATGGAGGCGCCTCCGGCATCCTGGCCGCCGGCGCCTGCCTGGAGGGGATCGATGTGGGCGCCGTGGAGGCGGCGCTCCCCTCCCTCGGCTTCTCCGGCTCGCTCGACGCGGTGGTGCGGATCCCCTCCGCCATCGCCGCGCCCGCCGGCCAGGCGATCAGCGCGCCGACGATCCTGGTGGTCGGCACTGGACGGGGCCTCGAGCTGGCCGAGAGCGCCGATCACGACGCGGCGGCCCTGGGCCTCACGCGCGCCGGCGCACTGTCGCGCGCGGCGGCGCGCGCCACCCGCGAGTTGGCCGGCGTGGAGCGCGCCGTCCTCGCGCTGCCCTGCGCCGAGGCCCACGATCTGACCGCCGTCGCCGAGGGCGCGATGACCGGCGCCTACGCCTGGAAGGGCCGGGTCCCCGCGCCCACCGAACCCCTGGCGGCGATCACCATCTCCTCGCCGCTGGCGGGAGGGGCGCTGGCCGAGGAGGCCCGGGCCAGGGCCGTGGCGCTGGGCGAGGCCGTCGCCCTGACGCGCGACCTCGTCAACGAGCCCCCGAACCGCCTGGTCCCCGAGGCCCTGGCCGAGCGCGCCGCCGAGGTGGCGCGCTCGGCGGGAATCGGGGTGGACACGCTCGATGAGCGGGAGCTGGCGAAGCAGGGGTTCGGCGGCATCCTCGCTGTCGGCCAGGGCGCTGCCAATCCTCCCCGCCTCGTGCGCCTCGAGTGGGCGCCCAGCGACGCGCGCGCCCACATCGCCCTCGTCGGCAAGGGCATCACCTTCGACTCCGGGGGCCTGTCCCTCAAGCCCCCCGCCTCGATGCCGGAGATGAAGTCCGACATGGCCGGCGCGGCCACCGTGCTCGGTGCCGTGCTGGCCGCCGCTCGGCTTGAGCTGCCGGTGCGTGTGACCGCGTGGCTCGCCCTGGCGGAGAACATGCCCGGCCCCGGCGCGCAGCGCCCCAGCGACATCATCACCATGCGCGGTGGCACCACGGTGGAGGTGACCAACACCGACGCCGAGGGCCGGCTCGTCATGGCCGACGCCCTGGCCCGGGCGGTCGAGGACTCCCCGGACGCGGTGCTCGACGTCGCCACGCTCACCGGCGCGCAGATCGTGGCCCTGGGCGATCATGTCTCCGGGGTCATGGGGACACCGGCCGTCCGCGACGCCGTCGCTCGCGCGGCGGCCAGCGCCGGCGAGTCGTTCTGGCCCATGCCGCTGCCCGAGCAGCTACGCCCGAGCCTGGACAGCCCGTACGCCGCGCTGCGCAACGCGGTAGTCGGCAGCCGGGCCGGGGGCATGCTCACGGCGGGGCTCTTCCTGCGCGAGTTCATCGGCTCCGCCCCCTGGGCCCACCTGGACATCGCCGGCCCCGCCTTCAACGAGCGCGCCCCGTGGGGAGGCACTCCCACAGGGGGGACGGGCCACGGCGTGGCGACGCTCCTGGAGTACCTCCGAGCAGTCGCCCAGTGATTCGTTTCACATGTTGTGTGGGATTCATGTTTCCGATCGACAGGGCGATCCGACGCCTGGCACCCATGCATGAGTGACACAATGTCATCCGGGACCAACCGCCCACCTGAGCGGTGGGCGACTCGGACAACTCACCATCGAGGAGAGATTCTGTGACAGACACCGTCTACGACATGGTCATCCTGGGCGCCGGTTCGGGCGGGTACGCGGCCGCGCTTCGCGGGGCCCAACTCGGTTTGAGGGTCGCGCTCATCGAGGCCGACAAGGTGGGCGGCACATGTCTCCACCGCGGCTGCGTGCCCACCAAGGCCATTCTCCACGCCGCCGAGACCGCTGACACGGTCAGGGAGGCCTCCGCCCTCGGCATCCGTGCCGCCCTGGAGGGCATCGACATGCCCGCTGTCAAGGCCTACAAGGACGGCATCATCTCGCGCATGTACAAGGGCCTTCAGGGCCTCGTCGCCTCCCGGGGGATCGACCTCATCCAGGGCTGGGGTCGCCTCGTGGCCCCCGACGCCGTCGAGGTCGACGGCCGCCGCATCACCGGCAAGAACGTGATCCTCGCCTCCGGCTCCTACTCCAAGAACATCGGCCAGGAGATCTCCGGCCCGGTGATGACCAGCGAGCAGGCTCTCGAGCTCGACCACGTCCCCGCTTCGGCGGTCATCCTGGGCGGAGGCGTCATCGGCGTCGAGTTCGCCTCCGCATGGGCCTCCCTCGGCTGCCAGGTCACGATCATCGAGGGCCTGCCCCGCCTGGTCCCCAACGAGGACGAGGCCATCTCCAAGCAGCTGGAGCGCGCCTTCCGCAAGCGCAAGATTGCCTTCCGCACCTCGACGATGTTCGAATCCGTCGAGCGCCATGAGGACTCCGTCACCGTGCACGCCGCCGACGGCACCACCTACTACGCCGAGGTGCTGCTCATCGCTGTGGGCCGCGGCCCGGCCACCGCGAACCTCGGCTACGAGGAGGTCGGGGTGTCGATGGACCGCGGATTCGTGCTCGCCGACGAGTACGGCCGCACCAACGTCCCCGGCGTGTGGGCGGTGGGCGACATCGTCCCCGGCGTCCAACTGGCCCACCGCGGCTTCGCCCAGGGCATCGTCGTCGCCGAGAAGATCGCCGGCCTCGACCCCACCCCGGTCGACGACGTCCTCGTCCCCAAGGTCACCTTCTGCGAGCCCGAGATCGCCTCCGTGGGCCTCACCGAGGCCGCCGCCAAGGAGCTCCACGGCGACGAGACGGTCACCACCGCCGAGTTCAACGTTGCCGGCAACGCCAAGAGCCAGATCCTGGGCACGCAGGGCTTCGTCAAGCTCGTCTCCCTCAAGGACGGCCCCATCCTCGGCTTCCACGCCATCGGGGCCCGCATGGGCGAGCAGGTCGGGGAGGGCCAGCTCATGGTCTCCTGGGAGGCTGACGCCGACGACGTCGCCTCGCTCGTCCACGCCCACCCCACCCAGAACGAGACCCTCGGCGAGGCCGCCATGGCCCTGGCCGGGAAGCCGCTGCACAACCACGGCTGATCCACCGAGGGCCCGAGCCCCACGAAGGTCCTGCGAGAATCCCCAAGGAAAGAGTCCACTCATGTCTGAATCCGTCAAGATGCCCGCTCTGGGCGAGTCCGTCACCGAGGGCACCGTCTCCTCCTGGCTCAAGGCCGTGGGCGACACCGTCACCGCTGATGAGCCCCTGGTCGAGGTCGCCACCGACAAGGTCGACACCGAGGTCCCCGCCCCCGCCTCCGGCGTCCTGCTCGAGATCCGCGTCCCCGAGGACGAGACCGTCGAGGTCGGCACCGTCCTGGCCATCATCGGAGAGCCCTCCGAGGCCGGCTCCACCCCCGCCCCCGAGGCGGCGCCCCAGGCGCCCGCCCCCCAGGCTCCCGCCGCCCCCGCCGCGGCCCCGGCCACCCCGGCTCCCGCCGCCACGCC
>NZ_VWPE01000016.1:0-52112 GCF_009829635.1 Actinomyces sp. zg328
GGCGGCCAGCAGCCGGGTCGCGCCCGCAGTGGCCAGGGCGGGCGCGACGGCGCTCGCCGCGGCGGCGTCGCCGAGCACGAGGGCGATCGCCTGGGGGCTCAGCGACCGGGCCGCGGCGAGCAGCTCCAGGGCGGCGCCGGTGGGGTGGCCGGCGTCATCGAGGTCGGCCAGGACGAGGATGGGGGCGTCAAGCGTGTGGGACATGCGGGATCTCCTTGGGTCTTATGGGCGGCGGGCGCGCATCAGACGTCTTACGGGCGGGCTCCGGATGAGCCTCAGACAAGTTTCAGACGAGCCTCAGACGAGCTTGGTCTCGACGAGCCACGCGGCGAGTTCCCGCCCGGCGTCCCCGGCGTCGGTGCGGATGATGCCGGCCTCGCGGGCGGGCCTCGCCTGGGCGGCCACCACGCTCACGGCGGGATCGCCCGGGGCCTCCAGCCCGAGGTCGTCCAACGAGAGCACGTCGAGGGGCTTCTTCTTCGCCGCGCGCATGGCGGCGAAGTTCGGGTAGCGGGGCTCGTTGGCCTGGTCGGTCACGGAGACGAGGGCGGGCAGCGGCGCGCGCAGGGTCTCGCGCAGCGTGCCGGTGGTCCGCTGGATCGTCACGGCCCCGTCGGCGACCCCCAGTTCGGTGGCCAGGGTGAGCGCGGGCACGCCCACGGCTGCGGCGAGCGCCCCGGGGAGCATGGAGGTCATGCCGTCCAGGGAGGCCATGCCGGTGACGATGAGGTCGACGCCGCCGATGCGCTCGATGGCGGCGGCGAGCACTCGCGCGGTGGTGACGACGTCGGCCCCGGCGAGCCCGTCGTCGGCGACGATGAGGCCGGAGTCCGCCCCCATCTGGAGGGCGCGGCGCACGCCGTCCTCAGAGTCCTCCGGGCCCATGGTCAGGGCGATCACCTCCCCCCCGGCGTCCTCGGCGAGGCTGACGGCCGCCTCGACGGCGTTCTCATCGAGCTCATTGAGAACATCCTCGTCGCCGCGCAGGAGGCGACCCTCCTCGAAGCGGCGCTCGGACTGCACGTCAGGAACGTGCTTGATGCAGACGACGATTTTCATGCGTCCAAGGTTGCCATAAAGCGGGGTGTGACCGCTCACTCAGTTCGGTGATCCTGCTTGCAGCCCTCGGCTCGCGCCCCGCGTTTGGCCAGGGTTGGCGCGCGAGCGACAATGAAACCCGTGTCCGATCCCGCCCTGCTCGCCCCTGCGCCGCTGGCACCAGCGCGCGCGCTTGAGCGCGCCCGCCTGGGGGCCACGCCTCAGGGCGATGGGACGGACTTCGTGGTCGTGGCCCCTCGCGCCACGGCGGTGGACCTGTGCCTCGTCGAGGTCGACGACGCCGGGACCCCCATTGCCGAGCGCCGCATCGGCATGCACGGCCCGCAGCAGGGCGCGTGGGACGCGCATGTGCCCGGCGTCGGCGTCGGGCAGCGCTACGGGTACCGGGTCCACGGATGCTGGAACCCCTCCGAGGCGCTCCTCCACAATCCGCGCAAGATGCTCCTGGACCCCTACGCGCGCCTGACCAGCGGCCCCACAAAGTTATCCCCGGAGATCTACGCCCACGCGGTGGAGGAAGACCTCTCCCCCGCGCTCATCCCCTTCGCCCCCTCGGAGCTGGACTCGCTGGGGAGCACGGCGCTGGGCGTGGTCACGGGCGGGCCCCGCTTCCCCCTGGTCCCCGGCCCGCGCGTGCCCGCCGAGCGCACGGTCATCTACGAGACCCATGTCAAGGGCATGACATTGAGGATGCCCGGCGTCCCCGAGCCCCTGCGCGGCACCTACGCCGGACTCGCCCACCCCGCCACCATCGAGTACCTGCGCGCCCTCGGGGTGACGACGATCGAACTCCTGCCGATCCACGCGGCCTTCTCCGAGCCGTTCCTCCAACAGCGGGGCCGGCGCAACTACTGGGGCTACTCGACCCTCTCCTTCTTCGCCCCCGAGCCGTCCTATGCGACGGCCGCCGCCCAGGCCGCCGGCCCCGAGGCGGTCCTCGATGAGCTGCGCGGCATGGTCTCGATCCTCCATGAGGCGGGCCTCGAAGTCATCATGGACGTGGTCTACAACCACACCTGCGAGGGCGGCATGGATGGGCCGTCCCTTTCCTTGCGGGGCCTGGACAACCTGGAGTACTACCTGCATGCCCCGCAACGGCCCGCCGTCTACGGGGATGTCACCGGCACGGGCAACAGCATCGACTTCCGCTCGCCCCGGGCGGTCCAACTGGTGCTGGACTCGCTGCGCTACTGGGCGACCGACGTCGGCATCGACGGCTTCCGCTTCGACCTCGCGGTGACCCTGGGCCGCCACGGCGCCGAGTTCACCCCCCGCCACCCGCTCCTGGTGGCGATGGGCAGCGATCCCGTCCTCAAGCGCGTCAAGCTCATCTCTGAGCCCTGGGACGTGGGCCCCGGCGGCTGGCGCACCGGCGAGTTCCCCGAGCCTTTCAAGGACTGGAACGACCGCTACCGCGGCGCGGTGCGCTCCTTCTGGCTGGCCGATGCCTCGGAGCTGTCCAAGGGGCGCCCCGGCTCGGGCCTGAGCGACCTGGCCACCCGCCTGTCCGGCTCGGTGGACCTGTTCGGCCACGGGGAGTACCCGGGTGGACGGGGCCCGCTGGCGAGCGTGAACTTCATCACCGCTCACGACGGCTTCACGCTCAGGGACCTGACCTGCTTCGACCACAAGCAGAACCTCGCCAACGGCGAGGAGAACCGCGACGGGACGGATGACAACCGCTCCTGGAACCATGGCTGGGAGGGCCCCGTGGCCGAGGGCATGGACGGGGGGCCGATCGAGGTCCTGCGCCGCCGCTCAGCGCGCAATCTGCTGGGCACGCTGCTCATCAGCGCGGGAACCCCGATGATCCTGGGCGGGGACGAGATGGGCCGCACCCAGGGGGGCAACAACAACTCCTACTGCCAGGACTCCGAGATCTCCTGGTACGACTGGGACCTGGAGATCTGGCAGCGCGACCTCATCTCCATCACGCGCTTCCTCATCCGCCTGCGCGAGGAGCACCCGGTGCTGCGCCCGGACCGCTTCGCCGTGGGAGCCCCGGCCCTCATCGACGGCGAGCCGGACACGATCCCGGACCTGTCCTGGTTCAGGGCCGACGGCGAGCGCATGGACCACTGCGACTGGCACGACGCCGGCTGCCGGACGGTGCAGATGCTCCGCTCGGGCGCCCCCTGGGGCGACGACGACCTCCTCGTCGTCATCAACGGCACCCTGGCCGAGCAGGAGGTCGTCCTGCCGGGGGCCCACGGCCGCGACTGGCACCTCGTGTGGGACTCCACATGGGCGGTGCCCCGCCCGCACACCTCCGCGTTCGCGCTGGCCCGCCGCATCAGGCGCGCCTCGGGGCCTGCGCCGGTCTCGATCATCGGCTCCGCTCAAGGGCCCATCTGCCGCCAGGACCGCCCCGGGGACACCACCACGATGGAGGTGCTCTCCATGCGCATCTACCTCTCCGGCGAGGCTCTCGCCCGGGAGCCGGAGCGCTTCGCCCACGCGGACGACGACGCTGCGAGACCGGCGAGCTAGGGCCTCCCGCGGGTCCCTCGCCGTCGGCGTCATGGCTCCCCCCGCGCCTGGCAGAGCGCGCGCCCTACGACTAAAGTCGCGTGTTATCTGTCTGTAATTTAGACGCGCGGCCGCCGCACGGCTCGTCACGCGAAACGACTCGCAAGGAGCCCCTCCAGCATGACCGAGGTCACAGGCGCCACCCATGAGGTCGGTGTTGACCAGATCTTCTTCTCCACCACTGACGCGCGCGGGGTGATCCGCCACTCCAACAACGTGTTCGTCGAGATGTCCCGCTACAGCCGCCAGCAGCTCTCCGGCGCGCCGCACAACATCATCCGCCACCCGGAGATGCCCGGCGGCGCCTTCAAGGCCATGTGGGACACCCTTCAGGCGGGCAGCCCCTTCGCCGCCTACGTGCGCAACCTCGCCGCCGACGGCTCGGAGTACACGGTGTTCGCCACCGTCACGCCCCTGTCCGACGGCGGCTACCTGTCCGTGCGCACCCGCCCCATGCGCGACGACCTGTTCGAGACCGCCCGCGCGATCTACCGCGACGCCCGCGCCGTGGAGGACGCCGCCATCGAGGCGGGGGACAACCGGCGCGAGGCGTCGGTCAAGGGACTGGGCCGCATCGCCGAGCTGCTCACGGCCGCCGGGCTGTCCTCCTACGAGGACTTCCAGAACGCCGCCCTACCGGCCGAGGTCGCCCGCAGGGAGGAGATGTCCGAGGGCATCCCGCGACGCCCGGGCGCCACCGGCGACCTGGCCGAGATGCTCTCCTCCGTGAGCGCCATCACCGATGGACTGGACTCCTGGATGGCGGGCCAGGGCGAACTGGCAGAGCTGTCGGCCTCGCTCAAGGCCACCGGGGCCTCTCTGACCCAGACCCTCGCCGATCCCCGCCTAACCGCCGCCACCATCGCCACGCTCGATCGCGGCGACACCCGCGTCAAGCCCCTGGCAGATATGCTCGACCTGTGGACGCAGATGCAGGGCATCGTCTCGCCCCTGGTCAACCGCCTCGTCAAGACCCTCGCCCAACTGGACCTCAACGGCGCCCGCACCCGCTTCCGGATCGCCCTGGCGCGCCTGCACGCCACGATCACCGCCCTGTTCACCGTTGAACTCATCGACGGCGTCGGGGAGACGCAGCACTCAGCCGAGTCCATCCCCGACCTCATCGAGAGCCTGACGGCCGGACTGGAGGAGATGGAGCGGGCCGCCCAGGCGCACCGCGCGCTCAGCGCCCAGGCCGTGGCCACGATCGGGGAGGCCAGCCGCATGATGCTCATTCCCAATCAGTTGCTCATGCTGTGGACGGGGTCACTCGCGGCGAAGGACCCCCATCTGCCCGCCACCGCCGCGGGGCTCTCAGCCGCGGCCTCCGGGGTCGTCGAGACCGTGCGGGGGCGCCTGGCCGAGCTCGACGCCCTCGCGGCGAGCTGCCAGCGCCTCGACATCGCCGCCGGGGCCTCGGACCTGCGCGGCCACCTGGCCGCCCTCACCCGGGCCGCCGCCTCGGCCGCCCCGTCGTCGCCCTCGCGGCGCCCGGTCCCCTGAGCGCGGGCGGGCTCCGCGGGCAGGGGCGCGGTGCCCTGCGACGCCCCTCGCCTAGGATTAGCGCCATGACGCCCTCCACCGCATCTGACACCTCCTCGGCCGCCCAGGCCCCCTCCGCCGCCGAGGAGGCCCTGGCCAGCGCCGTCGACGACGCCTCGCTCGCCCGCTCCATCGCGCGCAGCCGCGAGATCGAGGCGGACATGCCCCTGAACCCCGGCCGCTACCGGATGCTCACCGGCGTGCGCCCCACCGGCAACATGCACCTGGGCCACTACTTCGGGACGATGCGGAGCTGGGCGCCGATCCAGGACATGGGCATCGACACCTGGATCCTCGTGGCCGACTACCAGGTGATCACCGACCGCGACGGCGTCGGCCCGATCCGCGAGCGCGTCCTGTCACTGACGGCGGACGCGCTGAGCGTGGGGGTGGACCCGGAGCGCTCGACGATCTTCGCCCACTCGGCGGTGCCCGCCGCCAACCAACTCATGCTTCCCTTCCTGTCCCTGGTCACCGAGTCCGAACTGCACCGCAACCCCACGGTCAAGGCCGAACTGGAGGCCACCGCCGGGCGCGCCATGAGTGGCCTGCTGCTGACCTACCCGGTGCACCAGGCGGCGGACATCCTGTTCTGCCAGGCGAATCTCGTGCCCGTGGGCAAGGATCAGCTGCCCCACCTGGAGCAGGCCCGCCTCATCGCCCAGCGCTTCGACAAGCGCTACGGCCGGGCGGAGAAGTCCCGCCCGGTGTTCCGCCGTCCCGAGGCGCTGCTCGGCGAGGCCCCGCTGCTGCTGGGGCTGGACGGGGAGAAGATGAGCAAGTCGCGGGGCAACACGATCGAGTTGCGCATGAGCGCCGATGAGACCGCCAAGGCCCTGAAGAAGGCCAAGACGGACTCCGACCGCGTCATCACCTATGACCCCGCGGGCCGCCCGGAGGTGTCCAACCTGCTCATGCTCGCCTCCCTGTGCGGGGCGGGCTCCCCAGAAGGGATCGCCGAGAGCATCGGCGACGGCGGCGCGGGCGCCCTCAAGAGGCTCACCACCGAGGCGGTCAACGAGTACTTCGCGCCGATCCGCGCGCGCCGCGCGGAGTTGGCCGCCAACGAGGACCACCTCCTGGCGGTCCTGGCCTCGGGAAACGCGCGGGCCAACGAGGTCGCGGACGAGACCCTGCGGGCGGTTCGCGCCGCCATGCGCATGGATTACTGAGGCGGCCCGGGAGGCCCGGGCCCCGCCTGACCGTGACTGCCCGGGGGCGCGCCCGGAGCCCCTCCGTTCGGGGTGCCGGATGTACGCCGGGCCCGTAGTCTTGTCCTGTGATCCGACACACCACCGCTCCGCGTCCTGCCCGCCCCCTCGTCGGCCGGATCCCGGTCACCGAGGTCTTCCCCGTGGTCGAGGATGGCCACTGGCCCGCCAAGGCGGTGCCCGGTGAGGTCATCCCCATCCGCGCGACCGTCTTCCGCGAGGGGCATGACCGCTTCGCGGCGACCGCCGTGCTCATCCGCCCGGACGGCACCGATGGGCCCAGCGCCCGGATGCGGCTCATCGCCCCCGGCCTGGACCGCTACGAGGCGCGCCTGGCGCCCGACGCTCCGGGCGACTGGTCCTTCCGCGTCGAGGGATGGTCGGACCCCTACGCCACCTGGGCCCATGACGCCGGGATCAAGGTGCCCGCTGGTGTTGACGTCGAGCTCATGCTTGAGGAGGGCGCGCGCCTCATGGAGCGCGCCCAGGCCGTGCCCGGCCGGGGCCGGGCCGATGCCGCCGTGCTGGGAGCCGCCGCGGCCCTCCTGCGCGACGCCTCCCGCTCGGCCGTCGAGCGCCTGGGGGCGGGACTGGCCGACGCCGTCGTCGCCGTCCTCGACCGCCTCCCGCTGCGGGACCTCGTCTCCCCCTCACGCGCCTACCCCCTGCAGGTGGACCGCCCCCGCGCCCTGGCCGGCTCCTGGTACGAGATCTTCCCCCGGTCGCTGGGCGCCTACTGCGACGAGCGCGGCAACTGGCACTCCGGCACGCTGCGCACCGCCACCGAGAGCCTGGACCGCATCGCGGCCATGGGCTTCGACGTCCTCTACCTCACCCCCATCTCCCCGATCGGCGTCACCAACCGCAAGGGCCGCAACAACACCCTCAACGCGCGGCCGGGCGACCCGGGCTCGCCCTACGGCATCGGCTCGGCCGAGGGCGGCCACGACGCCATCCACCCGGACCTGGGCACCTTCGAGGACTTCGACGCCCTCGTGGCCCGCTCCCGCGAGCTCGGCATGGAGGTGGCCCTGGACCTGGCGCTCCAGTGCTCCCCGGACCACCCGTGGGTGGCCGAGCACCCCGAGTGGTTCACGGTCCTGGCCGACGGCTCCATCGCCTACGCGGAGAACCCGCCCAAGAAGTACCAGGACATCTACCCCCTCAACTTCGACAACGACCCCGAGGGCATCTACGACGCCATCAAGGGCGTCGTCGACACCTGGATCGCCCACGGCGTGACGATCTTCCGCGTGGACAACCCTCACACCAAGCCCCTGAACTTCTGGCAGCGCCTCATCAGCGAGGTTCGCGAGGCCCACCCCGAGGTCCTCTTCCTCGCCGAGGCCTTCACCCGCCCGGCGATGATGCGCACCCTGGGCAAGATCGGCTTCCACCAGTCCTACACGTACTTCGCGTGGCGCAACACCCGCGAGGAGTTGACCGACTACCTCGTGGAGCTCTCCCAGGAGACCGCGCACGTGCTGCGCCCGGCCTTCTGGCCCACGACGCACGACATCCTCACCCCGTTCATGACCCACGGGGGCGTGCCCGCCTTCAAGCTGCGCGCCGTGCTCGCCGCCACCCTGTCCCCCACCTGGGGAATCTACTCCGGTTACGAGCTGGCCGAATCCATTCCGCGCCCCGGCTACGAGGAGCAGATCGACAACGAGAAGTACGAGTACAAGCCGCGCGACTTCGCCGCCGCCCGCGGCAACGGCATCGAGGACCTCCTCACCCGGCTCAACACGATCCGCGCCTCCCACCCGGCGCTCGGCCAACTGCGGGACATCTGGTTCCATGACACCGGCAACGACCAGATCATCGCCTACTCCAAGCGGGTGAGCGCCGCCGAGGTGACGGAGGGGCCCACCAGCGCCCCTGGTGAGGACGACGTCGTCCTCACCGTGGTCAACCTCGACCCGCGCAACGCGCAGGTCGGCCGGTTGAGCCTCAACCTGGCCCAGCTGGGGCTGCCCGAGGACGCCGACGGCTCGCGCCCGTGCCTGGCGGTCACCGATGAGCTCACCGGGCAGGACTACGAGTGGTCCGGCTCGAACTACATCCGCCTCGACCCGCACTCGGGCCAGGTCGCGCACGTCATGCGGGTGCGCGCCCTGTGAGCGCTGCCAGCCCCCCGCCCGCCGGGTCACCGCCCATCGGCCCGCCGCCCACCGGCGCGGGAGCGCGCCCCCTGACGCTCATGGATCCCCCGGTGGGCACCGGCCCCGCCTCCATGACGGCGCCCGTGGCCGCCTCTGGGACCGCGCCGATGACGGTGGTCCCGCCCGTCCCGGGCGTGCCGGTGCTGCCCGAGCAGCCGCGCCCCGGCCTGGACGCCGACCCCGACTGGTTCCGCACCGCGGTGTTCTACGAGGCGCTCCTGCGTTCCTTCGCGGACTCCGACGGCGACGGCGTCGGGGACATCCCCGGCCTCATCACCCGCCTGGACTACCTGGCCTGGCTGGGCGTGGACTGCATCTGGATCCCGCCCTTCTACCCCTCCCCCATGCGCGACGGCGGCTACGACATCTCCGACTACACCGCCATCGACCCGCGCTACGGCACCATGGAGGACTTCCGCGAGCTCGTCCACCAGGCGCACCAGCGCGGCATGAGGATCGTCATCGACATGGTCCTCAACCACACCTCGGACGCCCACCCCTGGTTCCAGGCCTCCCGGTCCGACCCCGAGGGCCCCTACGGGGACTTCTACGTGTGGCGCGACGACGACTCCGGCTACCCGGGCACGCGCGTCATCTTCGTGGACACCGAGGAGTCGAACTGGGCCTACGACGTCGAGCGCGGCCAGTTCTACTGGCACCGCTTCTTCTCCCACCAGCCCGACCTCAACTACGACAACCCCGCCGTGGTGGAGGCCGTGCACGACGTCGTGCGCTTCTGGGCCCGCACCGGGGTGGACGGGTTCCGCCTCGACGCGATCCCCTACCTGGCGGAGGCCGAGGGCACCAACTGCGAGAACCTCCCCGCCACCCACTCGATCATCGCGGGCATCCGGGCGATGCTCGACCGCGAGTTCCCCGGGACCATCACCATCGCCGAGGCCAACCAGTGGCCCCACGAGGTCGTGGAGTACTTCGGCACCGCCGAGGCCCCCGAGTGCACCATGTGCTTCCACTTCCCGGTGATGCCGCGCATCTACTACGCCCTGCGCGCGGGCTCGGCCGAGGCGATCCGCTGGGTGCTCGAGCGCACCCCCGACATCCCCGCCCACGGCCAGTGGGGCACCTTCCTGCGCAACCACGACGAGCTCACCCTCGAGATGGTCACCGAGGAGGAGCGCGCCCACATGTACGCCTGGTACGCGCCCGAGGAGCGGATGCGTGCCAACATCGGTATCCGGCGCCGCCTGGCCCCCCTCCTGGACGCCTCCCGGGCGGAGACCGAGCTCGCCCTGGCCCTCCTGCTGAGCCTGCCGGGCAGCCCCTGCCTCTACTACGGCGATGAGATCGGCATGGGGGAGAACATCTGGCTGGAGGACCGCGACGCCGTGCGCACCCCCATGCAGTGGGACGACTCGCCCAACATGGGCTTCTCCACGGTGGTGGACCCCGGCGCCCTGACCCTCCCGCTGATCCAGACGCCCGGCTACGCGCACCTGACCGTGGCCACGGAGATGGGCCGGCCCGACTCCCTGCTCCACTTCACCCGGCGCATCCTGCGCCTGCGCCGCGCCCACCCGGTTCTGGGCCGGGGCGGTTTCGCCCTGCGCGAGGCCTCCGACCCCGCGATCCTGGTCCACACGCGCAGCGAGGGCGGTGCGCCGGGTGATGAGGGCGGCGCCACCCTCATCTGCGTGGCCAACCTGGCCGCCACCCCGCGGGCGGTCAGCATCAGCGTCCCCGAGCTCGCCGGCAGGGCCACCCGGGACGTCTTCGGGGGGACGCCCTTCCCGTCCGTCGGGGCGGACGGCTCCCTGCGCCTGACCCTCGGCGGCCTGGGCTACTACTGGCTCGAGGTTCTGCCCCGCCAGGACGGGGGCCACGAGGGCAGCGGGGATCAAGACGATGGTGAAGGCGCCGGCCCGCGGCCGGGGCACGACGACGAGGCAGGAGAGCCGCGATGAGCAACGCCACCCCCACCCAGTGGCCCACGGATGAGGAACTCCTGGAAGCCCTGCTGCCCTGGATGCTGGCGCGCCGGTGGTTCCCCCTCAAGGGCGACGCCGCCCCGTCGGCGCTGCGGCTGGCCCACCGCGTCGATCTGGCGCCCGGCGCGCGCGACCTCATCGTCGCCGCCCCGCGAGGCGATTCCATGGGCCGGGCCCCCGAGGCACTCATCCACGTGCCGCTCATCCTGGGGGCGCCCGAGGACCTGGCGCGCTACGCCGTCGACGGCGGCGCCCCCGGGTCCGAGGGACTGCTCATGACTGACTCCCAGGGCCGCGAGTTCGCGCTCATCGACGGCGCCCACCACCCCGCCTTCTGGCGGGCCTGGGCCGAGGCCGCCGCGGCGGCGGGGACCGTGCTCGGCGCCGAGGGCGCCGCCGCGATCGCCCAGCGCGCCGAGCGGCTGCGCGTGACCACCGGTGAGCAGTCGAACACGAGCGTCATCATGCCCGCTCCCCGCGCCCCCGAGCAGGCCGCGGGCCCGGAGGACGCCGCCACCGGCGACCTCATCGTCAAGCTCTTCCGCGTGCTCGCCCCGGGGCGCAACCCGGACGTGGAGGTCCCCGTGGCCCTCGCGCGCGACGGCTGGGACCGCGTGCGCATGCCCGTGGCCTGGTCCGTCGTCGCGGCTCCCGGGCCCGACCCGGCGGGCGCCCCCTCGATGGACACGGCGGTGGCCTGCGCCTTCATCCCCAGGGCTGACGACGGCTTCGAGTTGTTCTGCTCCTTGGCCGCCGACGGCGGCTCCGGGCCCGCCCGCGAGCGCGCCCTGACCCTGGCGGCGGACCTGGGGGCCACCACCGCGCAGATGCACGCTCATCTGCGCTCCTCATTGGGCGAGGCGGCCCCGCAGTCGCCGGAGGCGCTGGCCCGCGCCCTGCGTGAGCGGGCCGACTGGGCCATGCGCGAGGTCCCGGCCCTGGCCGAGGAGGTCCCCGGCCTGGGCGCCGCGATCGACGCCCTCCTGGCCGAGTTGGCCCTCCTGCCCGCCCTCGAGCCCGCCTGCCGGGTGCACGGCGATTACCACCTCGGCCAGGCGCTCCATGAGATCGGCGGCGCCGAGCGCTGGTACGTCCTGGACTTCGAGGGCGAACCGCTGCGCCCCCTGGCCGAGCGCACCCGCCCCGATCAGCCCGCGCGGGATGTGGCCGGCATGCTGCGCTCCTTCGACTACGCCTGGGCGGTCGGCGGGGCGGGCGGCAGTACCAGCGCCGACTGGCTCCCCGCGGTCCGCGGCGCCTTCCTGAACGGCTACCGCGCTGAGAGCGCCCGGGCCACCGGGACCGCCGGGAGCGCTCCCGCGGACGGGACCGGGGAGCAGGGCCCCTCGCGGCGCCAGTCCGTCCTCCTGGCCGCCCTCGAACTCGACAAGGCCCTGTACGAGGCCGTGTACGAGGCGCGCAACCGCCCGGACTGGCTGGCGATCCCGCTACGGGGCCTGGCCGGCATCGTCGCTGCTCGCAGCACTGATGAAAGCGCCTCCCACGGCCAGGCGGGAGCCTGATCGCGACCCTTTCCTCTCTCCCCCCCTCCCTCGTTCGATGCGACCGGAGACCTCAATCCCTCGCATCAGCTCACCCAGCCATGGAAGAATCACGATCATGACCGACGCCACACCCACCGGGTCCCCCTCGCAGTCCCCCGCCCCCAATACCGAGACAGGCTCCCCCTCCCCTGTCGAGGTCGAGCCCTGGATCCTCGCGGATGTCGCCTACGCGCGCTACCACAACCCGCATGAGGTCCTCGGGGCCCACGTCGGCGCCAACGGCGTGACCGTGCGCACCGTGCGCCACCTCGCCGACTCCGTCTCGGTGATCACCCCCGAGGGCGAGTTCCCCGCCGCGCACGAGCAGGACGGCGTCTGGGTCGCCGTCCTGCCCGGGGAGTCAGTGCCGGACTACCGCATCGACGTCACCTACGGCGAGGAGACCACCCGGGTCGACGACCCCTACCGCTTCATGCCCACCCTGGGTGAGATGGACACCTACCTCATCTCCGAGGGCCGCCACGAGGAGCTGTGGGAGGTGCTCGGCGCCCACCTCAAGCACTATGAGGGCCCCATGGGCGGCGTTGACGGCACGGCCTTCGCCGTGTGGGCCCCCAACGCGCGGGCCGTGCGCGTCGTCGGTGACTTCAACTACTGGGACGGCACTGCCTCGGCCATGCGCTCGCTCGGCTCGTCAGGCGTGTGGGAGTTGTTCATCCCCGGCGTCGGCGTGGGGGCCCGCTACAAGTTCGAGATCTGCTTCGCCGACGGCTCCTGGCACCAGAAGGCGGACCCGATGGCCCGCGCCACCGAGGTCCCCCCGGCCACCGCCTCCGTGGTCACCACCGCCGTCCACGAGTGGGGGGACCAGGAGTGGATGGAGCGCCGCAGCGCCACCGACCCGCACTCGGGCCCCATGAGCATCTACGAGGTCCACATCGGCTCATGGCGCCAGGGCCTGGGCTACCGGGGCCTAGCCGACCAGCTCGTCCCCTACGTCAAGGAGGCGGGCTTCACCCACGTCGAGCTCATGCCGGTGGCCGAGCACCCCTTCGGCGGCTCATGGGGCTACCAGGTCTCCGGCTACTACGCCCCCACCGCGCGCTTCGGCACGCCGGACGACTTCAAGTACCTCATCGACGCCCTCCACCAGGCCGGCATCGGCGTCATCCTCGACTGGGTCCCGGCCCACTTCCCCAAGGACGAGTGGGCCCTGGCCCGCTTCGACGGAACCCCCCTGTACGAGGACCCCGACCCCCGCCGCGGCGAGCACCCGGACTGGGGCACCTACGTGTTCAACTTCGGGCGCAACGAGGTCCGCAACTTCCTCGTGGCCAACGCCCTGTACTGGCTCGGCGAGTTCCACGTGGACGGCCTGCGCGTGGACGCCGTCGCCTCCATGCTCTACCTGGACTACTCGCGCCAGGACGGCCAGTGGGCCCCCAACCAGTTCGGCGGGAGGGAGAACCTGGAGGCCATCAGCTTCCTCCAGGAGGCCACCGCCACCGCCTACCGGAAGAACCCCGGCATCATCATGGCCGCCGAGGAGTCGACCGCCTGGCCGGGGGTCACCGCCCCCACGAACTACGGCGGCCTCGGCTTCGGGCTCAAGTGGAACATGGGATGGATGAACGACACCCTGCGCTACCTGCAGGAGCTGCCGATCAACCGCCGCTACCACCACGGCGAGCTGACCTTCTCCCTCGTCTACGCCTTCTCCGAGCAGTTCATCCTGCCGCTGAGCCATGACGAGGTCGTCCACGGCAAGGGCTCGCTGCTGTCGCGCATGCCCGGCGACGCCTGGCAGGAGCTCGCGGGACTGCGCGCCCTGTACGCCTACCAGTGGTCGCACCCCGGCAAGCAACTGCTGTTCATGGGCCAGGAGATCGGTCAGGGCGCCGAGTGGAACGCGGATAACTCCCTGGACTGGTGGCTCCTGGACGACCCGGGTCACGCCGGCCTGCTGCGCCTGGTGACCGACCTCAACCACTTCTACACCTCCTCCCCGGCCATGTGGGCCGATGACTTCTCCCACCGCGGCTTCGAGTGGATCGAGGCCGGCGACGGCGACCACAACGTCATCTCCTACCTGCGTAAAGGCACCGGCCCCGACGGCTCCAGCGACCTGGTGGTCTGCATCGTCAACTTCGCCGGCGCCCCGCACGAGGGGTACCGGGTCGGCCTGCCCTTCGCCGGCGGCTGGGATGAGATCATCAACACCGATTCGGAGATCTACGGCGGCTCCGGGGTGGGCAACCTCGGCCATGTCGAGGCCGAGGAGCTCCCGTGGAACGGCCGCCCGGCCTCCGTCCGCCTGCGGATCCCCCCGATGGGGGCCGTCTTCCTGCGCCCGACCCGCGACTAAGAGGGCCATGCCCGGGGTCATCGTCAAAGACCCCGGGGATCATGCGCCGCCGCACCAGGGGCGGGCCCGCGCGGGCCCGCCCCTGGCTTGGCATGGCCGCGGTGATCAGACCGGCCGACCGGCCCCCGCTGGCTCTACCACCTGGCATGGGGAGCGGCTGCGTGTACGATCTGAGCGAGTTCTGCAAGTTGCTTGCAGCCATCCGAACCCATGTCCGACAAGGGAAGAACTATGACGAAGAACCTGATGGCGACGGTTCCCTCTCAAATCCGCGCCGTCTCCGGTCGCCCCGCCGACGCCTCCACGCCGATGGAGGTCTGGCAGGGTCTGTCCTCCGCCGTCGTCGACGCCATCGCGGACGACTGGTACGCCACCACCCGCGCCTACCAGGCGGGCCGGATGGAGCACTACTTCTCCGCCGAGTTCCTCATGGGGCGGGCGCTGCTCAACAACCTGACCAACCTCGGGCTGGTCGAGGAGGCCCGCGAGGCGATCGGCGCCTTCGGCCAGGACCTGTCCGAGATCCTTGAGCAGGAGCCCGACGCCGCGCTGGGCAACGGGGGCCTGGGCCGCCTGGCCGCCTGCTTCCTCGACTCCTGCGCCACCCTCGACCTGCCCGTGACCGGCTACGGCATCCTCTACCGCTACGGCCTGTTCAAGCAGCTCTTCTCCGACGGCTTCCAGACCGAGCACCCCGACCCGTGGATGGAGGAGGGCTACCCCTTCGTCATCCGCCGCGAGGAGTGCGCCCGCATCGTGCGCTACAACGACCTCACCGTGCGCGCCGTGCCCTACGACATGCCGATCACCGGCTACGGCACGAGGAACGTGGGCACCCTGCGCCTGTGGAGAGCCGAGGCGATCGAGGAGTTCGACTACGAGGCCTTCAACTCCCAGCGCTTCACCGACGCGATCGTCGAGCGCGAGCGCACCGCGGACATCTCCCGCGTCCTCTACCCCAACGACACCACCTACGAGGGCAAGGTGCTGCGGGTGCGCCAGCAGTACTTCTTCTGCTCGGCCTCCCTGCAGGAGATCGTCGACAACTACATCGCCCACCACGGCGCGGACCTGTCCGGCTTCGCCGAGTTCAACTCCATCCAGCTCAACGACACCCACCCGGTGCTCGCCATCCCCGAGCTCATGCGCATCCTGCTCGACGAGCACCACCTGGGCTGGGAGCAGGCCTGGGAGGTCGTGTCCAGGACCTTCGCCTACACCAACCACACGGTGCTCGCCGAGGCCCTGGAGACCTGGGAGATCTCCATCTTCGACAAGCTCTTCCCGCGCATCATGGAGATCGTGCGCGAGATCGACCGCCGTTTCCGTGACGACCTCGCCGCCCGCGGCATCGACCAGGCGACCATCGACTACATCGCGCCGATCTCCGGCGGCCGCGTCCACATGGCCTGGATCGCCTGCTACGCCTCCTACTCCATCAACGGCGTCGCCGCCCTGCACACCGAGATCCTCAAGCGCGACACCCTCAAGGAGTGGCACGCGATCTGGCCCGAGCGCTTCAACAACAAGACCAACGGCGTCACCCCGCGCCGCTGGCTGCGCCAGTGCAATCCGCGCCTGTCCGCCCTCCTGGACGAGGTCACCGGCTCGGACGCCTGGGTCCGTGACCTGTCCGCCCTGCAGGGCTTCGACGGCGCCGCCACCGATGCCGTCCTGGACCGCCTGGCCGAGGTCAAGCGCGCCAACAAGGCCGACTTCGCCGACTGGATCAAGGCGCGCGAGGGCATCGAGATCGACCCCGACGCGATCTTCGACGTCCAGATCAAGCGCCTGCACGAGTACAAGCGCCAGCTGCTCAACGCCTTCTACATCCTCGACCTGTACTTCCGGATGAAGGACGACCCCACGCTCGTGGTCCCGCCGCGCGTCTTCATCTTCGGTGCGAAGGCCGCCCCCGGCTACATCCGCGCCAAGGGCATCATCAAGCTCATCAACACCATCGGCGAGTTGATCAACAACGACCCGGTGATCTCCAAGACCCTCAAGGTCGTGTTCGTCCACAACTACAACGTCTCCCCCGCCGAGCACATCATCCCGGCGGCCGACGTCTCCGAGCAGATCTCGATGGCCGGCAAGGAGGCCTCGGGCACGTCCAACATGAAGTTCATGATGAACGGCGCCCTCACCCTGGGCACGCTCGACGGCGCGAACGTGGAGATCCTTGAGGCCGTCGGCCCCGAGAACGCCTACATCTTCGGCGCCACCGAGGACGAGCTGCCCGCGCTGCGCGAGAGCTACGACCCGGCCTGGCACTACGAGAACGTCCCGGGCCTCAAGCGGGTCCTCGACGCCCTCATCGACGGCACCCTGGATGACAACGGCTCCGGCTGGTTCGCGGACCTGCGCCGCTCGATCTTCGAGGCCACTTATGAGCCCGCCGACGTCTACTACGTCCTGGGCGACTTCGCGGCCTACCGCGAGGCCAAGGACCGCATGGCCGCCGACTACGCCGACCAGCGCGCCTGGCAGCGCCGGGCCTGGATCAACATCACCCGCTCGGGCCGCTTCTCCTCGGACCGCACCATCAGCGATTACGCGAAGGTCTGGGGAATCAGCCCCACGCCCATCGCCTGAGGCCGGCAGTAGGAGGCCCGCCGCCCCTCGGGGCGGCGGGCCTCCCGCTGCGCGCGGGCGGGCAGCCGGGTCCGCGTCAGTACAGGCGGGTCCGCGTCAATACAGGATCGTGGCGAGGCGGCGGCGCGCGGCCTGGACCTCGGGGGCGCTGGCGCCGATGATCTCGAAGAGCTCCAGGAGGCGCAGGCGAGCGGTCTCGCGCTCATCACCGCCGTGACGGGCGACGGCGTCGAGCGCCCGGGCGAGGCAGCCCTCGACATCCCCCGCGGCGAGAGCCGCGTCCGCCCCCGCCAGAGCGGCGTCGAGGTCCTCCGGGGCGGCGTCGGCGGCGGCGAGCAGCGCCGCGGGGTCCTGGCCGTCCATGCGGGCGAGCATCCGCACCTGGGCGCGGGCGGTCTTGAGGTCGGCGTCCGCGGGGCTGTTGGCGATGGCGTGGTCGTAGACGGCCTCGGCGCCGGCCCAGTCCCCCTTCTCGATGGCCTCGCGGGCGGCGCGCTCGACCTCGGTCTCCGCGGGCTCCTCGGGATCGTCCGCGGCGGGGGCGCCCGGCGCGAGGCGGCCCGTCACGCCGTTGGCGGCGGCGACCTGGAGGAGCTGGTCGAGCAGGGCGCGGGCCTGCTCCTCGCCGACCGCGCCCTGGGCCAGGGGCACGGGCTGACCGGCGAGGAGGGCAACACAGGTGGGGACCGCCTGCACCCCGAGGGCTTGGGCGACCTCCGGGGAGGCGTCGACGTCGAGGCGGGCGAGCTCGAAGCGGCCCGCGTACTCCTCGGCCAGGCGCCCCAGCATCGCCACGGCCTGGGTGGCGGCCTCGCTGCGAGGACTGTGGCAGATGATGACGACGGGGACCCGCGAGGAGATCTCCGCGATATCGCGCAGGGCCTGGGCGTCGATGTCAACGATCAGGGGGGCGGGGATGCCCCCGGCCTGACCGGCCGGCGGGGCCTGCGTCGCCGCGGGGGCCCCCGGCGCGGGGCTCGCGGTGGGGCGCGGGGCGAGGGAGGACAGATCAACGGCGCCGAACATGCTCATGGGCGGCCTTCCTGGATCGGGCCCGCTGCTCGCGGGCGGGTACCGGTCAATGGGCGCGCCCGGGGCAGCGCCATGCGCGCGCCCCGGGCACCGGGAGGGGGATCAGGCGGGAGACTTCGAATCGTCCCTGGTCACGGAGGCGAGGACCACGGATCCGCCCAGCGCGGCGGGGGCCTCCGAGCTCCCCTCGGCGGGGATCGAGAAGGCGATCATCGCGTCGTAGGAGGCGGTGACGGTGCCGCGGACCGCGTCATCGCCTCCCAGCATCTTGCCGAGCGTCGGGCCGGCCTGGAAGCCGGCGTCCTTGACGGTGCGCTTGAACTCCGTGGTGTAGCCGAGGGTGGTCATGACGATCGCCCCGCCGTCGGCGGTCCGCAGGCCACGGAAGCCATCGGTGCCCGCCGTCGCCGTGACCGTGACCGTGCCCGCGGCGGAGACCTGGTCGTTGATGGACCGGTCCGTGGCGACCTGTGAGCGAATGCGGTCCTGGTCATTGGCGAACGTGGTCGCGTTGTCGCCCGAGGGGTTGTTGAGGGCGTCGACGTAGGCGGCCAGGACTTCAGCGGGGGTGGAGACCAGCCCGGTGGAGTCCGCGGTGATGGCCTCGGTCCCGGCCGCGGCGGTCGGGGTCCCGGGCACGCGCGCGCCGGGGAAGAGCTGGCCCCAGGCCCACAGCCCGAAGTTGTCCCTGGCGTCTTCCTGCGACAGCACCATGATCCAGGGCGCCTTGGCCGCCTCGGGCTGCTGGGACACCACGACGGCGGCGCGCGGGAAGCCCTCGGCCAGGCTGGCGGCGCCCGCCGCGGAGTCGAGGACGATCTGGCTGATCCGCGTGTCGTCCCCCAGGGCCGAGGCCACAGCGTACTGCTCGGCGCGGCCACGGGCGGCGGGCCCCACCAGGTAGCCGTTGAGGGAGTCGGCGGTGCGGGCGGTATCCGCCTGGGCCAGGCCCGTCTTGATCCGCTCCAGGATGGAGGTCAGGCGCTCGGAGTCGAGCGCCGAATAGGCCCCGGGCGTGCCCGTGGCAGCCACGGGCGTGGTGGTGATCTCCTGCCCGCAGGCGGCCAGCGTCGCGGCGACGGCCGAGGCGGTCATGCCCCCGAGGAAGAAACGGCGCGTGGTCATCAGATGGTCTCCTTGTCATCCCGGGCGCCACCGGCGCCCTGGCCGTCCGCGCTCCTGCCCAGCCCGAGCTCGCCCAGGTCCTCCGTGGAGGGGCCCGATGAGCCGGCCCTGTGCGCGGGCAGATCGACGGGCGGGGACGCGGGCGGCGCCGCCGAGGCGCTCGAGTCCCGCGGGTCATCCACCTGGAAGTAGGGAGCGGAACCCGGGATCATCGAGGGCGCCGGGCGCAGCGCCTGGGCGCCATCGCCCCCAAGGATGGCGGTGCCGAAGTAATCCACGGGCTCGGCGGGGCCGAGCGGCGGCAGGGATGCCGTCGCGCTATCCCAGGGGCGCTCATGCGCTGTCATCCCACCGCCCTGGTCCGGGCGCGGGCCGCCCCAGCCCGTCTCATCGGGGGCGCCCGCGGCGCCGCCGCTGGGGGGCGTCGTGGCGGGCGCGCCGGAGTGGGGATCGTTGGAGGTCGCGCTGATGCTCGGAGCCGCGCTCGCCGCCCCGGCGCCCTGGGCGGTGAGGGCCTCGGGGGACGAGGGGATCGAGGGGACCTCGACGCCACCGACGTAGGCGCGGCCGGTGCGCGGGTCCACCCACTCCTCGCCCTGCCGCTCGGCGCGCTCCTTGTCCCGCTTCTCCCGGCGGGTCAACGGGCGGTCCGGGTCCTCGACGCTGGGCACCGCCGCGGTCGGCACGCCATCGGCGGCGTCGAGGCGGGCCTGCCGCTCAGCCGCGCGGTTGCGGCGCTCAGCCTCCACCCGGCGGTTCTGGAAGTCGAGGAGCAGGCCGAACACCCCGACGAGGATGAGTAGGCCGCCCAGGATCAGGCTGGGCATGAACCACCACGTGGACACCGTCCGCTCCCACGACAGGGACACCGACGGCGCGGGGCCCGAGCCGTCCGTGGCGATGAGCGCGACCATGTCCGAAGAGCTGACGTTGACGACGGCCGACGCCGAGCCCGTGCCCTTGGCCTTGTCGCTCCACAGGTCAGAGGAGGTGGGGTCGGCGTTGGAGGGCGTCGCCTCCGAGCAGGCCCCCGAGGAGTCGCAGGCCTCCGTCACGGGAGAGGCCTGGAGGGTCTTCTCGTCGGCCAGGCCGGTCACCGACAGGTACGGGTCCCGCGCGAGCCAGGCCTTGACGTCCGCCTCATGGCCGACGGCGATGACGACTGGCGAGGAGCCATCGGCGGCGGTGGCCTTGATCGTCACCGATGAGTCGATCAGGTTGAGGACGCCTGGGGCGGTGACGGCGTAGTTCTGCTCGGGCGACGTGGGAAGGGTGGCTTCGATGGTCGAACTGGGACGCCACACTGTGGCGAAGCAGACGGCCAGAGCGATGACGATCAGGCCAGCAGCAGCGACGATCGCGCTCAAGAGTCGTCGATTCACGACGCTGAACTCCTCGGACTCGGCGTTTGGTCCCCCGCGTCCCGGGCGTGACGCTGGGCGGAACGGGGCATTGATGCCCAGAATCCCATGCCGACGCACCGGATTCCCACCATCCTGGGGAACATCACACAACCCGGCGCCCTGGGCGGACGTGTCCCGAAAACCCTGGGAGTGACCTGGGAGCCATCGCAGAGTAATCTGGAAACCCCAAGGGATTCCGAGGTCGCGGCCGAGCCGTCCAGAGTCCTACCCTTGTCCCTGAGCCGGGGCGCCGCCCCACATTATAAGAAATGGAGACACAGTGTCCGACGAGACCTATGAGTTCGCCGTGACGATGCGCGGCTACGACCGCGCGCAGGTCGAGCAGCGCATCGAGTCCCTGGTGCGGCAGTTGGCTGACGCGCGCCGCGAGGTCGCCAATCTCGATCAGCGAGCGATGACGCTCAGCGGCGAGCTGGCCGACGCGCGCCGTCGTCTGCGCGAGGCCGACAAGCCGACCTACGCCGGTCTCGGATCGCGCATCGAGCAGCTGCTGCGCAGCGCCGAGGAGCAGTCCGCCACCGTGATGTCCAAGGCCAATGCCGAGGCCGAGGCCCTGCTCTCCCGCACCCGCACCAATGCCAAGCGCCTCCAGGAGCGCAGCTCCTCCGAGGCCGCCACTCTCGTGGCGGACGCCCGCCGCGAGGCCGGCGAGCTCACCAGCCGTTCCCAGGCGGAGGCGGCGACGACGCTCGCCAACGCCCAGGCCCGCGCCGACGAGATGGTGGCCGCGGCCGAGCGCACCGCCGCCAAGGCGACCACGGACGCGCAGACCGCCGCCACCGAGGCCCGCAGTTCGGCCGAGCGCGAGGCCTCCCTCGTCATCGCCCAGGCCAACAAGCAGGCCACGGAGACCACCGTCGCCGCCGATCAGCAGGCCGCCGCGACCCGTGACGAGGCGGAGGCCGCCGCCGAGCAGCTGCGCCGGACCTCCACGGAGGAGTCCGAGGCGCTGCTGACCTCCTCGCGCGAGGAGGCGCGTCTGGCCGTGGAGAAGGCCCGCACGGAGGCGGAGTCCCTCGTTCGCAACGCCAAGGCCGAGGCGGAGTCCCTCGTTCGCAACGCCAAGGCGGAGGCGGAGGCGGCCCGCTCCGAGGTGGCCGAGCTCCGTCAGCAGGCCGCCCTGGAGATCGCCAGCCAGCACGAGGCCGCCGCGACCGAGGACTCCAAGGCCCATCAGGAGACCCAGGAGTCGATCCGCCAGATGGTCGAGGAGGCCCAGGCCCAGACCGCCCAGGCGGAGGCGAGCCTCCAGGAGGCCCTCGATCGCGCGGAGAAGGTGCGCGCCCGCACCGACGCCGAGGCCCGCACCCGCTACGAGGAGGCCACGAACAAGGCCGACGAGATCGTGCGCGAGGCGCGCGAGCAGGCTGAGCAGCTCCTGGAGGACACCCGCGCCGACGCTGACGCCCAGACCTCGGCGGTGCGCCGCCAGATCGATGAGCTCGAGCGCCAGCGCGACTCGATCGCCGCCTACCTGGAGGACATGCGCGGAATCCTCGGTGACTCCGCGCTCGTCCACGCGCCCGCCCCGGTGGTCGGCGGCGCCGCCCGGTCGGCGCAGTCCCCCCAGGACGCCGAGGGCGAGGAGGCCGAGCCCGGGGCCGGGAAGGCCGCCAAGCAGTCCTCCCAGGAGGGCGCCAACAAGCCCTCGGCGAAGCAGGGGGCGAAGAAGAAGCCCTGATCCGCCTCGTGGCGCCCGCTGCGCGCGGGCGCCACGAATGTCGTCGCGACGCCAACGCGCATCACGCCGTGGGGCTCCTGAGCCGTCAGGAGCCCCACGCGCGTGTCAGGAGGTCGAGCGCTTTCTCACGGCTCACCCCGAGGTCGCGCAGCGCGTGGGCGCAGCGCAGGGCCTCGCGCTCGGCGGCGGTCCCGGAGGGGTCGATGACGAAGGTGCCCTGCCGGCCCCTGCCCTCGATGACCCCCTCCAGTTCCAGCTCGCGGTAGGCCTTGGCCACGGTGTTGACGGCGACGTCGATCTCGGCGGCCAGGGCCCGCGTCGTTGGGAGCCTGGTTCCGGCGGGAAGGCGGCCCAAGGCGATGTCGCGGCGCACGGCATCGCAGATCTGCTCGAAGACAGGGGACGGGGATCCCGAGTTGAGGCGGATGCGCAGTCGGGCTGGTTCGGACATGCTTCCAGTCTGCGCCATCCGGCACTCCCCGGTGGCCTCATTGACGACTCGCTTTAGGCTTGGGTCATGCCCGGCGTCCAGCCCTCCCCCGACCACGGCCTCCCGGCCCCGGAGCGCCCGGATCCCCCAGCGGCCGCGCCGGGGGATCCCGAGGAGGCGGACTGGGCCGCCCGGCGCCGTGAGGCCGCTGCCCAGAGGGCCCGGATGCTCCGGGCTTCCCGATCGGCCGAGACCGCCCGGGCGGAGCGGATCGTGCGGGCCTTCCTCAGCGCCGCCTCCGCGGAGGGCCTGGAGCCGGTGGCGCTGAGGGCCAAGGGCTATGGCGGCGGCAGCGCGCGCACTCCGCTGAGGGGCTGGTACTTGCGCGCCGATAGGACTGTGGCGATCGACGTCGAGGGGTGCTTCTACATCCTCACCCGCCAACTAGGGCTGAGGGACAGGCTGCTCGGCGTTTGCCCGAGCCCGGATCCGGTTCCCCTGACGATCGGGGAGGGCGGGCGCGACGGCGATGTCGTGCCGCTGCGCTTCGCCCTGGACCGGCTCCTGCCCGGCTGGGAGGGGCGCTCAGGCACTCCCCTCGTCTGAGTCGGGCCCGCGCGCCCGGAATCAGGGGCGCCGCGCGGCGCGGGCCCGCGACTACCAGAGGCGGCGCTCCCAGCAGGAGGCGTGCCAGTGCCGGCGCTCCTCCAGCCCGCGGTCCGCCCCGAAGAGGGACTCATTGGACCAGGCCACCACATGCGGGGTGCCCGGAACGATGCGCCGATGGCAACCCGGGCAGGTGTAGTCCTTGGCGCCGCCGCGCACATGCCGGACGGTGAACTCCGCTCCCCCCGGTCCGGCCTGGCTGCGCGGCACGGAGGCCAGGCGCCCCAAGTTGAGGGGGATGTGCCCGGCCCCGTAGGGCCGCTTGGAGCTGCGGCGTGCCATGCCGCTGATTCCAGCACAGCGACGCGCCGCGCTCCAAGGCGGCGGGGAGGCCACGCCCCGGGTCAGGGGGCCGACGACGACGCGACCGGCCCCCTCGCCGGTCGGGGACGGGACGAGGGGGCCGGTCGAGGCGTCGTCAGGGTCTGAACGACGGGTTCCTCAGATGAGGTTCATCGAGGCGACGGACTCCTTCTCGGAGATGAGCTCGGCGGCGGAGGCGTCGATCCTGGCGCGCGAGAACTCGTCGATCTCGAGGCCCTGAACGATCTTCCACTCGCCGTTCTCCACGGTGCAGGGGAAGGAGGAGATGATGCCCTCGGGCACGCCGTAGGAGCCATCGGACATGATCGAGGAGGAGGTCCAGGAGTAGCCCTTGACGCCCAGGCACCAGTCGCGGACGTGGTCGACCGCCGCCGAGGCCGCCGAGGCGGCCGAGGAGGCGCCGCGCGCGTCGATGATGGCGGCGCCGCGCTTGGCGACGGTGGGGATGAAGTCCTCCTCCACCCAGGCGCGGTCTGCGAGCAGGTCCGTGATGGGCTGGCCCTTGACGGTGGCCTGCGTGAGGTCGGGGTACTGGGTGGTGGAGTGGTTGCCCCAGACGGTGACCTTGTCGATGTCGGTGACGTGGCAGCCGGCCTTCATGGCGAGCTGGGCCAGGGCGCGGTTGTGGTCCAGGCGGGTCATCGCGGTGAAGCGGGAGGCCGGGACGTCCGGGGCGTGGGAGGCGGCGATGAGGGCGTTGGTGTTGGCCGGGTTGCCCACGACGAGGACCTTGATGTCGTCCGCGGCGCCGGCGTTGATGGCCTCGCCCTGGGGGCCGAAGATGCCGCCGTTGGCGGACAGCAGGTCGGCGCGCTCCATTCCGGCCTTGCGGGGCATGGAGCCGACGAGGAAGGCGATGTTGGCGCCCTCGAAGGCGGCCTTGGCGTCGTCGAAGATGTCGATGGAGCCCAGCGTCGGGAAGGCGGAGTCGAAGAGCTCCATGGCGGTGCCCTCGGCGGCCTTGATGGCCGGGGGGATCTCGAGCAGGCGCAGGTTGACCCGCTGGTCCGGGCCGAGGAGGGCGCCGGAGGCGATGCGGAAGAGAAGGGCGTAGCCGATGTTGCCGGCGGCGCCGGTGATCGTGATGTTCACGGGGGCGTTGGCCATGGTGTCTCCTTTGATCGGGGCGGTGCTGTCACGGCGCTGGACTGGGCTGTCGCAGTGCGATCACCGTGCTGTTGCGGAGTGCCGGCCGCGATAGGCCGACCATATGGGAGAAGCCTACGAGCCCGGGCCCCCGCGATGACGGGACGATGGGGCTGCAATTTTAGCACTCACCCTATGACCCGCAGCACAATAGGCCGCATGTCCGCCCCCACCGCGCTCCCGTCCCGCACCCGCCCCTCCCCCTCACGACCCCCGCTGGCGACGCCGTCGTCCAGGCGGGCGAATCTGATCTCCTTCAGCCTGACCGTCCTGGCCTCCCTGGCGCAGGGCTGGTCGCTCATCTCGGCCGGGCGGGCGCTCGGCGCGCTCATCGAGGGCGGTGCCCCGGGCGAGCACCTGGCCTCGGCGCTGGCCGCCGGCGCGGTCTCGGCGCTGGCGGCGGCGGGGGCGCGGGCGGTGTCCCTGGGCAGCGCGGCCCGAGAGGAGGCGGCGCTGCGCCGCAAGGTGCTCTCCCACCTCATGCGGCTCGGCCCGGCCCGCGCGGCCCAGCAGCGCACCGGATCGACCGTGTCGGTGCTGGCCGACGGCGCCGAGCGCGTGGCGCTGTACCGGCAGACCTTCCTCGCCCCGACGATCGCCGCGGGGCTCGCCCCGGCCCTCGTGCTCGCCGAGCTGGGCATCGCGGTGGACCCGGTCCCCTCCGCGGTGCTGGCCCTCGCCGTCGTCGGCGTGCCCGCGCTCATCATCGGCTTCCACAAGACGCTGAGGTCGTCATCCTCGGGATCGCGCAGGAGCCGGGCGCGCCTGAGCGCGGAGTACCTCGACGCCATCCAGGGTCTGACCACCCTTACGCTGGCCCGTGCGGCGCGGCGCACGCACGAGCGGCTGCGCGAAGCCGGGGAGGGCAACCGGCGCGCGGTCATGCGCCTGCTGGCCGGCAACCAGCTCGTCATCCTGGTCACCGACTCCCTCTTCTCCCTCTTCCTCATCTCGGTGGCCGCGGTCAGCGCCGTGGCGCGGCTGGGCTCGGGGGCCATCGGCGTCGGCGATGCGCTGGCGATCGTGCTGACCTCCTTCGTCCTGCTCGAGCCACTGGACCACGTGGGGGCGTTCTTCTACGTCGGCATGGGAGGCCTGGCCAACCAGCGGGTCATCCGCCGCATCCTGTCCTCCTCGGGCCCGGGCGGCGCGGCGGCGCGGGGGCCGTCGAAGGCGGCGGGGGCTCCTGAGCCGGCGGGGCCGCCAGGACCATCCGAGGCCCCGGGGGAGGTGGGGCCCTCCAGGGCGATCCGCCTGCGAGGGGCGAGCGCCACCTGGGGGCACGCCGAGGTGCTCCACGGCATTGACCTCGAGGTGGAGCCCGGCGAGCACGTGGCGGTCGTCGGCCCCTCCGGATCGGGTAAGTCCACGCTCATGGCCCTGCTCAAGGGCGATCTCCTCCCCTCAGCCGGCGCCGTGGAGGTCAACGGCGAGGCGCTGGCGCCGGGGTCGGGCGCCGCCGAGCAGGAACGGGTCCGCGCCGCGAGCGCCCTGGTGGCACAGTCCACCTGGCTCTTCTCCGGCACCATCGCCTCCAACCTCCGGCTCGCGGCGCCCTTGGCCAGCGACGATGAGCTGTGGGAGGCGCTGGCCACGGCCAATCTCGCCCAGGAGGTGCGGGCGATGCCCCAGGGCCTCCAGACCCTCGTGGGTGAGCGGGGCCTGGGCCTGTCCGGGGGCCAGGCCCAGCGCGTCTCCCTGGCGCGGGCGGTGCTCGCCGACCGGCCCGTCCTGCTCCTGGACGAGCCGACCAGCCAGGTGGACCTGGCCGGGGAGGCCGCGATCATCGAGGCGATCGAGCGGGTCTCCGCCGGGCGCGCCGTCATGACGGTCTCGCACCGCGCCGGCGCGCTGACCGGGGCTGATCGCGTCATCACCGTCGAGGACGGGCACCTCATCGCCACCGAGCCCGGCGGGCGCCCGGGCAACGGGGCGGCCACCGAGCCCGGGCACGGGGCGGCAAGGGGCGGGCGATGAGCACCAGCGCAAGACGCGAGCGAGGCGGCCCCGGGGCGCAGGACGCCCGGATGGCGCGGACCCGCCCGGGTGGGGCCAACGAGTCGGCATCCGCCCCGTCCTCCCCACTCCCCCCGCCGAGCCGCCGCGCGCTCATCGGCTGGCTCCTGGGCGTGACGCGGCCGGTCCTGGCGCCCCTGGTGGGCTCGACGCTGTGCCGCATCGCCGACCTCCTCCTGGGCTGCGCCATCATGGCAATCGGGGCGGTCGCCGTCGTCCGCGCGGGCGCGCAGGCCGCCTCCGGGGCACACATCGGCATCCCCTGGGACCTGGCCGGGCAGCTCGCGCTCGCCTCCCTGCTCAAAGCGGCGCTGCGCTACGGCGAGCAGTTCCTCGGGCACTTCGTGGCCTTCAAAGCTCTGGAGCTGCTGCGCGGGGAGATCTTCGCCGCGCTCATCCCCCGCGCTCCGAGGGTCATGCTGGAGGCGCGCTCAGGGGACCTACTGGCGCGCGCCACGAAGGACGTCGACCGGATCGAGGTGTTCTTCGCCCACACCTTCGCCCCCGCCGTCAGCGCCGTCGTCGTGCCCCTGAGCGTGGTGGGCATCGTCGGGGCGACGACGTCCTGGCCCGTGGCCCTGACCGCCCTGGCCTTCCTCGTCGCGGCGATCGGGGTCGTGCCCGCGCTCGGGTGGCGGGCGTCGCTGGCCTCCTCGCGCCGGGCAGTGGTGGAGCGGGCCGGGCTGACTCAGCACGTCACGGACTCCATTCAGGGAATGGCCGAGGTGGTGGGCTACGGGCGCGCGGAGGAGCGTCTCGAGGAGATGGGCGCGATCGACCGCGCCATTCAGGCCGCCGGAGCCCCGGCGCGGCGCTGGACGGCACTGCGCCGGGGCGGCGCCCAGCTGCTCGCGCTCGCGGGCCCCGCCGCGATGATCCTCGTGGGCGCCGACGGCGTGCGCGCGGGGGCCTTCTCCGCGGCCGCCCTGGCGGGCGGCGTGGCGGCGGTGGTGCGCCTGGCCGAGACGGCGCGGGGCGTGGAGGAGCTCGCCGCCGCGCTCAACGCCTCCTTCGCCGCGGCCGAGAGGGTGTGGGCCACCGCTCACTCCCCTATCGAGGTCGTGGACGGGCAGGGGGAGCTGGCCCGGGCGGGCTCCCATGAGCTCGTGTGGGAGGGCGTCTCCTACGCCTACCCGGGCTCACCGAGGCTCGCGCTCGATGACGTGTCCGTGCGCGCGGCGGCGGGCCGGTGGACCTGCCTCGTGGGGGTCTCCGGCTCGGGCAAGACCACCATGGGCCATCTGGCGCTACGCTTCGACGACCCCACGGCGGGCCGGATCCTCCTGGACGGCGTCGACATCCGGGAACTGAGGGGGGACAGCCTGCGTCGCGAGGTGGCCCTGGTCAGCCAGAGCGCGCACCTCTTCCGGGCCAGCGTCCTGGACAACCTGCGGCTGGCCGCGCCGGGCGCGAGCGAGGAGGAGGCGCGGCAGGCCTGCCAGGACGCCGGGATCCATGACGACATCGAGGCCCTGGAGTCCGGTTACGGCACGATGATCGGCGAGCGCGGGGCCTCGCTGTCCGGCGGGCAGCGCCAGCGGCTAGCGCTGGCGCGGGCGCTGCTGGCCCGCCCCGGGGTCATCGTCCTGGACGAGTTCACCTCGCACCTGGACCCGGCGCTCGACGCCCGGGTGCGCTCCCGCGTGCGCGAGCGCCTGGCCGGCACGACAGTCGTGGAGATCACGCACCGCCTGCAGTGGGTGGGCGGGGCGGACCACGTGGCCGTCCTCGATGGGGGCCGCGTCGTCGAGCAGGGCACCCCCGCCGCGCTCATGTCAGCGGGCGGGGCGCTGGCCAGGCTGGTGGCCCGGGAGGGGTGAGAGAGGGCCGCGGCCCCGGCTCGGCCTCAGTCGCTGGGATGGCCCGCCGCGGCCCTGGAGGCGGCCAGGTCCTCGGGGCTGACCACGCCCTCGACGCTCACGCTGTCGAGGTAAGCCATGCCGTCGAAGGCGAGCTCTCGGGCGTTCTCCGGGTCCCCCTCGCGGCCGAGGCGGCCGTCGGCGAAGCGGTCGATGGCGATGGCGATGGCGGCATCACCGGTGACGTTGGTGGCGGTGCCGAAGGAGTCCATGGCGATGTAGGTGGCGAACATGAGCCCGACCTGGGCGTCGTTGAAGCCCAGCATGGAGGCGATGAGGCCTGAGGCCGCCGCGATCGCGCCGCCGGGGACGCCGGGGGCCGCGACCATCGTGATGCCGAGCATGAAGATGAAGCCGATCCACTGGGCGGTGCTGATCGTCAGGCCCTGGGTGAAGGCGATGGCGAAGGCGAAGGCGAAGATCTTCGACGTCGAGCCGGCCAGGTGGATCGTGGCGCACAGGGGGATGACGAAGGAGGCGACGGCGTCGGACACGCCCAGCTTCTTGGTCTGGCGCAACGTGACCGGGATGGTCGCCGCGGAGGACGAGGTGCCCAGGGCCGTCATGTAGGCCGGCAGCAGCGTGAGGATGGCCTTGAGCGGGTTCTTGCGGCCGATGGCCCCGGCGGCGGTGTACTGGCACGCCAGGATGACGACCTCGAGGACGAGCACGACGATGACCACGCGCACGAGGGTCTTCATGACGGCCCAGGCCTCGCCCGTGTAGGCGAAGTTGAGGAAGATGCCGAAGATGTGCAGCGGCAGGAGGGGGATGATGATCGCCTCGATGAGGCGGGTGATGATGGCGCGGAAATCGATGAATCCCTTGCGCAGCACGCCGCGGGGCACGAGCGAGAGGCCGATGCCCATAACGAAGCTGAGGATGAGGGCGGTCAGGACCTCCAGCGGCGGGGCGATCTGAAGGGTGAAGAAGCTCTCCAGGGCGCTCCCGGGCTCGGAGACGTTGCCGAGCGTCACGCCGGACAGGAGCGTGGGGAACAGGGCCGCGCAGGTCGCGTAGGTGACGAAGCCCGCGAAGAGGGTGGAGGCGTACGCGACGGTGGTGGTAACGCCCAGCCACTTGCCGGCCCCGTGCCCGAGGTCGGCGATGGCGGGGGTGACCAGGCCGATGATGATCAGCGGGATCGCGAACTGCAGGAACTGGCTGAAGATCGCCGAGAAGGTGGCAAAGACGCGGCCCAGGGGCGCCGGGATGATGGGGTCGCCGCCCACGCGGATGGAGCCGAGGATGACGGCCAGGAGGATCGCGACAATCACCCACAGGAGAATGCCGCCCCTCATGCGGCGCTTGCGCGCGGCGGGCTGTGCGTTGGACATGTTGGGGCCTTCCAGATACAGGGGATCGCCGCGTGAGCGCGTGATGACTGTGACAGCGGGGCAGGATCTCACACTCACCGCCGCGCGGGCGGGGGCGTCTGCCATCCGGGATGGAGCGAGGCCCCGATGCCGCCCGCCGGGCGCCGGGGCTCAGCCGAAGATGCGCGGGAGGTCCGCGTAGGGGGCGAGCACGAGGAGCGCCAGGGCGAGCAGCACGCCGAAGACGACGTCGAAGAGCCGTGAGCGCGCGGAGATCCAGGTGCCCTGGGGGCGCTGGAAGCGCATGACGACGAGGGTGAGGAGCAGGGCCACCAGCGCGATGACGCCGAGCCGCTGGCGGCCCAGCAGGCTGATGACGGGAACGACGGCGAGGCTCACCGCCACGGCGACGACGCCGGCGGTCCGGTAGGTCTGATGGGCGCGGCTGCGCGGCGGGGCCACGCCCCGCCGGGGGCGCTCATCCGCGGGTCCCGCGGACGGCCCACCCGTGGTGCTGGCGCTGGCCGCGCTGTCCCCCTCCTGGCTCACGCGCCCACCCTATCGCCCCGCCTCCAGCCCGGCCGCGCCGGGCCGGGAGCGGCGGCCTCAGTGGAAGAAGTGGCGCTGCCCGGTGAGGTACATGGTCACGCCCGCGGCCTTGGCGGCGGCGATGACCTCCTCGTCGCGGATGGAGCCGCCGGGCTGGACGACCGCGCGCACACCGGCGTCGATGAGGACCCGCAGGCCATCGGCGAAGGGGAAGAAGGCGTCGGAGGCGGCCACGGCCCCCCGAGCCCGCTCGGGGGAGGGACCGGTGAGGATCCGGCCGGCGTCGCCCCCGCCGACGGCCCCGGTCTCACCGGACGCGGAGGCGGGCGCCGCGGCGTCGCCGGTGGAGCGGGCGCCGAGCGTGTTGGCGCGCTCGACGGCCAGGCGGCAGGAGTCGACGCGGTTGACCTGGCCCATGCCCACGCCCACGGTGGCCCCGCCGGAGGCCAGCAGGATGGCGTTGGACTTGACCGAGCGGATGGCCCGCCAGGCGAAGCGGAGGTCGGCGAGGGTGGCCTCATCGGCGGGGTGGCCGGCGGCGAGGGTCCAGGCGGCGGGGTCATCGTCACCGGCCTGATAGGCGTCGCGCTCCTGGATGACGGCGCCTCCGGAGATCTGCTTGATCTCCCATCCCTCGCGCTCGGGCGGCTCGACGGCGAGAACGCGCAGGTTCTTCTTGGCCCTGAGGATCTCCAGGGCCTCGTCCTCGAAGGCGGGAGCGGCCACGACCTCGGTGAAGATCGGCTTGATCTGATGCGCCATGGCGGCGGTGACGGTGGCGTTGGTGGCGATGACGCCGCCGAAGGCGGACACGGGGTCGCAGGCATGGGCGAGGCGGTGGGCCTGCGCGACATCACCACTGGGGCTGATGGCCACGCCGCAGGGGTTGGCGTGCTTGATGATGGCCACGCAGACCTCGCCGTCGTGGTCGTAGGCGGCGCGCAGGGCGGCGTCGGTGTCCGTGTAGTTGTTGTAGCTCATGGCCCTGCCGGACAACTGCCGGGCGTTGGCCACTCCCCCGCGCGCCCCTGGGGCGGTGTAGACGGCGGCGCCCTGGTGGGGGTTCTCGCCGTAGCGCAGGGCGGCGAGGCGCTCGTAGGCGGCGCCGGCGTAGGCGGGGGGCGCGACCGGGCCCTCGGCATCGGCCGCGGTGCCGGCTCCCGCGCCGTCGGCCTCGATCTGCTGCGCGAACCAGGTGGCGACGGCGGCGTCGTAGGCGGCGGTGTGGGCGTAGGCGGCCGCGGCGAGGCGGCGGCGCTGGGCGAGGGAGAACCCGCCGTCGGCGATGGCCTGGACGGCCTCGGCGTACTGGTCGGGGGAAGTCAGGATGGCGACGCCGGGGTGGTTCTTGGCGGCGGCGCGGACCATGGAGGGGCCGCCGATGTCGATCTGCTCGACGCAGGCGTCGAAGGGCGCGCCGGAGGCGACGGTGGCGGCGAAGGGGTAGAGGTTGACGACGACGAGGTCGAGGGGGGCCACGCCCAGGGAGTCGAGTTGGGCGAGTTGGTCGGGCTTGCGGCGGTCGGCGAGGATGCCGGCGTGGACGGCGGGGTGGAGGGTCTTGACGCGGCCCTCGAGGCACTCGGGGAAGCCGGTGACCCGCTCGACGCCGGTGACCGCGATGCCCGCGGCGGCGATGGTGGCGGCCGTGGAGCCGGTGGAGACGATCTCGACGCCGGCGGCGGCCAGGGCGGTGGCGAGCTCGACGAGGCCGGTCTTGTCGTAGACGGAGACGAGCGCGCGGTGCACGGGGACGACGTCGGGATTGACCAGTCCCTCGGTGGGGACGTGGGCGGTGGGCACGCTGGTCGGGGCTGAGGGGGCCGGTGAGGCGGTCACGAGGGGCTCCTGTGGTTCCGGGTTTCGGCGGGACGCCCAGGCGGGCGACGTCCCCTCCACATGGGGCGGCGGCCGCTCCCCGGTGGTACCCCACCCTCGCCAGTCGCGACCGGTCCCAGGCTAGCGCGCTCCCGCCCCGCCCCGCCACATCACGCCGAGACCGGTCGAAAATAAGAGCGAGACCGGTCGAAAATAGGAGCGAGACCGGTTCCCGGCGCCCCGCCGACCGGTCTCGATCCTGATATCGACCGGTCTCGATCCTGATATCGACCGGTCTCGGGAAAGGGCGCGGGGCGCGGATCAGTCCTCGGCCTGCTCCTGCTGCTTGCGCCAGCGGATGCCGGCGTCGATGAAGCCGTCGATGTCGCCGTCGAAGACGGAGTCGGGGTTGCCGACCTCGTGGTTGGTGCGCAGGTCCTTGACCATCTGGTACGGGTTGAGGACGTAGGAGCGCATCTGGTCTCCCCAGGAGGCCTTGATGTCCCCGGCGAGCTCCTTCTTCTTAGCGTCCTCCTCCTGCTGCTTGAGCAGCAGCAGGCGCGACTGGAGCACGCGCATGGCGGCCGCGCGGTTCTGGATCTGCGACTTCTCGTCCTGCATGGACACCACCAGGCCAGTGGGCAGGTGCGTGATGCGCACGGCAGAGTCGGTGGTGTTGACGCTCTGGCCGCCGGGCCCCGAGGAGCGGAAGACGTCGATGCGGATGTCCGTCTCGGGGATGTCGATGTGGTCGGTGGACTCAATGAGCGGGATGACCTCGACGGCGGCGAAGGAGGTCTGGCGGCGCCCCTGGTTGTCGAAGGGGCTGATGCGCACGAGGCGGTGCGTGCCGCCCTCCACGGACAGGGTGCCGTAGGCGTAGGGGGCATGGACCTCGAAGGTCACGGACTTCAGCCCGGCCTCCTCGGCGTAGGAGGTGTTGAGGACCTTGACGGCGTAGTCGTGGCGCTCGGCCCAGCGCGTGTACATGCGCAGGAGCATCTCGGCGAAGTCGGCGGCGTCGACTCCCCCGGCGCCCGAGCGGATGGTGACGACGGCGTCGCGCTGGTCGTACTCGCCGCTCAGCAGGGTGCGGATCTCCAGGTCGGCCAGGTCCTTGGAGACGGCGGCGAGGTCAGACTCGGCCTCGGCGAGGATCTCCGCGGCGTCGTCGCCCTCCTCCTCCCCGGCGAGTTCGACCATCGCCTCGAGATCGTCGATGCGCTCGCCGAGCTCCTCGACGCGCTTGAGATCCGCCTGGGCGTGGGACAGGGCGGAGGTGACCACCTGGGCGGCGTCCGGGTCGTCCCAGAGGTCCGGGGCGGCAGCGGACTCGCTCAACTCGACGATGCGGGCGCGCAGGGCGTCAGGGTCGGTCACCGCGGCGATGGAGGCGTAGGTGTGTCGGAGTCGTTCGATCTGCATGGGGAAGTCAGTGGCCACCCGGCAAGAGTAGTCGATCCGCCAGACCCTCCCCTCCTCACCCCATGACGGCGCCCAGGGGGATCGTCTGCTCCAGCAGCGCTGACAGGACCGCGCGCACCGCCGGCCCGGGCTCGGTGCGCGTGGCGCGATGGCGCACGACGAGCTGGCGCGCGCCCAGGCCGGGCAGGCGGGTGATGCGCACGTCGTCGGGGATGTCGTTGCTGCGCACCGCGAGTTCGGGGAGGAGCGCGTAGCCCAATCCCGCATGGGCCATGGCGAGCACGACGTCGTAGTCGTTGCCCACGTGCCGGGTGTTCAGGGCGACTCCGAGCTGCCCAGACAGGCGGGTCAGCGCGAAGGCCCCGGCGGTGGAGGGGTCGAGGGCGATCCAGGTGGCGCCGGCCAGGTCCGCCAGCGACGTCGGCACGGCGCAGCCCGGGGGGACGACGACGAGCCAGGACTCGTCGAGGATCGGCACATCGCCGAGGCCGCGGGGGGCGGGGGGCAGGGCGCGGGCGTCGCGCTCCAGGAGAAGGAGGTCGAGCTCGCCGCGGCGCAGGCGGGACAGGCCCGCGCGCTCCTCGACCTCCTCGATGATGATGTCGAGCCCGGGGCGGTTGGCCTCCAGGTCGGCGATGAGCGGGAGGAGGATGGCGCGCACGGCGGTGGCGAAGGAGCCGACGCGAACCGTCCCGGTGGGGCTGGCGCCGTCGAGCGCGGCGAGCTTGCGCTGGGCCTCGATGAGCTCGCCCTCGATGCGCTCGGCGCTCTCGGCCAGGACCCGACCGGCCTCCGTGAGGACCGCGCCAGTCGGGGCGCGGTCCACGAGACGGGCGCCGCTTTCCTTCTCCAGGAGCCGGACGTGCTGGGACACCGCGGAGGGGCTCATGTGTAACGAATCCGCTGCTGCGACCACCCCTCCGGCGCGCTGGACGGCGAGGAGGACGGACATCCGACGAGACGACAGGTTCATGAAGTAAAACTACATCCCCCATGCAGATACCTGCGATTGATCTTCATCGTCAGGGAGTCCATGATCTTCCTCCGTGACCCACATCGTTCCCTACCTCCTCTCCCTGGCCGGCTGGCTCGGCGCCGCCGAACTCCTCTGGGCCTACGTCCTCATCTCCTCCGGCAGGCTGGCCGGTGATTCCCTCAAGTACCAGGCCCTCAACATCTCGGGCTCGATCATGCTCATGGCCAACTGCGCCTCCTCCGGCGCCTGGCCGAGCGTCATCGCAAACCTCTTCTACCTCGTGGTCGGCATCAACGTGCTCCTGACCGTCAAGCGCGCCTACATCGCCGGGCTCGTGCGCCGCGAGGCGGCCGCCGTCTCCGCCCGCTGGCAGCGCCCGGGGCAGACCAGGATGACCGGCGCCGCCACTGACCCCGCCGCGCGAGCCCTTCCGGCCCCCACGGCCGAGATGGCGGCGATGCCCGCCGGTCAGACGGCGTCGTCGGCGCCTGCCGCCGCGCTCCTGAGCACCGCCGCCTGACCGAGCCGCCCATCGGCTGGCGCGCTCCGCACCGAGCGGTGCCGTGCGCACCGAGCGGTGCGAGTTGCCCGCACCAGTCGGCGCAGACGGCACCGGTGGGCGCAGACGGCACCGGTGGGCGCGCGTCGCGCGGATCCCCACCCGCCTCAAGGCGCCGTCGTCGTCCGGGCCGACCCCGCGGCGCTGATGTCGAAGCCCTCGAAGGGCAGCACCCCCCAGGGCAGGAAGGGCGGGCGCGAGTGTCCGCTGAGGGTGACGACGGCGACCCTGCCATCCTCGACGTGGGCATCTCTCACGCTCACATCGCTCAGGCCCCCGGCGCTCGCCACTCCCACCTCCGCCTGGGAGACGAGGTCGTCGACGGCGGCGCTCCGCACGGAGGCGTCGTCCATGGCCACGGGCGCGGCGCTAGGGCCACCCGTGTAATAGCCGTCGGGCGCGATCCTGCCCGCCCCCGCCACCGCGGCGGAGTCCGCCATGGCGGTCAGGCGCTTGACGTCCAAGTAGACGGAGGTCACCGACGCGATGCCGAGGGTCAGGGCGAGCACGACGGCGATCATGCCGATCCCGAGCAGCATGGCCTGCCCGTCCTCGGCCGCGCGGCGACGAAGCAGCACCCTGAGGCGCCGTCGCCAGGGGACGGGCGCCGAGAGCGCGGGTGGGCCCGTGGTTGCGCGGGCATCGTCGGGCCTCATCGATCACCCTCTGGGCCCGGGATGCCATTGTCGATGGTGCTCACGGGGCGCACGGCGGAGATCGTGACGAGATCGTCACCGATTCCGGTCATGGACACGAGCGGCAGGCCGACTCCCACCTCCACGCGCACGGCCCTGGGCCGGGCGCAGGCGGAGTCCTCGCAGTCGAGGACGAGCGCGGTGGCGGGGTCGTCATCGATCCCTTGATCGGCCAAGGCGAGGCCGACGGCGGCACGGGCCCGGGCCGGACCCAGGCCATCAGCGCCACCCGCGCTGTACTCCATGGCGCGGGCGGCGGAGTCGGCGGCGCTGGCCACGGCGAGCGAGGCCGCCTGAGCCTGGGCGAGAGCGATGATGAGGTAGAGGACCGGCAAGACGATGGCCACGCTCCATCCGATGAACTCGACCGTCGCGCTGCCCCGTTCGCCCTCCGCTCCCCCGCCCGGCGCGGGGAGCCACCGGGTCCTCATCAGCCGTCTCATGGCGTCGCGCCAGCTCGGGCGAGGGCCGATTCATCGAGGGCGTGACCGCTCACACGCAGGCTCCCGCCGGGGCCCAGCAGCCCGAGGACGGGCATGGGCGCGCTCACCTCGACCTCCACCACGGGCAGACCATCGCGAACCGCGCGGCGGACCCGCACATCCGTGACGTAGTCGTCGGCGAGGGCGGCGCCGGTCAGGGCGCGGACGCGCGCGGCGGCCTCCTCCTCGGTGCCTCCCGCCAACGCGGCGCGCCTGGCGCCCTCACCCGCGGCATCGATGAGGACGTTGCGCGCGTAGAGCCCCAGCGCGAGCTGGAGGAGGGCGACGGCCACCGCGATGACGAGGGAGCCGACCATGACGAACTCGGCGATCGCCGAGCCCTCCTCACCGTTCCCCTGCCCGGGGCCGCGGCGGGATCGGGGCGGGCGCGGGGCGTCAGGCCGACACGGGCCCAGGCGCTCAGATCGCACCGGTCACCTTGTTCATCGCGGAGGTGAAGATGTTGACGAGCGCGGGACCGGCCACGGTCCATAGGGCGACGACGAGCCCGGCGGTCATGAGCGTGACCAGGACCCATCCGGGGACGTCGCCGCGCTCGGGCGCGATCGCGCGGCCGGCTCGGACGGCGAGCGCCCTGGCGCGCCGGGGGCAGTCGAGCGCGGCGGCGCCAAGTGAGCCGCTCAATCTGACGGCGCCGCGCCGGGAGCTGCGGGAGGGGGTGCTCATGGTGGTTCCTTCCTTGAGTGGGGGGATCGGGCCGCGGCTCCGGGAGGTCAGATGCCCAGGCGCAGGACGACGATCCCGGGATAGAGGGCGAACAGGACGGTGATGGGCAGGACGAGGAAGACGACGGGCACCATCTGGGCGATCTCGCGCTTGCCGCCCTCCTCGATGAGGGCGCGCCGGGCGGCCTCGCGGGAGTCGGCGGCTTGGGAGCGCAGGACCTCGGCCAGGGGCGTCCCGCGCTCCATCGCCACGGTGATGGCCTCGCAGAGGCGGGCCAGGGCCGGACAGCCGCACCGCGCCTCTAGGTCCTCGAGGGCGGTGGCCAGGACGGTGCCCGAGCGGATGTCGGCCAGGGTCATGGCGAGCTCGTCGACGAGGTCGCCGCGCCCCCGGCGGGCGACCCGCTCGATGGCGTCCACCGGCCCTTGACCGGCCCCGACGGCGAGCGCGAGGAGCTCGACGACGTCGGGCAGCTGCGCCTCGATCCTCGCGGTGCGCCGCTTCACGGAGCGTGAGAGCCACCAGTCGCGGGCCGCCGCCCCGGCGATCGCCGCGATGAGGGCGCCGATCAGCACGGCGGGGACGCTGATGGGCCGCACGAACGAGGAGATGAGCCCCAGCCCGAGGGCGGCGGACAGGCCCGCGCCCGCCCAGACGAGTTGCTGGACCCTCAACTCGTCGTAAGTGAGGTGGGAGCCGGATCGGGCCAGGCGCTGTCGGACTGAGTCGGCGGACGAGCCCATGGATTCCAGGAGCCCGCCCAGGCCGGCGACGGCGGCGAGCAGCAGCCCAGGGACGGTCTTCCCGCTGGGGCCGGGGGCGCGCAGGAGCGCGGATCCGCGGGGCCGCTCCCGGACGTAGGGCTCAAGGCGCGCGACGAGGCCGGGGCGCCGCCACGACAGGGCCTGGAGGACCAGGAGGATGCCCAGCGAGGCGAGCAGGCCGATCAGGCCCCCGAGAACGAGATGGTCGCTCATCGCAGCACCCGCTCCTCCTCGGGCAGGCGCCCGATCCTCAGCATGAGGCGGTAGGCGAGCGCGCTGGCCATCGCCCCGATGAGCAGGACGAGGGCGCCGCCGCTCGTGGCGTAGGCGGCCGCGGCCTGGGGGCGCGTGGACAGCAGGGCCAGGACGAGCCAGGGGGCGGCCACGGCCACCCGCGCGCCGTTGACGGTCCAGGATTGACGGGCCTCGAGTTCGCCGCGGGTGCGCATGTCCTCGCGCAGCATCCGGGCCAGGGACCGCATGAGGTCGGCGAGTTCGGTGCCGCCGACCTCGTGGGCGAGGTGGAGCGCCTCGACAATCCTGTCCGCGACGGGGTCGGCGAAGCGGGCCCTCAGGCGGGCCAGGGACTCATCGAACCGCGCTGTGGCCGCGTAGTCGACGGCGAAGGCGGAGAACTCGGCGCGCACCGCCTCCGGGCCCCGCTCGGCGAGGCTGGCCAGCGCCTCGGGCAGGCTCATCCCGGCCCGGATCCCGGAGATGAGCGTGTCGACCGCCTCGGGCCAGATCTCGCGCAGGCGCGTGCGCCGGGCGCGCGCCCGCGAGGAGATGAGGAGGAAGGGTAGGAGGGAGGCGATGGCGCCGAAGGCGGCCGCGATGGTCCATGCTCCGGTGGCGCCGAGGAATCCGAGCGCGACGACGGCGCCGGCCCCGAGGCTTCCGATCACGAAGGCGGCGGGGCTCGTGCGCCCGGCACCGGCCTGGATGAGGAGGTCCCCCAGGCGCCGGGACCGCTCGGATCTCCACCGCGGGGGCTCGCTCGTGCAGGCCTGCCAGATGAGGACGAGGCCCAGGCCCGCCAGGAGCCCTGCGATCGCGCCCATCACTGGCCCTCCCGTCCGGCGGGGGCCAAGTGGGCCGCGACCGCGGCGGGGACTCGGGCGGAGCGCCGCGAAGTGGGCGGCGCGGCGTCGGGGAGGAACGGCGCCTGGCCAACGGCCAGGAGGGAGGAGAGGTCGTGCCCGGCGCGCTCGTAGCGCTCCCGGCCCGGCGGCAGGCCGGTGCCGCGGACGAGGTGGTCGGCCCGGTCGCGGTGGAAGAGGTCGGCCAACTCGATGACGCCGTTCTCGACCCGGCCGGTGACGGCGCGGATCTCTCGCACGGTGCGGCGGCCGGCGGCGTCGATCCCGAGGTGGACGACGAGGTCGATCGCGCTGGCGACCGTGGGCACGACGAAGGCGGCGGAGACGTTCTCCCCGGCGAGCAGCGGCAGGGTGCAGATCTTGACGACGGCCTCCCTGGCCGAGTTGGCGTGGAGGGTGGACATGGCCGGCAGGCCGGAGTTCATCGCGATGAGCAGATCGAGGGCCTCGGCCTCCCGGACCTCGCCGATGAGGAGGCGGTCGGGTCGCATGCGCAGCGCCTCCTTGACCAGGCGCCGCAGGGTGATTTCACCGGCGCCCTCGAGGTTGGCTGGGCGGGTCTGCATGGCCACGCAGTCGCGGTTGCGCAGGGAGAGCTCGAAGACCTCCTCGCAGGTGATGATGCGTTGGCCGGCGGGGATGGCCCCGGCCAGGGCGCGGACCATGGTGGTCTTGCCGGCCTGGGTGGCCCCCGAGACGAGGATGTTGAGGCCCGCCTGCACGGAGGCGTCGAGGAAGGCGGCGGGCCTGGCCGGCAGGGAGCCGAGGCGGACGAGGTCGGCCAGGCGGCTGGCGCGGGCCATGTGCTTGCGGATGTTGACCGCCCAGTGGGCGCCGGTGATGGGCGGGATGACCACGTGGAGGCGCTCGCCGCCGGGTAACTGGGCGTCGACGAAGGGACTGGCCATGTCGAGGCGGCGCCCGGAGACGCGCAGCATGCGCTCGACGAGGACGCGCAGGTCGCCGTCGGCCAGGAGGGTGGTGGTCAGCTCGGGGCGGCCCGAGCGGGCCACGAAGACGCGGTCCGCGCCGTTGACCCAGATCTCCTCGACCTCGTCGTCGTCGAGGTAGCGCTGGAGGGGGCCCATGCCGGCCAGGGAGTCGATGATGCCCGCGGTGGCCGCCTCGGGATCGAGCAGGGGCGGGACGAGTCCAGCGTCGGCACGAGCAAGGTAATCGGCGGAGGCCTCCTTGACGAGGGCGACCAGGGATCCGGGCTCGGAGAGGGGGTCGATGCCGCGACGGCGCACGAGTTCGCGGACCTCTGAGTGCAGCAGCGTCGCGGCGTCCATGGGGTTCCTCGGTGGTCGAGCAGGAGGCGGGAGCGTCTGGCTCGGGGGACCAGTCGAGGTCAGGGGCCGGCACTGGGGCCGGATAGCAGCTCCGATCTGGGACGATCGGACGAGAGCTGAGACTAAGCGAGGATCCGCGCCTCGCGCTACCCCCATCGGCGAACCTGTGGATAACCGCCTGGATGACGGGGATGGCGCTTGTAGGAGCGCCACTGACCGCCCACCCGCACCGCTCACCAGGCGAGCAGGGCAGGCGCGGCGGCTGCGCGAGACGCCGAGCCTCGCCTACGGTTGGGTCATGACGCCCACGGACCCCGCCCTGGACCCGGCCATGGAAACGAGCGCTGAGATCAGCGCTGAGACAGGCGCGGGGGCTTCCCCCGGCGCGCCGTCGGGCTCAAGCGGCGGCGGGCCCGAGGGCGAGGGGCTGCCCGAGGGCGAGCAGGCCGCCGACGGGGCGCTCCCCTCCCCCGCGCGCGGCGAGGCCCCTGACAGCGCGGGCGCGCCAGAGGGGACGCCGGTCGAGCGCCGCTCGGCGCTGGCCCTCGCCGCCATGGCGTCGATCGCGGTGCGGGGCCTGGACCCGGCCCGCCTGGCGCTGCCCCAGTTGGACTCCGCGCATCTGAGGGTGGTCGGCGTCATCGACACCCGAGGGCGCCACTGGGAGGTCCACGAGGCCCTCGATGACATCACCGGCGCGGAGCTGGTGGCCGAGGCGGAGGTGCTGCGGCGCATCGGCAGGATCGTGGACGGCGGGCGCCTGTCCTTCGACGTGCCTCGGCCGGCCGGCTTCCTCAGGCGCGACGGCGCCTGCGTCCAGGTCCGCTCCCACACGGCGGGCCGGCCGATCAATCTGATGTCCCTGCGCCCGGGGCCGGGGCTGTCGGCGGGGCTCGGCAAGGCGTTGGGCGAGTTGCACGAGCTGCCCACCACCGTCATCTCGGAGGCGGGCATGCCGGTGCGCGACGCCGATGAGGTGCGGGACTCGTGGCTGGCGCTGCTCGATGAGGCCGCGGGCACGGGCAAGGCGCCGTCCTCGGTGCTCTCGCGCTGGGAGCGGGCTCTGGAGGACGCGGCGCTGTGGCGCTTCCGGCCGGTGGTGGTCCATGGGGACATGGCCGCGGAGAACGTCCTGACCGCCGGGGGCTCCGTGGTAGCGATGAGCGGCTTCGGCCAGGCGCATGTGGGCGACCCGGCGGAGGACCTGGCGTGGATCTACTCCTCGGCGCCCCTGGACTGCCTGGACTCGATCGAGTCGGCCTACGACCTGGCGCGCTCGGAGGGGGTGGACCGTCACCTGCGCGACCGCGCGGAGCTGGTGAGCGAGATGAGCCTGGTGCGCTGGCTGTTGCATGGCGTCCACTCCGGAGACGAGTCGGTCACTCGGGACGCGGTGGCGATGCTGGAGGATCTGGCCGAGCAGGTGGGCGACGATCCGATCGTCGCCCACCACGAGCCGCGCCTGGCCCCGGTGCCAACGGATTCGGCGGTTCGGGCCGCCGATGAGATGGAGGCGGTGACCTCGGAGGTCCCCGCGCCCCTGCGGGCCGTGCCCAGTCCCGGGGAGTAGGGGCGAGGCGGCGGGTCTTTAAGGACCGCGCGCTGGTCATGGCCCGGCGCCCGGGTCCTCCACAGTGGCCGGGGTGTGGGGGTCCCCCGGGGCGGCCGCGCCGGGGGCGAGGAGGCTCCCGACGGCGTCCAGTGGCAGCAGATCCGCCGGCGTGAGTTCGTCGACCTCGCCCACGTCCACATAGGCGTAGGCGGCGCGCACCCGTTCCGCCGGCGTCCCCTGACTGGCGGCCCAGGCGTGGACGTAGACGCTCAACTGGTCCACGGGGACGCGGCGGCGCCCCGTCTTCCAGTCGACGATCAGCCACGAGCCGTCCGGGGCGGCGAAGACGGCGTCGATCCGGCATCGCAGCGTCGTGCCGCCCACCGTGAGCTCCCGCTCCACCTCGGTGGCGCGCAGGGCGTGGCCCTTGAGGAGGGGCAGGGACTCGGCGGTGGCGAGCCAGCGCTCGACGCGCTTCCGATCGGCCGGGGGAAGGGCGTCGGGGACGCCCGCGTCGGTGAGCGGAATGAGGGCCGCGCGACCCGCGAGGCGCTGGGCGATGGCGTCGTGGAAGACGGTGCCGAGCCGCCCGGCGGTCCGCGGCTCGGGCGGCAGGGGGCGGCGCAGGTCGAGGGCGAAGGCGGCGGGATCGGCGCGCAGGCGGTCCAGGCTCGTGGCCGCCAGGTGGGAGGGCATGCGCACCCCGGGGAGCGCGCGCTCGGTCCGACGTCGCTCGGCCAGCAGTAATTCGGCCTCGGCCTCCCATCGGGCCACGAGTGGGTCCGTGGGCGCCGCAGGATCTTCTCCGGCCCGCGGCGCGGACGCGCGCCGGGCGGCGTCGACGGCTCGGGCGGCCGCGATCCTCTCCGCGCGGGGGCCTCCGGGCCCGGCGGGGCGCTCCACCGGCCACCAGGCTGAGGCGGTGGCGTCGTGGAGGGGGTTGGAGGCCTCGTCGTCGATCTCGGTGAGGCCCGCGCCCCAGGGGGTGGCGGGCGAGGCCCCTCCGCCGCCGCGCAGGACCTCGTCGAGGAAGCGGGACATGCGCCGCGGGGTCTTGCCCGTCTTGACGAAGTGCGATCCGGTCAGGAGGAGGTCGTGGCGGGCGCGGGTCACGGCCACGTAGGCCAGGCGCCTCTCCTCCGCGATGACGTGACGGCCCAGGGCCAGCGCGTACTGCTCCCACATGCCCTTGACGTCGTCCTTGTCCACGTGCGGGGGTTCCAGGGATCCCAGCTCGAAGGGCGGCAGCTCACCGGCGTCGGCGCGCAGGGGGTGGGGGAACTCCTCCGTGCTGGAGGTCCACGAGCCCGTCTTGATGGCGCCGTCCTCCTCGGCCTTGCCCCGGTAGGAGGGGAAGGCGGTCTCGGTCATTCCGATGACGGCGACGGCGTCCCATTCCAGGCCCTTGGCGGCGTGCGTGGTGAGGAGTTGGACGGCGCCGGGCTCGGGGTCGGGCTCGGGGGCGTCGAGCCCGTTCTCCTCGGACTGGGCGATCTGGAGCCAGTTGAGGAACCCGGCCAGGGTCGGGGCCTCGGTGTCCGCGGCGTACTGCTCGGCCACGGCCCTGAAGGCGTCGACGGCGCGCCTACCGGCCCGCTTGGGACCCATGGCGGCGATCTCAATATCGAGGTCGAGGGCCCGCTCGGCGATGTCGATGATGTCCGGCAGTGGTAGGGCGAGGGCGGCACGGACCCGTCGCAGGGCGCGGGCCAGGCGCAGGGCGAGGGCGCGCCCGGCCTCGGACAGGCCCTCGATGGGACCATCGCCGCCCGATTCCTCGGCCCGTCGGGCGATGGTCTCCAGGGCCTCGGTGAGCAGCGGCGCCTCGGAGGCCTCCTCCTGGCCGTCGGCCGGGGGCTCGGGCGCGGCGCTCCCGGCCTGGCACCGCGCGGACCGCTGCGGGCCGCGGGTGTGGCGGCGCGCCAGGTCGTGGAGGGCGCGCAGGTCGGCGGCGCCGATGTCCCCGGCGCTCAGCAGGCGCATGAGGCGGTCCCCCCGCTCGGGGTCTGCGGCCGCGGTGATGAGGGCGCGCAGGTCGGCGACCTCGGGAACGCTGAGCATCCCGCCGATGCCGACGACCTCGTGGGGGATGCCGCGCGCCTGGAGCGCGTCGGCGATGGGGATGAGTTGGGAGCGCGTGCGGGACAGGACGGCGAGCTCGGCGCGCGGCCCCCAGCGCCGCGCCATGAACTCAGCCACCTCCTCGGCCTCGGCGAGGGGATCGGGCAGGAAGGCGACGTGGACGGCGCCGTCGGCCAGGCCCGCGGCCTCGGGGCGGGGGACGAGGCGCGCGACGGGGATGCGCGCCACGTCGGCGTCCCCCGGCTGGGGGCTGTGGTCGCGCAGGGGGGCGGAGATGATGTTGGCGGCGTCGAGGATGCGCCGGTCATTGCGCCAGGCGGTGGACAGGGGCAGCACGGGCGTGGCGAGCGCGGGGTCCGCCCCCTGGGCCAGGGCCTCGGTGCCCGCGGGGTTGAAGCGGGCGTGGAAGGAGTCGAGGGCCCCGGCGCTGGCGCCGCGCCATCCGTAGATCGCCTGGTTGGGGTCTCCGACGGCGGTGACACCTCCCCCGGCGAAGAGGCGGGAGAGCAGGAGGGCCTGGGCCACCGAGGTGTCCTGGAACTCGTCGAGCAGGACGGCGGGGTACTGCTCGCCGAGCGCGCGGGCGGCGCCGGGGACCTCCTCGGCGATCCGGCACGCCAGGGCGATCTGATCCCCGAAGTCGACGAGCCCGTGGCGGCGCTTGTGCTCGCGGTACTCGGCGGCGAGTTCGAGGAGGGCGCGCTGGGTGGTCATGGTCTGACCCCTGGGTTTGAAGATGGTGGCCAGGCCTCTGACCCCGGCGAGTCCCTCGAAGAGGTGCTGGAGGTCATCCAGGCCCTCGGCGGCCTCCTCGACGCTGAGCAGGTTCTCCGACAGGGCGCCGTCGAGGCGCAGGACGGCGCGCACGGTGGTGCGCGTGGGTTCGAGAGGCAGGTGCGTGACGCGCGAGGCCAGCATGTCGTCGACGATCTGCCAGGCGCGCGCCGCGGTGATGAGCGTGGCGTCGGGATCGACGCCGATGCCCAGGCCGTGGTCGTGCACGAGCGCGGCGGCGAAGGAGTTGTAGGTGGAGATCATCGGCTCACCGAGCTCGGCGCCGCCGTCGGCCCGGCCCGCTCCCGGCAGGAGCCCCGCCTCAGCGAGCTGGCCGAGGCGAGTGGACACGCGCGAGGCGAGCTCGGCAGTGGCCTTGCGGGTGAAAGTGAGCCCCAGGACCTGGTCGGGCCGAACGGCGCCGTTGGCCACGAGGTGGACGACGCGCTGACTCATGGTGGCGGTCTTCCCGCTGCCCGCGCCGGCGACGACGAGCAGCGGGGTCAGCGGGTGAGAGATGACCTGGGCCTGCTCGTCCGTGGGCGGGGACAGGCCGAGCTCCTTAGCCAGCTCCCGGGGGCTGAGGCCCGGCTTGGCGTCGGGCTGGTTGGTTCGGCCAGTGGCCCGGGGATCGCTCATGGAAGCGTCCTCCTCCCCTCGTCGACGGCGGGGCAGGCGTCCTTGACGGCGCAGAACTCACAGTGGCCGCCCGTGGTGGCGCGCAGGCGCGGTCCCCTGGCGGCCAGGGCGGCGCGGGCGACGAGGGTGGCGGCCCAGTCCTCGCCGGTCTCGGGATCGGGGATGGGGGCGAGGGCGGCGGTGTCCGGGGCGAGGCGAACGCCGCCGTCCTTCTTGCGCGGCTGAGCGCCCAGGAGGACGAGCGCCCCGCCGTCAACCCGGTAACCCAGGGACTCCAGGGCCAGGCGGTAGGCGGTCAGCTGCGGGTGGCGGGAGGCATCCCCCTCGCCGGCGCTCTTGCCGGTCTTGAGGTCGATGAGGCGCAGACGCTGGCCCGTGCCACCGGGCAGTGGGGCGCCCGGCTGCCCGGCCGCGGGAGGGATCTGCCCCTCGATGGCCTCGAGGCGGTCGATGCGGCCGCGCAGCCGCACCTCGATCGTGGCTCCGGCGGTGCGGCCCGACGGCGGGGCACCGCCATCGCCCCGCCCCTGCCCGGCGTCCGCGCCGGGAGGCAGCGGCAGGACGAGGGTGGCGTCAATGGAGCGCTCGACCTCGACCTGACCGGGCACGGCGGTGAGGCGCGCGTCGAGGCGGCGGATCATCTCGCGGGCGCGCTCGGCCTCGAGGGAGCCGATCCAGGTAGGCGGGAGGCCGAGCTCGGGCAGGCGCTCCTCGAAGGCCTCCATGAGGGCCGTCCCGCGCAGGCCCTCGCGCTGCGCCCGCTCGGCGATGGAGTGGATGAGGGTTCCGAGCGCCTGGGCGCTCGTGGGCGCGCCGCCAACGCCGTTGCGCTGGAGGAACCAGCGCAGCGCGCAGGTGGTGAGGCCCTCGACGTCGGAGGGGCTCACGCGCACCGGCTGTCCGCCCGCCACGAGGGGCTCGGTGGAGGTGGGCTCGGACAGCCCGCCCCAGGTGGCCGGATCGGCGCCGGCCACGCCTGCCCCGGCCAGGCGCGCGAGCAGGGCGGCGGCGCTGGCGCCCCGCTGGCGCTCCAGCGCCGTGGCCCGGGGCGATTGGGCGGCCAGGAGGGCGTGGCGGAGCTCGCCGACGAGGCCGCGCAGGGTGAGATCACCGGTGTCCGGCGCGATGAGCGTATCGCCGCCGGCGTCGGTCAGGGGGCGGCCGGCGGCGGTGGCGACCTCGATGAGGAAGGAGGAGGGCGAGTCGTCAGCGTCCTGGACGGCGGTGGCGATGAGGCGGCGGGTGGCGCGGGTGAGGGCGGCCAGGAGCATACGGCGCTCGTCGGCGCGCACCTGGGCGCGGGCGGCGGTGACGTCGAGAGCGCCGGTGGGGGCACCGTCGGCGCCGACGGGCAGGCGGCCGGTGACGGCGTCCACGAGGAGGCCCGAGCGGGTGATGGAGTCGCGCAGGCGCAGATCGGGCCAGGAATCGCGGCCCAGCCCCATGACGGCGACGACAGCCCACTCGCGGCCGGCGGCCGCGGCGGGGGTGAGGACGGAGACGCCCTCGGGACGAACCCCGGCGGGGGCCACGGAGTCGGAGGGGAGGACCTCGGCGGCCAGCTCGGTGAGGAAGACGGCGGCATGGGCGCCGGGGTGCCGCTCGGCCCAGACCTCGGCCCGCTTGAACAGCGCGGTGACCACGTCGAGGTCGCGCTCGGCGGCGCGGGCGAGCGGCGCCCCGTGATCGCCCGCCAGCGCGAGGCCGCGCCAGCGCTCGGCGCAGCCGGAGGCGCTCCAGGCCGCCCAGAGCAGCGCCTCGGCGTCGACGCGCTCATCATCCGGCGGCGCCTCCGCGCTCTCCGGCCCCTCATCCCGCCGCGGGCCCTGGAGCCCTACGACGCCGCGCAGGGCCTCGATGATCCGGGCGGCCCGGGCCAGGCGCGCGGCCTGCTCGGCCAGGGGCTCCTCGGTGAGAGCAGCGGCGAGATCCTCCCCGGCGCCGGCGGAGGCCAGGGCGGTGAGAAGGTGCTCGTCCGGGACCGTCTGCGCGGGGCGGTCCTCACGCAGACGGCGGCGCAGACGCCGCAGGTCCAGGAGGCTGAGGCCCACGAGCGGGCTGGTGAGCAGGTCGATCGCGGCGGCGCGCTCCGGCGGCTCGCCCACTGCCCCAAGACGACCGTCGAGCGCGGCGCGGGACACCCGCAGGAGGGCGGCCGCGGCGGGCTCGGCGCGCAGCAGAACGGCGGGAGCGGAGGCCGCCAGGGGCACGCCGCGCCGCCCGAGCTCGCGGGCGACCGCCTGGGCCCGCCCGGCCGAGCGCACGATGACGGCCATCTCCCGCCAGGGCGTGGCGTGGTGGATGTGCTCGGCGCGAAGGACGCGCGCCACATGGGCGGCCTCCTGCGCGGCGGAGGAGGCGACGATCGGCTCGATCCCCGAGGGGGCGCCGGCGCCCCCCGGCCCGGCCAGCGGCGCCCCGCCCGGCACCGGCTCGGCCGTGGCCGCGCCGCCTCCCCGCTCCGGGCTGAGGCCCGGGTGGCGGTGGGCGGCCGATCCCGTGATGGGCAGCCGCCCGGCCTGATCCGCCCACAGGGCCGCGAGCGCGGGCGTGCCGCGGTACAGGGTGCTCAGGCGCAGGCGGCGCGCCGCGAGCCCGGAGCGGTCCTCGGCGGCCGACAGCAGGCTGGGAGAGCCGCCGCGGAAGGTCTCGACGGCGACGTCCGGGTCCCCCAGGACCACCACCTGGGCTCGGTTCCCGCGCTCATCGGAGCGGGCGAGCGCGGCCAGGAACCGGGCGGTGGCGGCGGTGCAGTCCTGGTAGTCATCCACGATGACCAGGCCGGGCACGGGCTGGGGGACGGCGACGCCGTCGGCGTCCCAGGAGGCCAGGGCTTCGGCGGCGCGGTCCTGGAGGCGGGCGGTGTCCATGCGGCGGGTATCCGCGCGGCGCTCCGCGCTGGGCCGGCCCTGGGCGTCCCAGGTGCGCAGGAGCGCTGAGGCCGGCCCCCACAGGGGGACGTCGAGGGCTCGGCCCAGCCCGGCGAGGTCGTCGGCGGTGACGCCGAGTTCCCCGGCGCGGGCGAGCAGGTTGCGCAACTCGGCGCGGAAGGCGCGCGAGCCGACGGCCTCGGGCGGCAGGCCGGGCCACTGCTCGGGGCGGATGAGGGAGGCGAGCGCGGCGTCCTCCTCCGCTCCGGCCAGCAGGACCGGGGCGGGCAGCGGGTCCGGGCGCTGGGTGAGGGAGGCGGTGAGGATCGCCAGGGCGAGGGAGGCGGGCGTGCGGACGCGGACCACTCCCCCGCCGTGGGCGCTGAGGAGGGACGCGGCGCATTGGCGCAGGCGGTCCGCACGGGCGCGTGTGGGGGCCAGGAGGACGGCATCGGTCCCCCGCTCGACGGCGCCGACGAGCATCCGCAGGGCGAGGCTCGTCTTGCCGGTGCCCGGGGCGCCGAGCACGACGATGTTGTCCCCGCTGGAGACGGCCGCGAGGACGGCGCGCGCGGACGCGTCCGGCTCCGGCAGGGGCTCGGGGGCGGAGGCGGGCAGGAGGCGCGGCGACGCAGTGATCGCCGGATTCGCGGCGCTGGCCGCGAATCCGGCACCGCTGGCGCTCGGGGTGGCCTCCTGGATCCGCATGGGCCTATCTCACCACGCCCCACTGACACGAATAGGCGCCCGTGGGGCCTCACTCGACGCTCCGCCCCTCCCACGACCGCGCCCCCGTCCGCGCGGCGCGAAAACCGACGCCGCCGGACCCGCGCTGCCGCCGTCGTCGGCCACCGGCGCCCTACGATCGGGGCGGCGACGCGGGGCCCACCGGGGCCACCCGCGCACGATCCGCCCCCGATCCGCTCTTCCAAGGAGTCACCATGCAGGTCAGCCTCGGCTTCAAGCACGCCGCCCGTCAGATCGAGATCGAGACCTCCGCCTCTCACGACGAGGTCCTGGGCGCGCTGGCCGACTCGGCGACGAAGGATGTCGTCCTCACGGACGACAAGGGCCGCAAGGTGCTCGTGCCCGCGGGATCCCTGGCCTACGCCGAGCTCGGGGCCGCCGAGCAGCGCCGCGTCGGCTTCGGCATCTGAGCCCGCGCCCGGCCCGCGCCGCCCGCGCGAGGCGTCCCGGGATCGGCCCGCCCGTGATCCAGTCGGCCCGTGAACCAGTCGGTCCCCGTGAACCAGTCGGTCTCAGACGCGCAGCCCGAGGCCCCTCATGCGGCTCGTCGCGCCGGAAGACAGGACGGCGCCCAGGCGCGCCGAGCCCTGCTCCCCGCCGGCGAGTTCGGGGAAGCGGGCGAGCATGAGTTGGATCGCGCCGATCTCCTCACCCGCCACCCGGCGGCCCCACAGGCCCAGGCGGGCGGCGAGCTGGGGGTCGCCGTCGAGATCGGCCATGAGCTCGGCGGCGGCGAAGGAGCCGAAGCGGTCCTCGGACAGGGCCTCCAAGACGGCGTCGCGCACGCGCGGGGGCAGGGAATCGGTCAGGGCCATGCCGAAGTCCACGAGCAGCCCGAAGGACAGGTAGGTCTTGACCAGCCGCTCGACCCAGTCGTGGGGCCGCAGACGATCATCGACGTCGCCCAGGGAGCCGAGGAAGCGCTCAGCGGACGCCGGCACGTCCACGCCCTCATCGGCGCCGATGCGGATGATCGCGTCGAAAGCGCCCACCTTGGCTGCACTCATGCGCAGCAGTTCGATGCGCGCGCGCATCGCCGGGGCCTTGTCCGCGTCCTTGGCGTAGCGCGTGCAGGCCACGGAGCAGCTGTAGCCGATGACGCCGAGCACGGCGGCCATGAGGGCGCCGGGCGCGCTGGGGGCCGGGGGCGTCGAGGCGGGGACCGGTTCAGGAACGGAAGGGCTCATGAGCAAAGCGTAGAGCGAGGGCGCCCCTGCCGCGGCCGCCTTGGCGAAGGCGCGTGATGTGCCCCACCTACCGGGGGCAATCGCCGTCGCCTCACCGCCGCGGGGGCGGATGACGGGTAGTCTGCCGACGTCCACGGTTGCCCGGTCGTCCAGCAGCCTGGTCCCGCCGGCCGGCGAGCCGCGCCCTGAGCGCGGCGGCGCCCCTGGGCCCTGAGCGGGACACGATTCACGATCGGCTGCCACATACACGACCGCGAGCGCGGCCCAGGGCCCCGTCGGCCCGGGCGGCGCCGAGCCCTGTCGGCCCGCGCAGGACCACCCTCCGCGCCGGTAACGAGGCCGCGGTCCACATCCGAAGGAACGTCGTGACCGACGAGAACCCCGTCATCACCAGCCCCGCCGAGGCCGCCTCGGCCCCCAGCGCACCCAGCGCCGCGAGTGCCCCCAGCGCCGCCAGCGCCCCCGAGGCCCCCGCCTCGGGCCTCATCGAGACCGCGGGCGCACACGCCCCCGTCCTGGACGAGGCCTCCCCCGACATCACCGATGAGGGCGCCGCGGTGGACCTGAGCATCAAGTCCTTCGCGGACTTCGGCGTCGAGCCCGAGATCTGCGAGGCGCTGGCCGCCAAGGGCATCATCCACCCCTTCCCCATCCAGGCCCTCACCCTCCCGGTGGCCCTGGAGGGCAACGACATCATCGGCCAGGCCAAGACCGGCACCGGCAAGACCCTGGGCTTCGGCATCCCGCTGCTCATGGACACCCTGGGCCCCGGCGAGGAGGGCTGGGACGAGGACCCCGCCGCCGGAAGCCCGCAGGCCCTCATCGTCCTGCCCACGCGCGAGCTGGCCAAGCAGGTCGCCGTCGAGCTCGAGCAGGCCGCGGCCAAGCGCACCGTGCGCATCGTGCAGGTCTACGGCGGTCGCGCCTACGAGCCGCAGATCGAGGCCCTGGAGAAGGGCGCCGAGATCGTCGTGGGAACCCCGGGGCGCCTCATCGACCTCATGGACCGTGCCGTCCTGGACCTCACCCACGTGACCACCGTGGTGCTCGACGAGGCGGATGAGATGCTGGATCTGGGCTTCCTGCCCGATGTGGAGAAGATCCTGGCCCGCACCCGCGCCGACCGCCAGACGATGCTGTTCAGCGCCACGATGCCGGGCGCCGTCGTCGCCCTGGCCCGCCGTTACATGAGCCAGCCGACCCACATCCGCGCCCAGGACCCCGGGGATGAGTCGATGACGGTCAAGTCGGTGGCGCAGGTCGTTTACCGCACGCACGCCCTGAACAAGGTGGAGGTGGTCGCCCGGATCCTCCAGGCCGAGGGCCGGGGCCGCACGATCATCTTCGCCCGCACGAAGCGCACGGCGGCCCGCGTGGCCGACGACCTGGCCTCGCGGGGCTTCGCCACCGGCGCGTTGCACGGCGATCTCGGGCAGGGGGCGCGGGAGCAGGCCCTGCGCGCCTTCCGCAACGGCAAGGTGGACGTGCTCGTGGCCACCGACGTCGCCGCCCGCGGCATCGACGTCGATGACGTCACCCACGTCATCAACTACCAGTGCCCCGAGGACGAGAAGATCTACGTCCACCGCATCGGGCGCACGGGCCGCGCCGGGAACGCGGGCACGGCCGTGACCTTCGTGGACTGGGATGACATCCCGCGCTGGCGGCTCATCGCCAAGGGCCTGGGCCTGCCTGTGACCGAGCCGATCGAGACCTACCACACCAGCGAGCACCTGTACTCCGACCTGTCGATCCCCGAGGGCACCACGGGCACGTTGCCGCGCTCCAAGCGGACGCTGGCCGGCCTGGACGCCGAGGAGATCGAGGACCTGGGCGAGACCGGCAAGCACGGCGGGCGTGATGGCCAGCGCGACAGCCGCGGCGGCCGCGGCGGGGCCCGGGGCCGCGATGGGCGGGGCTCGCGCTCCCGAGGCGGCCGGGGCGGCAGCGCGTCGCGGGCCTCTGAGGACGGCGAGCG
>NZ_VWPE01000017.1:0-52106 GCF_009829635.1 Actinomyces sp. zg328
CCCATGAGCGAGACCGGTCGAAAATAGGAGCGAGACCGGTCCGCGGCCCGGTCTCGCTCCTATTTTCGACCGGTCTCGCTCAGATACTTACTGATCCTGCGCGTCGAGACGGCGCTGGAGGGGCTTGGGGGTCAGCGAGTCATGCGCCTTGGCGAAGCCGTAGAGCCAGCGCCAGCCACCGAGCACCGCCACGAGCAGCGCCCCCGTCATGACTGCCCATGACGCCAGTCCCGCGCCGCCTCCGGCCAGGGCGCGCATGACCGTCCACGCGCCCCACGCCACGACGACGACGGCCCCGCCCTCCGGCCAGGGCCTCTCGAGGTGGTGCTCGCGCCCGCGCAGCAGCGCCCAGGCGCAGGCCCAGGCGATCACCACGGCGGCGGCCCCCCGCGCCAGCGCCGTCGGGATCTCGTCGAGCTCATGAGCCCCCGCCGAGCCCAGCACCGCCACCAGGGCGGCGCCGATGGCGTCCGCGGGCAGGACGAGCCACCAGCGCGTGAGCCGGTTACGGGTCCAGGGGCAGTCAACGCCGTCGGGAACGGCGGGTGCCCAGTCGATCCGGCGCCCCGCCCCGGCGGCCGGCGAGGACGGATCGCCCCCGACCGCACCCCCGCGCTCACTCACAGTTCCCACACCATCGAGCTCATGGCGGCGTCCACCGGGCCCGAATAGGCGCGGCGGGCCTCAGCCAGCGGGATGGCGGGGTCCGTCCAGGGCTGGATGTGGGTGAGGATCAGGCGCCCCACACGCCCCTCCTGGGCGAGCTCGCCGGCGCGCAGGCCCGTGAGGTGCATGCCGCGCACCGCCTCCCCGCCCTCCACGAAGGCGGCCTCGGACAGGAGCAGGTCGACGCCGTCGGCCATGGCGGTCATGCCCTCGCAGGAGTCGGTGTCCCCGGTGAAGGCCATGGTGACGATGCGCGATCCGTCCTCGCTGGGGCCCTCGATCCGGTAGCCGTAAGCCTCCACCGGGTGCAGGGCTGTGTACGGGGTGATCGTCATGGGGCCCACGCGAACGGGGCGCCCCGGGGTGACGGTGCGGACATCGAACTCGGTGCGGTAGTCCTCGTCGGTCTTCTCCGTGCCGTCGACGCCGCGAAGGCGCTCCAGCAGGTTGGAGGGCCCGAGGGTGAGGACGGGGCCGAGGGGGCCGGCGGGGTTCCAGCGGCGGTAGACGTGCATGCCGACGAGGTCGGCCATGTGGTCGGCGTGGCAATGGGAGATGCAGATGGCATCGAGGTCGGCGGGGTCGACATGGTTGAGGAGGCGCCCCATCGAGCCCGGGCCGAGGTCGAGGATGACGGACCAGGTGTGCTCGGCGCCCACCGGGCCCAGGGGGTCACCGCCGCTGGCCTGCACCAGGTAGGAGGAGGCGGAGGAGCCTGGTCCCGACATGGAGCCGGAGCAGCCGATGATCGTGAGCCTCATGCGCTCTCCTCGGCAGAGATGGCGGGGATGGGCACGACCCGCTCAGCCCGGGCCGACGGCGCCGGGCGGCCAGCACGGGTGACTGACCCGACCTCGGGGCCCAGGAATCGGCGGGCGAGCACGGCGAAGGACTCGGGGTCCCCCGTGGAGCGGAAGTCGTGGAGGGGGGCGGGAGCGCCCGGGTCGCGGAGCAGGTCGTTCGCGGCGAGTTCCCGGTAGACGTCCTTGGCCGTCTCATCGGAGGAGGCGACGAGGCGCACGTCCTCCCCCATGACGTAGGAGATGGGGCCCACGAGCAGCGGGTAGTGCGTGCAGCCGAGGATGAGGGTGTCGACGCCGGCCTCGCGCACGGGCGCGAGGTACTCCTCGGCGACACCGAGAGCCTCGGGGCCCGTGGTCACGCCCCTCTCGGCGAGGTCGACGAAGCGCGGGCAGGCCTGGCTGATGAGCTCGACCCCCGGGACGGCGCCGAGGGCGTCGGAGTAGGCGCGCGAGTCCACGGTTCCCTGGGTGGCGATCAGTCCGACGCGCCCGTTGCGGGTCACGCGGGCGGCCGCGCGGGCGGCGGGATGGATCACCTCGATGACAGGCACGCCCTTGCCCAGGGTGTAGCGGGCGCGGGCGTCGTGGAGCACGGCCGCCGACGCCGTGTTGCAGGCGATGACGAGGAGCTTGACGCCGGAATCGACGAGCTCGTCCATCACCCCCATGGCGAGGGCGCGCACCTCGTCGATGGGACGCGGCCCGTAGGGGGTGTTCGCGGTGTCGCCGATGTAGAGGACCCTCTCCCCCGGGAGCTGATCCAGGACGGCGCGCGCCACCGTGAGCCCGCCGACCCCGGAGTCGAACATTCCGATGGCGGCGTCATTCATGGAACCGAGACTATGCGGCGCTCAGTCCCCCAGGAGCCCTGATACCAGTGATTCCTGCCACCAGGTGAGCATGGTGTAGAGGATCGCCGCCGCATGACGCTCCCTGACCTGCGGATCCGCGTCTGTGATCGGGGATGGAACGGCGAGCGAATGAATCGCCTCAGCGGCCTCGGGACTGTCGATCCCCAGACGCCGGGCGAGCAGGAGGCGGGCGTCGTTGAGCGCCCCCAGCCACGCGCCCTCGGCCCCGGCCGCTACCCGGACGGCGCCCCCGGTCCCGGAGGGGGCCAGGAGTTCGGCGATGGCGTCGCGCGCCCGGGAGTCCTTGAGGTCGCGTAGGCCAGCGCGCCGGCAGGCGGAGATGGCGACGGCGGTCTCCGGGTCCTCCGAGGCGTCGGGCAGGAGGATCTCGCGGGCCAGGGCGGCCTCGGCCCGCAGCGCCCGGTCCGCGGAGGTCTCGGCGGGATGGCCGTCGTCGGCGCCCAGGACGGTGGCGACCTGCAGAAGGAGCCCGGCCAGGGCCTCGCGCTCCTCTGGCTCCAACCGGCTCTCCCAGCCCCCCTCGACGGCGGTGAAGGCCCTCATCGGCCCTCTCCCCCGCCGTCGGTCAGGCCCGCCAGGGGCACGATGGTGGCGCGCAGCCCGTAGGAGTGCATGGCGGTGACATCGGCCTCCATGCGGGCGCGCTCGCCGCGGGAGACGGTGGCGCGGCCGGTCATGTGGACCTGCATCATGAGATGGGCGGCCTTGGACCGGGGGTAGCCGAAGTGGCTGGCGAAGACCCAGGTGACGTAGTCCATGGTGTTGATGGGGTCGTCGTGGACGACGGTGGCCCACAGGCGGTGGGCGCTGGTGCGCTCATCTGCTTGGATGCTCGGTTCCGCGACCGGCACGGCGGGGCTCATGCTGGCAGCGTAGCCGGTGGCGGCGGGTATGCGGCGCATTCGGTTCGGGCTAGGTTGTTGTCATGACGATCACGCCCGGCGCTCTCCCCGCCTCGCCGCCCACCGCGCTGTCGACCTCCCTCATGACCGACATGTACGAGCTCACCATGCTCCAGTCGGCGCTGCGGGCGGGTACGGCGCAGCGGGAGAGCGTCTTCGAGCTCTTCGGCCGCAAGTTGCCCGCCTCCCGGCGTTTCGGCGTGGTGGCGGGAACGGGGCGCCTCCTGGACGCCGTCGAGGCCTTCACCTTCACCTCTGAGCAGATCGACTTCCTGCGCCGCGCGGGGGTCGTCGACGACACCACGCTGGACTTCCTGCGCGATTACCGCTTCCGGGGGACGATCCGCGGCTACGCGGAGGGCGAGTGCTATGTGGCCGGCTCCCCCCTGCTCACGGTCGAGGGCACGTTCGCGGAGGCCTGCATCATCGAGACGCTCGCCCTGTCGATCTACAACTACGACTGCGCGGTGGCCTCGGCCGCCTCGCGCATGACGATCGCGGCGCACGGCCGCCCCTGCGCTGACTTCGGGGCGCGCCGGGCGCATGAGGAGGCGGCCATCGCGGCGGCGAGGGCGGCCGTCGTCGGCGGGTTCGCGGCGACCTCCAACCTGGAGGCCGGGATGCGCTACGGGATCCCCACGGTGGGGACCTCCGCGCATTCCTTCACCCTCCTGCACGACAGCGAGGAGGAGGCCTTCGCGGCGCAGGTGGCCTCGCTGGGCACGGGCACGACGATCCTCGTGGACACCTATGACATCGCCACGGGCGTGGAGCGGGCGGTCAGGGCCGCGCGGGACGCGGGAGGGGAGCTCGGCGCGGTGCGCCTGGACTCCGGCGACCTCGTGGCCGAGGCCTTCAAGGTGCGCGCGCAGCTCGACGCCCTGGGAGCCACGTCCACCAAGATCACGGTGACGAACGACCTCGATGAGCACGCGATCGCCGCGCTCGGCGCCGCGCCCGTGGACTCCTACGGCGTGGGGACCAAGCTCGTGACCGGCTCGGGGCGCCCGACTGCGGCCCTGGTCTACAAGCTCGTGGAGCGCCGGGGCGCCGACGGAAAGATGGCGGAGGTCGCGAAGTTCTCCTCGGGGGGCAAGGCGACTGTCGGCGGCCGCAAGTGGGCGGGCCGCGTCATCGACGGCGCGGGCACGGCCACCGAGGAGTTGCTCGTCTCGGCCAGCACCGAGGCGGAGGGCCTGGCGGCCCTGGCTGAGGCCGGGGCGCGCCCCCTGCAGGTGCCGCTCGTCGTCGACGGGACGATCGTGGAGGAGCACCGGGGCGAGGGGGCGCTGGCCGCCGCCGCTCAGCGCCACCAGGCCTCGCGCGCGGAGCTTCCCTACGAGGCCTGGCGGCTCAGTGACGGCGATGCCGCGATCCCGACCCGCTACCTCGACCTCGACGGCCGCACCGCCACCCGGCGCTGAGGAGCGCTGGGCCGGCCCGACCGGCGTCGCCGCCCCAGCGGCTCAGCGCCCCTCTCAGCACCCGTCGGCGCTTGTCAGCGCTTGCCGACGAACCAGCGGCGCAGGGTGCCCACGCGCTTCTCGATCTGCTCGGTGGTGGCCTGCGCGACCTCCGGACCCCCGCACACGCGGCGCAGCTCGTTGTGGACGGCCCCGTGGGGCTGACCGGAGCGCCGGGCCCATGCGGACACGAGCGAGTTGAGTTCCTTGCGGGCGGCGGCGCGCTTGCGGGCGTCATCGACCCCCGAGTTGGCGCGGCGCTGAGCGGCGGCGGCGGCCTGGCGCTTCTGGGACTTGATCTGCTTGTCCTGGCGGGCCCGCAGCAGGGCGGTCACCTGCTCGGGCTCGAGCAGCCCGGGAAGCCCGAGGTAGTCCTGCTCCTCCACGGACCCGACCATGGCGCCGGTACCGAACTCGCCGCCGTCGAAGAGGACACGATCGAACTCGGCGGTGGAGTTCATGGCCTCGAAGGCGCCGAAGAGGTCATCCGAGGCCTTCTCCTCCTTGTTGGCCTCGGCGATGAGACGGTCCTCCGGGTAGCCGAAGACCTCGTCCTCGTTGGAGCGCGGCTTGCCGAGCACATGGTCGCGGGCCACCTCCATCTCATTGGCCAGGCCCAGCAGCGGGGTCACCGAGGGGAGGAACACGCTCGCCGTCTCGCCGCGGGCCCGCGAGCGCACGAAGCGCCCGACGGCCTGGGCGAAGAACAGCGGCGTGGAGGTGGAGGTCGCGTAGACGCCCACGGCCAGGCGCGGGACGTCCACGCCCTCGGAGACCATGCGCACGGCCACCATCCAGCGATCGGTGGACTCGGCGAAGGCCTCGATGCGGCTGGAGGCGCCCGAATCATCGGACAGGACCACGGTGGGGGACTCCCCCGTGATCGCGGCCAACTGGCGGGCGTAGGCGCGGGCCCGCTGCTGGTCGGTGGCGATGACCAGGCCGCCGGCGTCGGGCACCTGGCGGCGCACCTCGCTCAAGCGCTGGTCCGCGGCGGCCAGCACCGCGGGGATCCACTCCCCCTTGGGATCCAGGGCCGTGCGCCAGGCCTGGGCCTCGAGGTCCTTGGTCAGCGGCTCGCCCAGGCGCGCGGCCATCTCATCACCGGCTCGCGTGCGCCAGCGCATCTCGCCCGAGTAGGACATGAACATGACCGGGCGGACGACGCCGTCGCGCAGGGCATCGGAGTAGCCGTAGGAGTAGTCGGCCTTGGAGCGCTTGACGCCCCCGGCCTCCTCGGCGTAGGTGACGAAGGGGATGGGGGACTCATCGGAGCGGAAGGGAGTCCCGGTCAGGGACAGGCGGCGCCGGGCGGGGCTGAAGGCCTCGCGGATGGCGTCGCCCCAGCTCAGGGCGTCGCCGCCGTGGTGGATCTCGTCGAGGATGACGAGGGTGCGGATGGAGTCGGTGCGGGCGCGGTGCAGCGCGGGGTTGGCGGCGACCTGCGCGTAAGTGAGAGCGACGCCGTCGAACCGGGATCCGAGCGCCCCCTGCCCGTTGGAGTAGGAGGGGTCGATGTGGATGCCGACCTTCGCGGCGGCCTCCGCCCACTGGAACTTCAGGTGCTCAGTGGGGCACACGATCGTCACCTTGTGGGCCTCGCCGAGCCGCAGGAGCTCGACGGCGATCCGCAGGGCGAAGGTGGTCTTGCCGGCTCCCGGCGTGGCCACGGCCAGGAAGTCCTGCGGCATGGCGCTCATGTACTTCTCGAGTGCGGCGGCCTGCCAGGCGCGCAGGGAGCGCGTCGTGCCCCAGGCGGCGCGCTGCGGGTAGGCCGGGGAGAGGTGCTCCGCGGCGAAGATCGATGGCTGGGTCGGGTTGTGCTGGGCCTGGCTCCCGCGCGCGGGGCTCACTGACCACCCCGGCCGAAGGGGAAGCGCGGGCGGCGCGGGCCGCCCTTGCCGTCGGCGCGCATGGACTCCATGATCTCCTTGCAGGTGGGGCACACGGGGTACTTCGACGGGTCGCGGCCGGGGGTCCACACCTTGCCGCACAGGGCGACGACGGGGCGGCCGGTGGCGGCCGCGGCGGCGATCTTGTCCTTGCGCACGTAATGGGCGAAGCGGTCGGCGTCGCCGTCGTCCGTGGACTGCAGCTCCTCGCGCTCCAGGACGGCCGTGCCGACGGAGCGCCCGGGCTCGGCGCCCGGGTCCGCGGGGCTACCAGGATCGGCAGGATCGGAGCTCATGCGGGGAAGGATCATGCGGCCAGTCTAGGCCCGCCCCCGGATGCGCTCCGAGCCGGCGGCCTGTGCGATAACTCGCCCGCCCTCCCCCTCCCCTCCGTCGTCTTTCACCGAGACCGGTCGAAAATAGGAGCGAGACCGGTCCGCGGACCGGTCTCGCTCCTATTTTCGACCGGTCTCGGTCAGGGGCGGGCAGCGGTGAGGAGGGAGGCGGCGGCGGGGTCGACCAGGACGAGGGCGTCGGCGTGGTTCTGCATGACGGTGGCGGGCCACTGGGGGCTGACCTCGCCCTCGACGAGCTGGCGCACGGCCTCGGCCTTGTTCTCGCCGGTGGCGATGAGGACGAGCTTGCGGGCCTTCATGATGGTGCCCAGGCCCTGGGTGATGCAGTGCGTGGGGACGGCGTCGATGTCGCCGTCGAAGAAGCGGGCGTTGTCGCGGCGGGTCTGCTCGGTCAGGACGTCGATGTGGGTGGCGGAGTCAAGGGAGCCGCCGGGCTCATTGAAGCCGATGTGGCCGTCGGCGCCGATGCCCAGGATCTGCAGGTCGCAGTAGCCGGCGGCGGCCATGGCGGCCTCGTAGGCCTCACAGGCGGCCTGGAGGTCGGGGTTGAGGGCGTCGGGGCCGTGGAGGGCGCCGGGGCGCATGTCGACGCGGGAGCGCAGGTGGCGCTCCATGAAGGTGGCGTAGCGCTCGGGGTGCCCCTCGGGCAGGCCGACGTACTCGTCGAGCATGAAGCCGGTGACGCCGGCGAAGGAGATCCGGCCTGCCTCGCAGCGGCGCGTGAGCTCGTCGTAGAGCGGCAGCGGGCTGGAGCCGGTGGCGGTGCCCAGGACGGCGTCCGGCTTGGCGGTCAGCAGCTCCTCGATGGCGTCGGCGGCGCGCTCGGCGATGGCCTCGGGCGTGTCCAGGATGACGAGCTCCATGGTTGCTCTCCTCGATCGATGGGGTCTCATGCGGGACGAGCGCCTGCGCGCTCCTGATCGAATCATAAAACATCCGATCATCAAACGTCACGTCGAGCGGTCGGCGCCCCCGGCGCCCCAGCAGCGCCGCGCCCGCGAGCACGGCCCAGCCCCCACGCCCTCAACGTCCGGGGGGCGGGTCAGGCTCAGCGGACGTCCTCGTGCCCGGGCCAGGACCGGATCGTGGTGAGCACCCGCGGCCCCCGCTCATCGAGGTACCGGCCTCCCAGGACGATGCCGCCCCAGGTGGCACCCGCTGCCCACAGCAGGCCGCCCGCGAGGACGAGCCACCCCCACGCCCACATCCCGCTCACCGCCGTGACGGCAAAGCCCGCGACGACGGGGGCAGTCATGAAGCCGATGATGACGAAGCCGGCGATCTGGACCAGGGCGGCAATGAAGGCCGTGCCGGAGGTGCGCGACTTCATGAGGCTCTCCCCCGGCGCGTTCATCTCGTAGAGCACGAGCACGCTCATGACGCTCGACCAGGCGTAGGCGCAGCCCATGACGGCGACGCTGAGCCCCAGCACAGCCGGCAGGATGTCCCACCGTCCACTCGCCCCGGCACCGAGGCAGGCGACGACGACGAGCAGGGGCACCTGCCACACGGCCGCGGCGACCACACGCCCCAAGCGGTCGTTGCGCCCGCTCAGCCCGGCCGACACGTGCTGCCACAGGGCAGTGGAGTCGAAGGCGAGGTCGTTGTGCAGACCCCAGCCGCACATGAGCGCGAGGAAGACGGCCCCGGCGAGCACGGCCGGTGGCGCCTCGCCCCAGGACAGGACGCGCCCGAAGGAGATAGTGGTGCCGCCCCCACTCAGGGCGGCCTGCCGGCTGCCGAGGAAGGCGACGGTCAGGATGGCCGGGACGAAGACCAGCGAGACCACCTGGGCCACGTAGCGGGGGTCGGAGCGCCAGTAGCGCAGGCACCGGGCGGCGACGGCGGCCGCGGCAGAGGGCATGACCCGTTCCAGGCGCGCGTGCCACACCAGGGCGGGCACCGCGGCGTCACGGTGAGCGGCGGCCTCGTAGGAGCGCGTGCGAACCGAGGCGCGGGCGGGCCCCGTCATCACGCGCCGGGTCACCCGCTCCCAGGCGGGCAGGAGCGCCACTGGCACGATGAGCGCCCCCAGCGCCAGGGCCACGGCGGGCAGCACATGCCCCTGGGCGAGGTAGCCGGGGGCCGCAGCCGCCCAGCCGAAGGGGGACAGACCCGCTCCGACCGCACCCGTGCTCAGGGCGGCCAGCAGACCGTCCGGGTCGCCGACGCTCATGTTGGACAGCAGTGACGGCAGCCAGGCGACGGCGAAGACCAGGAGCATGCCGATGAGACCGGCCAGCTCGCGTCCGCGGCGCGACTGTGAGACTCCCACCCCGATGACGATGACGCGGCTGAGCAGGACGCACGTGGCGAGCAGGGCGGGCGCGAGCACGAGGGAGAGCAGGGCGGCGCCCGCCTGCCCGGCGATCGCCCACACGAGCGCCGGCAGCAGCGTCCCCAGGGCGGTCAGGACGCCAGTGATGCCACAGGCCGCGGCCACGGCCAGGGCGCGCGAGAGCGAGCGCGAGGGCGCGATCCAGGCGGCCATGGTGCGCGGGTCGAGCGTGGAGTCCACTCCGGTGAACAGCAGCGGGAGGAGGGTCCAGGCCAGGACCGTCAGCGCCGCGACGGCGGCGAGGACCTGGGCGATGACGTCGACGGGGGCCTGGCCCAGGGCGATGGCGCCGGACAGGGCCAGCCCCAGGGCGCCCAGCCCGTAGAGGGTGGCGATGACGGTGCCGATGAGCGCCCAGATGTTGCGCGAGAGCGCGTTGAGGGTCAGGCGCCACCTCAGACGGACGAGGGTCGCAACCACGACAGCTCCTCCCTGGTGGTCGGGGCGCCGACGAGCTGGGCGAAGCGGGTGTCGAGGTCCTCGCCGGCGGCGACCTCCTCGGTGGTGCCGGCGGCCAGGACGCGCCCGTTGCTGATGACGGCGACGTGGGTGCAGAAGCGCTGGACGGTGGCCATGACGTGGCTGGAGATGATGACGGTTCCGCCGGCGGCGGCGAAGTCGGTGAGCAGCGACTGGATCGTCTGGGCGGAGACGGGGTCGACGGCCTCGAAGGGCTCGTCGAGGACGAGCACGGCGGGCGAGTGGATGAGGGCGCAGGCCAGGTGGACCTTCTTGCGCATGCCGGCGGAGTAGTCGGTCACGAGCGTCGTGCCGGCCTCCCACAGGCCCAGGACGTGCAGGAGCTGGGTGGCGCGCTCGATGACGGTCGCGCGGTCCAGGCCCCGCAGCAGCCCGGAGTAGGTCACGAGGTCGAGGCCGGAGAGGCGGTCGAAGGTGCGCAGGCCGTCGGGCAGGACGCCGAGCTGGGCCTTGGCACCGGCAGGGTCGGCCCACACGTCGTTGCCGTGGACGAGGACGCGGCCGCCGTCGGGCACGAGCAGGCCGGTGGACATGGACAGCATGGTCGTCTTGCCGGCGCCGTTGGGGCCCACGATGCCGTAGATGGATCCCGTCGGCACGGCGAGGCTGAGCATGTTGACGGCGATCTTCTGCCCGAAGGCCTTGCACAGCCCCTCCATGAGGAGCGCCGGGGGGCTCCCGGATGCGGTGTGGCTCATACCCCCAGGCTATGAGCGGAACGGCCGAGGCACCTCATCCGCGGGGACGATGCCGCCCCACTCCTCCCCTCAGCGACGAAAAGGGGTGCGCCACCGTCTCGGTAGCGCACCCCGGGGGCGTTCGGGCGGTCAAGAGGGGGGCGCCGTGGCGCCCACCGCCCTCAGCCGGGCTCAGTTGTCGGCGACGGCCTTCTTGAGGGCCGAGCCCACGGTCAGCTTCACGCCGTAGCCCGCGGGGATCTGGATCTCCTCACCGGTGCGGGGGTTGCGGCCGGTGCGGGCAGCGCGCTTGACGCGCTCCACGCCCATCAGGCCCGTGATCTTGACAGCCTCACCCTTCGAGACACTCTCCACGAGAACGTCCTGGAAGGCGGCGAGGAAGGCATCGGCCTCGGTCTTCTTCAGGCTGGTCTTGGCGGCGATGGCCGCGATGAGCTCGGTGCGGTTGACGGACATGTCTTGCCTCTCGGTCGTGGAGCGGCACCTCGGTTGGGTGGTGCCACTGGCCGCAACGCTATGCGCAATTGAGGCGTCTTGTCAGTCGCTGAGCCGATTTTCGGCGTGTGACACACCAGATCAGCGCCTCAATCGTCCCACGAGTCCCACCGACCACACCGGCATCGTTATGGCCTCTCACCTGGGAGTCCGCTCGAAGCGCTCAGGCTCTGGCGGCGCTGCTCCCGTCCGGGCGCCCGACGGCGCTGACGAACCAGGACGTGATCGTCGTGGGATGAGTGATCGCGGTGCCGACGACGACGGCGAAGGCGCCCCGCCCCATCGCCTGGGCGGCCTGGGCCGGGGTGTGGATCCGCCCCTCGACGACGAGCGGCAGGGAGGCGAAGCCGACGATCTCGTCGACGAGTTCGAGGTCGGGGCCGTCGGTCTTGGGGCGCTCGCCGGTGTACCCGGCCAGGGTGGTGCCCAGGACGTCGACGCCGGCGTCCTGCGCGGCGCGGGCGTCGTCGGCGCTGCCGCAGTCGGCCATGATGAGGGTGCCCGGACGGGCGGCGCGCAGTCCCTCGACGGTCTGGGCCAGGGTGAGCCCGTCGGGGCGGGGGCGGCGCGTGCCGTCCAGGGCCACGATCTGGCTGCCGGTGGCGGCCACGGCGATAGCGTGGGTGAGGGTGGGGGTGATGAAGACGCCGTCGTGCCCGTCCTTCCACAGCCCGATGACGGGCACGTCCACGTGCTGGTTGATCAGGGCGAGATCGGCCAGGCCCTGGGCGCGGATGCCGACGGCGCCGCCGGCCACGCAGGCCTGGGCGACCTCGTCCATGGTGCGGGGGTCGCGCATGGGCTCGCCGGGGTAGGCCTGGGCGGAGGCGATGAGGCCCCCTTTGAGGCGGTCGAGGACGGCCTGGCTGGTGTCGGTCTCATTCGCTTGGGTCATGACGCGGTCTTCTTTCGTGGGACGGGGGTGGGATGCGATAGGGCGGCTGAGCCCGCGATGGGCGGTGGTCGGGCCGGGGCCGGGCGGCGGTCATGCGGGGCCAGCGCCGGGCCAGCGCCGCGCCAGCGCCTCACCCCATGAGGGCGAGGGCGCCCCGGGCGGCGCCGACGATGGGGGCGGTGGTGCCGAGCTCGGCCGGGACGATCTCGATGCCGGCCAGGGGCTCGATGACCTCGGCTAAGAAGGCCTCGCGCAGCGGGGCCCACCACAGATCGCCGGCCCGGGCCAGGCCGCCGGAGATGATGATGCGCTCGGGGTCCAGGACGGTGGCCACGCCGGCGATCGCCTGGGCCAGGGCGACGGCGGCCTCCCGGTAGACGCGCGCGGCGAGCTCGTCGCCCGCCTGGGCGCGCCTCTCGACGTCGTGGGCGTTGACGGCCGCGGGGTCGCCCCCGGCGGCGAGGTAGCGGCGGTGGATCTGGGGGCCCGCGGCGATGGGCTCGAGGTGGCCGGGGCGCCCGCAGGTGCAGGTCTCTCCCGCGGCGAGCCTCGAGGGCATGTGCCCGATCTCCCCGGCGACGTGGTGGGCGCCGCGCAGGGGGACGCCGTCGAGGAGGACGGAGCCGCCCACGCCGGTGCCCACGGCCACCATGAGGGCGCAGCGGGTCGCGCGCCCGGCGCCGAGCCAGGCCTCCCCCGCCGCGTAGGCGTCGACGTCGTTCTCGACGTGGATGGGCAGGCGGCCCAGGCCCTCGGCCTCAAGACGGGCCTGGACGCCCCGCGCGACGCGGGTGCCGGTCCAGTCGGTGATGGCGTCCGTGGCCGAGACGATCTCGCCGCGCTCGACGTCGACGACGCCGGCGGTGCCGATGCCCACCGCGCCGATGGCCGCGGACCCGCCGAAGGAGCCCTCAGCGCCCGCGCCTCCTGTGCGCACGACCTTCATGACGAGGCCGGCGATGGCATCGAGCATGGCGTCGGGCCCCTCATGGGCGGGGGTGGGGACGGAGGAGATGGGACCGAGCAGCTGGCCGTCGGCGCCCACGAGCGCGGCCGCCATCTTGGTGCCGCCCAGGTCGAGTCCGACGACGACCGGGGTGCCCGCGCCGCCGGTGATGCTGGGCGCGTCAGGGGCGCCCGTCGCGCCGCTGGCGTCGGAGGAGGCCATGGGATTCCTTTCGCCGCCGGCGGTCCGGCGCAGTGAGGATGCGATGGGGGCGGGATGGGGGGCGGCCCGGGCCGGGCGCGGCGTCCGGCCCGGGCCGCGCGGGCCTCAGATGAGGCCCTCCTCCTTCATGACAGCCACGACGGCCTCCTTGTTGGCGCCCTCGAGGGGCTTGATCGGGAAGGCGACGTAGTTGGCCTTGATGATGCCGAGCTCGACCATGGCGGTCTTGAAGGCGCCGATGCCGGTGGCGTCGGCGGAGCGGCCCTGAACGGCGAAGACAGCCTCGAAGCCGGCGGCGATCCGGTCCTGGATGGCGCGCACGCGGGGCCAGTCACCCTCGCGGGAGGCGTCCCACATCTCCCGGTAGGGGCGCGGCTCGACGTTGCCGTAGCCGGGCACGAAGCCGTCGGCGCCCAGCAGGAGCATGCCGTCGACCATGAGCTCGTGGCCGGACAGGAGGGCCAGGGGGTGCCCGGCCTTCTCGTTGGCAGCCACGAGGCGGCGGAAGCCGACATCGTCGCCGGAGGAGTCCTTGACGCCGGCGATGACGCCCTCGGATCCCAGGCTCACCAGCAGGTCGCGGGAGAGCTTCTTGCCGCCCAGGCGCACGGGGACGTCGTAGGCGAACAGGGGGATCGAGATCGCCGCGGCGATGGCCCGGAAGTGGGCGGCGAACTCCTCCTCGTCGTTGAGCGCGTAGAAGGGGCAGGTCGCGACGATGCCGTCGGCGCCCAGGGCCTCAGCGCGCTTGGCGTGCTCGATGACGCGCTTGGCGGTGGTGTCGATGGCGCCGGCGAGCACCGGCACCCGGCCGGCAACGCGGGCGACGGTCCTCTTGACGATCTCATCGCGCTCGGCGTCGGTGAGGTAGGCGACCTCGCCGGAGGAGCCGAGCACGAACAGGCCGTGCATGCCGCCGTCGATGAGGTGGTCGATGACCTTGTCGAGGTCCTCGTAGTCGACGTCGCCACTGGCGGTGAAGGGGGTGACGACCGGTGGGATGACGCCGGTGAAGCGGGTGTCCATGAAGGTTCTCTTCCTGATTGCTGGGATGGGAGTGAGCACTGGGCGCGGCGCGCTCAGCCCTCAAGCAGGGACGGCACGGCGGACAGCAGCGTCCTGGTGTAGTTCTCCTGGGGGTTGTTGAAGATCTCCGCCGTCGCGTTCATCTCGAGGATCCGGCCGTAGTACATGACGGCGATCTTGTCCGAGACGTAGCGGACGGTGTTGATGTCGTGGCTGATGAACACCAGGCCCAGGCCGAGAGTGGCCTTGAGGTCCTGGAGGAGGTTGAGCACCTGGGCCCGCACGGAGACGTCGAGGGCGGAGGTGGGCTCGTCAGCCACGATGATGTCGGGATCCAGGGCCAGGGCGCGGGCGATGGCCACGCGCTGGCGCTGACCGCCGGAGATCTGGCGGGGCAGGACGTCCAGGGCGCTGGGCGGCAGGCCCACGAGGTGCAGGAGGTCGCGCACGCGGGCCTCGCGCTCCTTGGGGCTGCCGATGCCGTGGACGTTAAGCGGATCGATGAGCGTGTCGTGCACGATCATGCGCGGGTTGAGCGCGGTGGCGGGGTCCTGGAAGACCACGGACACCGAGCGGCCCAGGGCCTTGCGGTCCGCGGCCGTGTGGCCGATCCGCTTGCCCTTGAAGTAGACCTCACCCTTTGTCAGGGGCTGCAGGCCGACCATGACGCGCGCCGTCGTCGACTTGCCGCAGCCGGACTCGCCCACGAGCCCCAGGGTCTCGCCGCGGCGCACCGTCAGGGACACGTCGTTGACGGCGTGGACGGTGTCGGGCTTGAACAGGCTGCCGGTGCGCGAGGTGTGGATGACGTGCGCGTTCCTCAACTCGATGACGGGATCAGCCTCGGTCCAGGCACCGTCGGCGGTGCCACGAGGGGATGTGCGTGCGGCCATCAGTGGGCCTCCTTCGCGAGGATCGCCTCGAGCTCGGGGGTGATGGCGAAGACGTGGTCCGGGTTGCCATCGACCGGCTTGAGGGTGGGGCGGGTCTCGAGGCCCACGGTGGGGTGGGAGGAGCGCGGCGCGAAGCGGTCGCCGGCAACGAACTCCGAGGGGCTGGGCACGGTGCCGCGGACCTGGTGGAGGCGGTTGGAGCCCGCCTCGATGGACAGAACGGCGCCGAGCAGGCCCCGGGTGTACTCGTGGGTCGGGTTGACGAGGAGCTCGGTGGTCTCAGCCTGCTCGACCACCTGGCCGGCGTACATGACGGTGATCCGGTGGGCGAGCTTGGCGACCAGCGCCAGGTCGTGGGAGACGAACACCATCGCGAAGCCGAGCTTCTCGCGCAAGTCGTTGAGGAGGTCGACGACCTGCTTCTGGACGGTGACGTCCAGGGCGGTGGTGGGCTCGTCGGCCAGGACGAGGCTGGGGTCCCGGGTCAGCGCCATGGCGATGAGGACGCGCTGGCGCTGACCGCCGGAGAGCTCGTGGGGGTAGCTCTTCAGGGTGCGCTCGGGGTCGAGGCCCACGAGTTCGAGGAGCTCGACGGCGGTGCGCTTGCCCCCGCGGGAGGTGAGCTGCTTCATCTGGGCGCTGATGAGCATCGAGGGGTTGAGGGACGACAGGGCGTCCTGGTAGATCATGCTCATCTCGTGGCCGCGCAGGGCGTTGTGCTGCCCGGGCGTCATCTCGAGGATGTTCTTGCCCTTGAACAGGATCTCGCCGGAGATGCGGGCGGTCGGGGGTAGCAGTCCCATGACGGCCATCGAGGAGATCGACTTGCCGCAGCCGGACTCGCCGACCAGGCCCATCGTCTCGCCGGGGCGCACCGAGAAGGAGACGTCATCGACGATGTTGACCTCGCCGTGCTGGGCGGGGAAGGCGATGGACAGGTTCTTGACCTCAAGGATCGGGGCGGCGCCCGTGTCGGCGTAGACGAGGCGGTCGCCGCGCTCGCGCTCCGCCACCGCCAGCTGCCGGAGGCGCTCGGCCAGCGGCACGTCCTCGGCGGCGGGTTCGACGATCCCGGTGAGGCTGCTCATCGCCCCGCCCTCGGCGGCGCCCTCGGGGGCCGAGGCGTTGGCCTCGACGGCGGCGCCGGCCTCATCCCAGGCCTTGGCGGTCTCGACGGCCTCCATGGCCTCCTCATCGGCCTGGACGTCGACCTTGCGGCGGATGCGCGGCGAGGCCATGGCGTCGGTGAGGCCCTCGGACAGGACATTGAGGCACAGGGTGGTGATGAGGATCATCAGGCCGGGGAAGAAGGTCGGCCACCAGGCCCCCTGCAGGAGGAGCTCCTTGCCCTCGGAGAGCATGTTTCCCCAGGTGGGGATGTTGACGGACTTGATGCCCGCGCCGATGAAGGACAGCGAGGCCTCGAAGACGATCGCGTCGGCCACGAGCACGGTCGCGAAGACCATGATCGGGGCGAGGCAGTTGCGGGCGACGTGCTTGGCCAGGATCCAGGGCACGCCGGCGCCCATGACCTTGGAGGCCGCCACGTAGTCCTCCCCGAACTGGGACAGGATGTTGGCGCGCACGACGCGGGTGAGCTGCGGGATGTAGAGGATGGCGATCGACACGATGATCACCGGGAGCATCGGCAGGCTCTGGGACAGGGCGGAGACGAGCACGGCCGCCAGGGCGATGCCCGGGAAGGACATGAGGATGTCCAGGACGCGCATGAGGACCTCGGAGATCCACTTGCGCGCGGTGGCGGCGATGGCGCCCAGGACCACGGCGACGGCCAGGGCGAGGGCCGTGGCCGACAGGCCGACCACGATGGACACGCGCGAGCCGTAGACGACGCGGGAGAAGACGTCGCGCCCGGTCTTGTCGGTGCCGAAGAACTGCTCGCCATTGGGGCCCACGGTCACCGTGGTGATCTCACCGATCCCCTCCTGGTAGGTGGTTCCCTCGGCCAGACCCGTGGTGGAGGGGCTGTAGGTGGCGATGAACGGGGCGAAGAGCCCCATGAGCAGGATCACGAGCAGGACGACGACGGCGATCTTGGAGCCGAACGGCAGGGTCTTCCAGCCCTGGAAGCGCAGGCCGGGCTTGGCGGCCTTCTCGAGTGTGCGGCGGTGCAGCATCAGACGCTCCTGATTCGCGGGTTGACGAGGACGTAGAGCATGTCGACGATGATGTTGATGACGATGAACGCCAGCGCGACGGTAATCGAGACGCCCTGAACGATGTTGACCTCGTTGCGGGTGATGCCATCGAGGATGAGCTGACCCATGCCCTTGATGTTAAAGATGATCTCGATGACGACGGCGCCTCCCATCGCGTAGCCCACGCGCAGGCCCAGAACCGTCAGCGGGGTGATGAGCGCGTTGCGCAGGACGTTGCGCGCCACGACGATGCGCTTGGGGATGCCGGCGCCGATGGCGGTGCGCACGTAGTCGCGATCGAGCTCCTCGACCATGGCGGTGCGCACGACCCGGGTGAGCGAGCCGATGTTGGGCACGGCGATGGCCAGGGCCGGGAGGAAGACCTGGCGGACGTACTCACCGGGGTCGTCGAAGAAGTGGACCCAGTTGGTGATGAGCGCCGGGAAGATTCCCGCCCCTCCGGGCACGTCGGTGAGCCACTGGATGAGGAGCAGCGCCAGCCAGAAGGAGGGGGTGGCCAGGCACGCGATGGAGACGACGCGGATGACCTGGTCGGGCCAGCGATCGCGGTACAGGGCCGCGATGATGCCGAGAACCGCCGCGATGATGATCGCCACGGCCAGGCCGATGAGGGTGATCTGGAGGGTGATGGGGAAGGCGTCCGAGATGAGCCGGCTGATGTCGACGCCGGTGAAGCTCTGGCCGAGGTCGCCCTGGACGAGGCCGACGAGGTAGTCCCAGAACCTGGTCAGGAGGGGGTCGTTGAGGTGGTGGTCGATCCGGTACTGCTCGAGGGCGTCCGCCGATGCCGCCTCGCCCAGCGCCAGACGCGCGGGGTCTGCCGAGGAGAAAGACATGACGACGAAGACGAGCAGCGTCACACCCAGCACCATGACGGGCAGCGCCAGCAGGCGCCGTCCAATCAGGCGGATGAGGTTGGACACTGGAGTGCTCCTTTGCTTCGGTGTCCCGCCCAGGCGGGCGGTGGGTGGCCTGCCGGCTCGCCCCGGCGCCCAGGGGCGCGAGGGGCCGGTCGGGAGACCTCAGACATATTGTCTGACGTCTGATGTTCAATGGCAAATTGGCGCTGACCCGCCAATCGCGACGCGGCGCTCCCCCGACGAGAGGGGGAGCGCCGCGCGCGCCTCAGGCGGATGAGCCCACGGGCCTCAGCTCTTGTTCGAGCCGACCCCGATGAAGGACAGGCCGGTCAGAGTGATCGGCTTGAAGTTGACCAGGGTGTCGCCGTTCCAGGCCGTGGGAGTCTTGCGGTGGAAGAGCGGGTAGACCGGCACGGCCTCGGAGATGGCGTCGAAGACCTCCTGCCAGGCCTTGACCTGCTCATCACCGGTCTTCTGCACAGCGGCGTCCAGCATCTCCTGGACCTTGACCTGGGACTCCTGCCCCTTCCAGTGCATGCGCTTGTCGATCCAGGTGTCGCCGGAGTACCACCAGCGCAGGAGCAGGTCCGCGTCATTGCCGAACACCGAGGGGTCCCCGGGCGCGACGACGATGTCATAGGAGTCAGGGTCGCTGTCGATGGTGTTGTAGACCTCGGCGGACTTCTTCTCCTCATAGGTGACCGTCAGGCCCGCGGCCTCAAGGTTCTCCTTGATGATGGGGCGGACCGAGGAGAACCAGCCGTGGTCGGAGCACAGCAGGCGCACGGCCTTCAGGCCGGTCTCAGCCAGGAGGGCCTTGGCCTTCTCGGCGCCGCCCTTGGAGTAGTCCACCTTGGCAGCGCGGTAGGCGGGGTGCTCCTTGTGAACGAAGCAGGTGGCCGGGGTGGCCAGGCCGGCCATGCCGTTCTTGCAGATCGACACGTAGTCGAGGGCGTAGAGGATCGCCTGGCGGTTCTTGACGTCCTTCATGGCCTCGGAGCCGCAGTTGAACATCGCGAACAGGAGGCCGAAGCCCTGCTCGGCGCTGACCTTGACCGGGGCGGACATGGCGGTGATCTGGGCGGCGGGCACGGCGTCGATCGCCTGGACGGTGCCGTTGCTCATCGCGTTGGTGCGAGTGGTGTCGTCGGGCAGGATCTGCCAGGTCATGGACTTGGCCAGGGCGGGCTTGGAGCCGCTGTACTTGTCATTGCGCTCGAAGACGACGGTCTTGGACGCGGCGCCGTTGTCCTTCATGACGTAGGGGCCGGTGCCCACGGGCATCTGGTCGAAGGCCTTCGCGTCGGCCTCGACGGTGGCCTTCGGGACGACCTTGACCACGGCGATGCGCTCGGCGACCAGCGAGAAGGGGTACTTGAGCGTGAGAGTGACGGTCTTGTCGTCCTTCTTCTCCACCTTGTCGAGGAAGGGGAGGAAGGAGGCGTACAGCGACTTGTTGTCCGGGTTGAGGACCCGCTCGAAGGAGAAGACGACGTCCTCCGCGGTGACGGCGGTGCCGTTGGAGAAGACCGCGCCGTCGCGCAGGGCAACCTCGTAGCTCGTGTCGCTGACCTTGGTGGGCAGCGCGGCGCCGAGGGCCGGGTAGCACTCGCGGGTGGCGGGGTGGATCTCGGTCAGGCCCTCCATGGTGTGCCAGTTGGCGGCGATCGTCAGGGCCGACGTCGTCGTCATCGGGTCGTAGCCGTTGGTGCCGAGCTCGTAGGAGATGCCGGCGGTGATGACGCCGTCCTTGTTGGTCACCTCAACATCAGGGGCAGCCGAGGAGCCAGCGCCAGTGCTGGGCTTCTTGGCGGTCCCACCACCGCAGGCGGCGAGCGTCGCCGCAATGCCGGCGGCCATGCCCACGGTGGAGCTGATCTTGATGAAGTCGCGCCGGGAAGCGCGGGGAAGTGAAATCGCCATTGATGGACTCCTGAAGATCTGACGTCTCATGTCCGACGTAGGTAGGATGACTTTAACAGGTTCGGCCCGCTCCCAGCCAATCGTTGGCAGCGCCGTGTCAGAATCTCTATAAGATCCTGGTCACCGACGACCCGATCGCCGAACCGAAGAGCGAGAAAGTGAGGTGTGTCCCACGTGCCCTCGGGAAGAGCCCTGCGCAACACCTACGTCGCATTATCCCCGGCGCCGATGACCCAGGCGTCCACCGCGATGAGCGCGATCAAGGACTACATACTCTCGCACCACCTCCGACCGGGCGATCCGCTGCCCACGGAGTCCAAGCTGTGCGCCGACCTCGGCGTGTCGCGCTCCTCGGTGCGCGAAGCGGTCCGCACGCTCGTCGCCCTCGACATCGTGGAGGTCCGCCATGGTCAAGGCATGTTCGTTGGCCAGGTCTCCATGCGCCCGATGGTCGAGTCCCTCGTGTTCCGGGGCCTGCTGGCCCCGGGCGATGATTACGCGAGCCTGCGCGACGTCGTCGACGTGCGCATGACCCTGGACAGCGCGCTGGCCGACGACGTCGTCAAGGCGTGGAAGGGCCGCCCCGACCCCGTCCTCGACGGCTACATCGACGACATGGAGGAGCTCGCCGCCGAGGGCAAGACCTTCTCCGAGCAGGACCAGGCCTTCCACGCCCGGCTGCTGGAGCCCCTCGCCAACCACTTGTGGGCCCACCTCATCGACGCCTTCTGGGCCGTGCACACCCTGACAGTGCCGCTCATGGACGCGCCCGCCGCGGAGGACATCATCACCACGGCCAAGGCGCACCGCGAGATGCTTGAGGCCGCGCGAAGGGGCGACGTCGAGGCCTACCGCGAGGCGACCCACAAGCACTACGCCCCACTCGTCCTGGCCCTGAGCTCCCCCCGCCCGCCCCGGCCCTGAGTGCCCGGCCTCGGACGTTCCACCCCGGCGCCCTCAGCGCGGCCTGGCCGACGGGGCCGGTTTTCCCCCGCTGGCCGGGGCGGGACACAATGGCGCTGTTCTTGTCCCTCTCCGCACCCCGGGAGACCGCATGACGCAGGGCCGCACCACCCCAGCCACGCCTGCCAGGACCGTCGACCCGGTCGACGCCGTGCCGCCGATCGGCAGGCTCTCGATCCTCTCCGTCCAGCACGTGCTCGCCTTCTACGCGGGCGCCGTCGTCGTCCCCCTGGTGATCTCCTCCGGCCTCCACCTGGATGCCGCGACCACCATCCATCTCATCAACGCAGACCTCTTCACCTGCGGCATCGCCACGATCATCCAGTCGGCGGGCCTGGGGCCCAGGATCGGCGTGCGGCTGCCCCTCATCCAGGGCGTGACCTTCACGGCGGTCTCCCCCCTCATCGCGATCGGCTTGACGGCCTCCGGGGGCCAGGGCGGGAACGCGGGCCTGGCCGCGATGTATGGCTCGATCATCGCCGCCGGCATCCTCACCTTCCTCGCGGCGCCCTGGTTCGCCCGCCTGCTGAGGTTCTTCCCGCCGGTGGTCACCGGCACGCTGCTGACCGTCATGGGCACGACCCTCATGAGCGTGTCCGCGGGTGACATCGTCTCCTGGGGCGCGAGCGCCCCCGAGGGCTCCACCGACGCGCAGGTCGCGGCCCTGACGATCAAGGGCCTGCTCTACGCCCTGGGGACGCTGGGCGTCATCCTCCTCGTGCAGCGGGTCTTCAAGGGCTTCATGGCCACCATCGCCGTCCTCGTGGGCCTCGTCGCCGCCACGGCGGCGGCCCTGGCGCTGGGAGACGCGGACTTCTCCGGGGTGGCCGCCGCGGCGCCGGTGGGCCTGACCTCCCCCTTCTTCTTCGGCATCCCGCAATTCTCCCTGGCCGGCATCGTGTCCATGGCCATCGTCATGGCGGTGACCGCCGTGGAGACCACCGGCGACGTCTTCGCCACCGGGGAGGTGGTCGGCAAGCGGATCACGCCGCGCCACATCGCCAACGCGCTGCGCGCCGATGGGCTGTCCACGCTCCTGGGCGGCATCTTCAACTCCTTCCCCTACACCTGCTTCGCCCAGAACGTCGGGCTCGTGCGCCTGACCCAGGTGAGGTCGCGGTGGGTCGTCACCGCGGCGGGCGGGCTCATGATCCTCCTGGGCCTGCTGCCCAAGGCGGGGGCCGTCGTCGCGGCGATCCCCTCCCCCGTCATCGGTGGGGCGTCGCTGGCCATGTTCGCCTCCGTGGCCGTCGTGGGCATCCAGACGCTCTCCAAGGTGGACATGCACGACAACCGCAACGCGGTCATCGTCTCCTCCTCCATCGGCCTGGCCCTCCTGGTGACCTTCAAGCCCGACCTGGCGGGATTGATGCCGTCCTGGCTCGCGATCCTCTTCGGCTCGGGCGTGACCATCGGCTCGATCACCGCCATCGTCCTCAACCTGCTGTTCTTCCACGTGGGGCGCCAGGCCGGCCCGGATGTGGCGCGCCTGGACGGGCGCCCGGTCAACCTGGAGGAGGTCAACTCCATGGACCGCGAGCGATTCGTGGCGGCCTTCTCCCCCATGCACGCTGGCGTCACCTGGCCCGCCGAGCGGGTGTGGGAGGGCCTCCCCTACGAGTCCACCGCGCGACTGCGCGGAGCCTTCCAGGACGTCGTGCTGTCCGCCAACGGCGTGGAGCAGGCCGCCCTGACCGCCAACTACCGGGACATCGTCGACCTCATCCTCGGTCAGGGCGCCGAGGATGATCCCCAGGCAGGGCTCGACACGGCCTCGCTGGCCCTGGGCGAGTTCAACGACGCCGAGGCCGCCGAGCTGCGGGCGCTGTCCGAGGCCTACCACGATCGCTTCGACCGCCCGCTGGTCATGTGCGTGGAGCGCCTGGCCGACCGCTCCCAGCTCATCTCCCGGGGCTGGAACCGCGTCGAGGCCTCCCCCGAGCGCGAGGCCCGCACGACGATCAGCGAGATCGTCGACATCGCCGATGAGCGCTTCGACGCCATGATCGCCGACGCCAACCCCGTGCGCAGTGCCTGGGCCCGCAAGTTCGAGCAATTGGACTGACGCTCCCTCGCGCCCCACATACCGCCTCAGCCCGGCGTTGCGCCCTCGCGCCCCACATACCGCCTCAGCCCGGCGTTGCGCCCTCATCCTCGCAGTTTGAGGGCGCAACGCCGGGCCGAGACGGTTTCTGCGGGGTGAGGGCGCAGGAGCTCGCGCGCGAGCAAGCCGATGGCCCCCGCACCAGGCGGTGCGGGGGCCATCAGGATGGGTGGAGATGCGGGGAATCGAACCCCGGTCCGACGGGCATGCAACAGGACTTCTCCGGGCGCAGCTCGCTAGTGATTTTCTCGGCCCCGGCGTCTCACGCGAGCAAGGACGCCGACGGGCTCAGTCGATGAGGAGTCCCGAGGAACCTACCGACACGGTTCCTCAGCAGTGGCTCCCTAGATGACGCCAGGAACCGGGGCGGAAGCAGTCCCCGGGCTGACGGACTTCGAGGCTCGCTCAGGCGGCGAGGGCGAAGTCGGTGCGAGTGTTATCGGCACCTATAGGTTCGCGCAGAGCGTTGACGAGATGACTGCGCATCCTCGACCCGCTTCTCCTGAACCCATGACCGTCGTCGAAACCGATCATCCCCTATGGAGTTGCACCGCCGACGAGCCCACTGGGCACGCCCACGGCGGCCCCCCACCATAGCAGGCCATCCATGACGCGGTCCAGATCGGCCACGGGCCGGACCGCCCGGAGTCCCAGTGCTCAGCCCCGGCGCCGGTTGGCCGCCGCCATGGCGCGCTGCGCCTCGCGGTTGTCCTGCGCCTCGCGCAGCGCCTGCCGCTTGTCCCAGTCCTGCTTGCCCCGCGCCAGGGCGATCTCGAGCTTCGCCCGGCCACCGAGGAAGTACAGTTCCAGCGGGACGATGGTGAAGCCCTTCGCGGCCACGCGCGCGGCGAGCTTGGCGAGCTCGGCGCGGTGCAGGAGGAGTTTGCGCTTGCGGCGTGGGGCGTGGTTGTTCCACGTGCCCTGGAGGTATTCGGGGATGTGAGCGCCCTGCAGCCAGGCCTCGCCGTTGCGGTCGATCTCGATCCAGGCCTCGGTCAGTGAGGCCCGCCCCATGCGCAGGGCCTTGACCTCCGTGCCGGTCAGCGCCAGTCCCGCCTCGTAGCGGTCCTCGATGAAGTAGTCGTGACGGGCCTTCTTGTTGCGGGCGATCGTCTTGTGGGCGTCCGAGGCGGCCTTGGCGCGCTCGCCCGGTGTCGGCTTCTTGGGCTTGCCCTGCCCCGCCCTGCCCGATGAGGCCATGGTCGTCTCCCTCCGGTTCACGATGCGATCTCCGCGCCGCCGGGCCCTGGCGGGCTCCGGTGGCGCGCGCGGCGCGCGGACTGGACAGTCTACTCGCCGCACGGGGCCCCTCGCGCTGGGGGCTCCGCCCCGGGCTCAGAAGCCGGGCAGTGTCATGGGATCGATGTACACGCCGTCCCGCGCGACCTGGAAGTGGACGTGCGGGCCCGTCGCGTAACCCGTGGAACCGGTGTAGCCGACGACGTCGCCACGGCTGACGTACTGGCCGTCCGCGATCGCCCGCCCAGACAGGTGGCACAGGGTGATGACATAGGAGTGCCCGTCGATGTAGCCGGCGTTGATGTCGACGCCGATCCCGCAGGACGGGGAGTCCCAGTAGGTGGCCGTTCCCGACACGGAGGCGTACTGCGGAGTGCCCGCGGCGGCGGCGAAGTCCGTTCCCTGGTGCCCCACGCCGACCCCGGTGACGGGGTGGATGCGGTACCCGAAGGGCGAGGTGACGACGAGCGGCCCGGAGATCGGGTGGCCAATGTATCCCGCTCCCAGGGAGTCCGCGGCGATGGAGTCCGAGGAGACTCCCGTCTGACCGGCGGCGTAGGCGGCCCGGTTCTTGGCGTCGATCTGCGCGATCTTGGCCGCGGCAGCATCGGCGTCCTTGGCGGCCTGGGCCTGCTGGGCCTCGAGGTCGGTCTTGCGGGCCTCCAGGTCGGAAGCGGCCTTGGCCTTGAGGGCCGCCAGGGTGGAGACGTTGTCCCGCTTGGTCTTGGCGTCATCGCGCGCGGCCTGGGCGGCGGTGGCGGCGGCGTCGGCATCCGCCTTGAGGGTGGCGACACGGCTGGTGGCGGCATCCTGGCGCGCCTTGCGGTTGGCGTCCTGGGCCCGCTTGGCCTCGGCGGCCGACAGCACCGACTCCTGGATGCCGGAGGCGATCTGCAACGTCTCGGCGCGCGAACTGAGCTCCTCGGCGGAGCCCGACTCCAGGACATAGGTCAGGGAGGTCACCGAGGTATCGCCCTGGTAGGCGGACACGACGAGTTGGGCCACGGAGCCGGAGGTCTCATCGGCGGCGGACTGCGAGGCGGAGGCCTCCGCGGTGATCCGCTCAAGGACGCTCTCGGCGATCGCGAGGCGATCGGCGGCGGTCTTCTTCTCGCGCTCCTTCTCCTTCAGGGTCGTCTCCGAGGTCTTCAGCTCGGTCTCAGCGTTCGTCAGGCTGGTCTGGGCGTTCTGCAAGTCGATGTAGGCCTGCCCCAGGTCGGCGGAGACCCCCTCCAGGGAGGAGGCGAGCTCGGCCTGCTTGCGCTGCGCCTCGTTTTGCTCATCGACGGCGTCGGACCGGTCATCGGCCAGGGCGGAGGATATGGGAGTCAGGCACAGGGCGGCTGCGAGGAGGATGGGGAGGCTCCGGCGGGACACGGCTCACACCCTCGTGTACTTCGACAGGGAGACGGCGGAGGAGATCGCGGCCAGCGCGACCGCGGCCAGGATGAGCCAGGGGGCGATGTAGAGAACATCGCTGGTGCGGATGAAGGCGCTGGTGAAGGTCACGGAGCGGCTCAGCCAGTGCTCGACGATGTAGTGCACGCCCAGCCACAGGGCGCCGATGGACATCAGCGCCCCGATGAGCGCCGCGATGACGCCCTCCAGGATGAAGGGCAACTGGATGAAGAGGTTGGAGGCGCCCACGAGCCGCATGATGCTCGTCTCCTTGGAGCGGCTCATCGCGGACAGGCGGATCGTCGTGGAGATGAGGAGGACCGCCGCCAGGGCCATGATCGCCGCCAGACCCCCGGTGATCCAGGTGGCGCGGTTCATCACCAGGAAGAGGGGCTCCAGGGTGGAGCGCTGGTCGACGACGCGCTCGACGCCATCGCGCCCGGTGAACTGCTCGGAAACCACCTGGTACTTCTCGGGGTCGTTGAGCTTGACGCGGAAGGAGATCGGCATCATCTCCTCCGTGGCGGTGCGCCCGATGGGGGAGTTCCCGTAGGCCTTCTTGAACTTGGCGTAGGCCTCAGCCTTCGTCTCGATCGTGTAGTCCTTAACGTAGGAGGACAGCGCCTGGGAGCCCAAGAGCTGCTCGACGGCGTCGATCTGCGCCTGCGTGGCCTCACCGCCGACGCACTCGGGGCGGGCTGAAGAGGGCGGGCACATGTAGACGCTGACCTGGACCTTGTCGTACCACTCCCCCTTCATGGTCGAGATCTGGGACTGCAAAAGAGCGGCAGAGCCGACGAACAGCAGGGAGACGAACGAGACGAGGATGACCGAGATCGTCATGGCGACGTTGCGGGACAGCCCCTTGAAGGTCTCAGCGGTGATCAGGCGGAATCTCATCAGTGGTCCTCCTCAGCGGTCCGAGCCGTAGACGCCGCGGTCCTGGTCGCGCACGACCTTGCCGCTCTTGAGCTCGATCACCCGCTTGCGCATCTGATCGACGATCTCATCATCGTGGGTGGCCATGACCACCGTGGTCCCCTGCCGGTTGATCCGGTCCAGGAGGCGCATGATGCCCACGGAGGTCGAGGGGTCGAGGTTGCCGGTGGGCTCATCGGCCAGGAGGAGCTTGGGACGATTGACCATGGCCCGGGCGATGGCGACGCGCTGCTGCTCGCCGCCGGAGAGTTCGTGGGGCAGGCGCCTCTCCTTGCCGGACAGGCCGACGAGCTTGAGCGCCTCGGGCACGGCGGTGCGGATGTAGTGGCTCGGCTTGCCGATGACCTGGGCCGCCAGGGCGATGTTCTCGGCGACCGGCTTGGTCTCCAGCAGCCGGAAGTCCTGGAAGACGAAGCCCATCTCGCGGCGCAGCTGGGGGACCTTCCAGGTGGAGATCTGGGAGAGGTCCCGTCCCAGCGCGTGCACCGCCCCTGAGGTGGGGCGCTCCTCGCGCAGGGTCAGGCGCAGGAAGGTGGACTTCCCGGAGCCGGAGGCGCCCACGAGGAACACGAACTCGCCGCGCTCGATCTCGATGTCGACATCGTCGAGCGCGGGACGGGCCCCTCGTTTGTAGACCTTGGAGACGTGGTCAAATCGGATCATCGGTGGATCGCTCCTGGCAGGCACAGGCGCCAACGCGCGCCGGTCAGAGCCACGGTACGCACGGTGAGAGCGAATCCAGCCCGTGACACGCCCGGGCGCGAGCAAGGCGACAACCCTGTGACGCGCGCCTGCCTCGCCCAGCGCTGCCCCATCATCCTCGCGGCCGGACGGCCACCGGCCCCTCTCCCGATACCCTGGTCCCATGAACGAGCAGGAGGCGCTTCGCGCCGCGAGCGATTCCTTCGCCTCGGTGGTGGACCACGGCTCATGGGCGCGCTTCACGCCGTCCCTGGCCCCCTTCCTGGCGACGCTGAGCGGGGGCGCGGCCCAGGACGGGCTCTCCCCCAGTGGTCTCGACGCCCGGGCGGGGCTGATGATCCTGCTCACCGCTCCCGCGCCGGCCGCCGCTCAGGACGCCCTCGGCCGGCGCCGGGGGCTGCGCGCGATCCTGTCCTCTCGGGGCCGGCCCGAGGTGTCCCCGGAGCCGCCTGGGATGATCGTCCTCGGGCGCGGTGGCGGAGTCGAGGTGGACCTGCCGATCGTCGATGAGGTGGGAAGGTTCCTCCTCGACGACGCGATGCGCCAGGGGCTGGGCGCTCTGGGATGGGAGTCCGACGGGGAGGTCATGCGCCAGGCCTTCGACGACGCCGCCCGGGCCGCCGAGGTGATGACGCGCGCCCTCATCGAGGTGCTTCGGGTGGCGCACCCGGCGGACCTCGACCATCTCGTCGCCCGGGCCTGAGACGCCCCGGCGAGGGCGCCGACCGCGAGCGCCCGACCACGAGCGCCCCTACCCCTCTTCTTGGACCGCCTCGTCATCGACGACGACGTAGGCCGGCCCCGCCGACCGTCCGGGACGCTCGGCCGGCACCTCCCAGTGGTCCGCCGGTAACGGCGCGGGCGCCGCAGGCCCCGGGGCGGCGGCCTGCGCTCCCGCCGCCGGCTCGGCCGCGTCCGCCGATCCCGCGCTGGCGGCGCCCGGCGTCGTCGCGCTCGACGGGCTCGCGGGGGTCGTAGCGCCGTCGGAGAGCTCATTGCCGTTCTCATCACGGCGGACGCGGGCGAAGCGGGTGAAGCCGCGGTTGAGGTCATGGCCGACAGCGGTAAGGCTGAGCACGTTGGTGATGATGACGCCCTTGCCTGAGTCCCACGCCTCCTGGGTCATGCGTCCGGCGAGGAGGACGGGGTCCCCCTTGCGCAGGGCCTCAGCGGCGTTGATCGCCAGGCTCCCCCAGCACTTCGCGGTGAACCACATGGTGGGGTCGTCAACCCATTGGCCTGAGCGCGTGCGGTGGCGGGTGGTGGTGGCGACTCGGAAGCGGCAGTAGGCCAGGCGCCGCTCATCGCTCCCGGAGAACGTGAGAACGGGGTTCGTGCCCAGGGTGCCCTGGATGGTGAGGTCGAGCTGGTGCGTCATGATGACTCCTGTGGGTGGGGATCCGGCCGGGCGCCGGTTCCCTCCCACAGTGCCCGAGGCGGCTGCGCCATGGGCCGACGGGCCCCCAGGCGGGCCCGCTCGGGTGGCGCCGCGACGCCTGTGGTTCCCCGCGCCGGGCGCCTGGGAACTCAGACGCGCGCGCTCAGACGCGCAGGGCCTCGCGCAGCTCCCGGTGCCGGGCGAGCACGCCCTGCGCGGGCGTGGTCAGCCCCCGGGCGGCGACGACGGCGAGCCTCTCGCGCACCCGGTCCGCGTAGTCGTTGGCCTCCTGGTCGGCGCGCGCGATGCGGCGGGCCCCCGACCAGAGGAACAGCAGCGCGCCTATGACGAGCAGGGAGATGGGGATGAGGAAGTTGCCGCCCTGAGCGATCATGAGGCCGCCCCAGGCGAGCCCCAGCAGCGTGGCGATGAGGCCGCCCCACCAGCCGAGCTCGATGATCGGCGAGCGGCGCCCGGGCAGGCGGATGGAGCCGACCGCCTCAGCGGTCTGGGCGGCCAGGGCCTCCGGGCTCATGACCTCGGCGTCGACGCTGCGCAGCCAGGCGGCGGGCAGGCCCTCGGTGGTGCGGCGCATCCACGTGGTGCGGATGGCGGTCACGGCTGGGCGGGAGGGGGCCTCCGGGCGGGCCAGGGCCCGCGGCAGCGGCCGCGCCAGTCCCTCGCGGATGGAGGCCTCCACGGCGCGCGCGCCCGAGGCGTGGATGAGGGCGTCCACCGCGGCGGCCTCGTGCTCGGGCGAGGTGCCCACGGGGTGGGCCGCGGCGCACGGGCGCAGGCGCAGGCAGATGGCGTCGAGCTCGGCGGAGGCGGTGCGCGCGGCGTTGGACTCGCGGGAGACCCTGTCGATGAGGATGTCGCGGACCTGGGTGAGGTTGTCGCCGCGGACCGCCGAGACGGGGATGACCCGGACCTCGTGGAGCCCATCGGAGTCCAGGAGGGAGCGGATGTCCCTCAGGAGGCGCTCCTGCCCGCCGGGGGGCAGAGTGTCGACCTGGTTGACGAGCAGCAGCATGTCCTCCTGGCGGGCGCCCAGGCCCCGCAGGTAGCCCTCGTGGAGGGCGGCGTCGGCGTACTTCTGGGGATCGACCACCCACACGAGCACGTCGGCCAGGGGCACGAGCCGGTCCACCTGGAGGGCGTGCTCGGTGGTCACCGAGTCGTAGTCGGGGACGTCGAGCAGGACGAGACCGGCGAGCTCGTCCTCGTCGTCGGCGTCGAGGAGGGACTCGCGGCGGATGCGGCGCTCGTCGTTGACGCCCAGGAAATCCAGCAGGGCGATGGCGTCATCGCCCCAGGTGCAGGCCGCCGACTCCGAGGTGGTGGGGCGGCGGGCGCCCACATCGGCGAACTGCAGCCCGGACAGCGCGTTGAAGAGGGAGGACTTCCCCGATCCGGTGCCTCCCAGGAGGGCGACGACGGTGTGGTCCACGCCCAGGACGAGCCGCTCGCCGACTTCCTCGAGGCTGGTTCGCGCGGGCAGGGCGAGGGAGGCGGAGACCTCCATCGGGCAGGAGTCGATGGCCGCGCGCAGACGGTGGAGCCGCGCGTCGAGATGGGCGGCGTCGAGCACCATCGGGGAGTCCTCCTGGGCGGTGGAGGCGGTGCGGGGCTGATCAGGCTGAGGAGAAGTGGTCATGCGGTCGCTCCAGGGCGGGTGAAGGGCGTGAGCTCACCCGAGCGCAGGCGCAGCGCCGCGGCGAGCGCGGGGTCGGGGGCGAGTCCGAGGGCTGTCCCGGGGGGAGCCACGCGCGCCAGGGCGGCGTCGAACGTGGTGATCAGGGAGGCGCGCGCGGAGTTCACGGCGTCGGCCAGGCGGAGCCTGTCAGTGGCTCCTCGCGAGCCCTCGACGCCTGCGGCGGCCGCGATGATCAGATCGCCGAGCGCCGTCCCGCGCAGGCCGCGAGCAGAGGCCCCCGGGTCGGCGCGGACGGCGTCGGCCCATTCGGCGATGAGCGCCTCGGAGTCGGGGACAGCCGGCAGGAGGCGCCCAGCGGGCTCCTCCGCCCCGGCCTCGGCCCAGATCCGCTGGACGTCGTCGGCCAGGGAGATAAGGGCGGCCTCAAGGCGCGAGGCCAGGGCCGACTGGGAGTCGGAGGCGAGCTTGGCCAGGGCCTCCGCCCGGGCCTTGGCGGCGCGCCCGATCAGGCCCCAGGGCAGGCGCGATCCCGTGGCCAGGGGGGCGAGCGGGGCGCCGGAGGACGCCAGGGTGACCCACCGGGTAGTGGGCGCGCCCTCACCGATCTCCCCGCGCTCCAGGTCCGAGCGGATCTCGGCGCCGGGGTCGACGAGCAGCGCGGCGGTGGCCTCCTCCAGGCGCTTGGCGGCGTCGTCCTGGACATCGACGGCGTCGGCCAAGGCGGCCAGGTCGTTCTTGAGAGCGGACCACAGGCCGCGGCCGCCGCGGCGCACGAGGCCGGCGGCGCGATGCCGCCCGGCCAGGAGCCGCAGCCAGTCACGGATCTCACCGACGGCGTCCTCGGAAAGGAGGCCCTCGTGCGGGCCGGCGTCGGGGATGACAAAGAAGGGGGCCTCGGCCAGTCCGATCTGGTCCAGGCGGGTCATCAGGTCCCTGCGCACCTCCGGTAGGACGTCGGCGCGCACGCGGTTGAGGACGATCGCGATGGGCATCTTCCGCTCAGCGGCGGCCTCCAGCGTGGTCCACGGCGTCTGGTCCCCGTAGCGGGCGGCGGTGGTCACGAACAGCCAGAGGTCGGCCGATTCCAGGAGGCGCGCGGCCAAGACCCTGTTGGACTCGTGGACCGAGTCCAGGTCAGAGGCGTCCACGAGGGCCAGGCCGGCGGGCACCGCCTCGGACTCCTGGATCTCGCACACGCTGGCGAGGGAGTGGTCGCTGAGTGACTCGCGGTCCTCGGGGTTGACCACGAGGACCGGGGTGCGCGTCGTCGGGCGCAGGACCCCGGCGACGGAGACCTCCGCCCCGAGCACGGAGTTGACGAGGGTGGACTTGCCGGCGCCGGTGGAGCCGCCGACGACGACGATCGCCGGGACCTCCGCGTCGGCGATGCGGGGCAGGACGTGGTCACGGATCTGGCAGATGAGGCTGTGGCGCAGACGGCGAGCGGCCTCCGTCTCGGAAGCGCCCAGCGCCAGATCGAGCCGCTCAAGGTCGCCAACGGTGCTGTTGAGCACCTCGATGAGCTGGGCGCGGCTGAGCGCCGAGGAGGGCAGGGCTTCCCCATGGGGTGCTGGGGATGCCGACGGGGCGGTAGGGGGCATGATCCAACAATATGGGAACAGGGCTGATCGCGCTTGACCAACCCGGCGCGGCGATGCCCCCATCCGGGCCCAGGACCCCGGAAAACGGCGTTACTCCAACGGTGCCCCCACCCGGACTCGAACCGGGAACCTGCGGATTAGAAGGCCGATGCTCTATCCATTGAGCTATGGAGGCTCGCGCCGGGTCGCCCGACGCTGAATCCAGCCTACGCCACGCCGTGTCCCGATCCCGACCACCCGGTATCGTGGCGTGGGGAGTCGGCGCCAGGCTGAGGCGGCTCACCGCGGCGGTCCCGCAGCGCTCCGGCCTCCCGCCCCAGTCCTCGCGTGAACCAGTCTGCCCGTCCGGAAGGATCGCCGTGCCACCCATCGCGCTCGTCGTTCAGTCACTGTCCTCCCATGCCCCGGCGGAGCCCAAGACCTTCACCGAGCCGTTCCGGGTGGGCCGCACGCCCGACTGCCAGGTCCAGGTCAACCACCCGCTGGTCTCGCGCCACCACCTCATCGTGCGCCCCGAGCCCGCCGGCTGGTACGTGCTGTGCGAGGGCCGCAACGGGATGCTGGTCGACGGCATGCCGGTACGAGAGGCCCTCATCACTCATGGCACGCGCATCCAGCTCGGCGACGCCTCCGGGCCGGCGATCGCGATGACCCCCGTGGGCGGGCCCGTCGCCCCACCCGGGGCTCCCGGCGCGCCCCAGGCGGCGATGCCGATGGGGTCACCGCCCGGCCAGCCGATGATGCCCCCGATGGGGGCGCCCGCGGGGCCGCCCGCCGGAGGGCCCGGGCAGCCCTTCGCCCAGCCGCCCGTCAGTCCTCCGCCCGGGCAGTACCAGCCCGCGGCGGGGCGGCCCCTCTGGCAGCAGGGCCCCCCAGGGGCGGCAGGCGCTTCTGCGCCCACGGGGCCGGCTGGGGCGCCGGGTCAGCCCGCCCCTGACGCCGATGGCGCCGCGGGAGCCACCCAGGCCCCCGGCCCGCGGCGGCCCCCCGCGGTCCAGGAACCCTCGCCGCGGGACTCGGGTCAGACAATGGCCCGCTCCGATCCCCGCCCCGCCCCGCCTAAGAGCCGCCCCGATCGGCCCGAGGAGGGGGCCCGGGACGCCGGAGCCTCCGGGGGTCCCTTAGCCCCGGGCGCCTCGGCGCCCTCCGCGGATGCTCCCAGCCGCGCCACGGCCGTGGGCTCCCCCGACACACGCAGCGCGGAGACGCTCCTGGGCGCTCCCCCGGCGCCGCGCGCCGGGGCCCCGGCCGGGCCCATGCCCCCGGCCGCCTCGCCGGGCGAGGACGTGGATCGCATGAGAGCGCCCGTGCGCCGCCAGACGATCCAGGCCTTCCGCATCACAGCGGCCGGGACGATCGGCCGCGCGCCGGACAACGCCCTCGTCCTCGACGACCCGCTCGTCTCCAAGCACCACGCCAGGATCGAGCCGACGCCGCAGGGCATCCTCATCACGGACCTGGGCTCGACGAACGGAATCTACCTGGGCCCCCAGAGGGTGCCGCGCGTCCTGGTGACGCGGCCGAGCATCGTGGGTATCGGCGCGACGTTCATCGCGGTCAATCCCGATGGCACCTGCGAGGTGCAGGTCAACGCGGGCACCGGCGGCGAGCTCATCGGCCAGGACCTCGTCTTCGAGGTCAACGGCGGGGACCTGCGCCTCCTCGACGGCGTGTCCTTCTCCCTGCCCGGCAACGAACTGCTCGCCGTCGTCGGCCCCTCCGGGGCGGGCAAGTCCACCCTGCTCAAGGCCCTCACCGGCGAGCAGAAGGCCCAGCACGGCCAGGTGCTCTTCGACGGGATCGACGTCTACGACCACTACCCGATCATGCGCAACAAGATCGGCGTGGTCCCCCAGAACGACGTCATCCACCAGGCGCTCACCGTCCAGCAGACGATGGACTACGCCGCCGAGCTCCGCTTCGCCAAGGACGTGTCCAAGGAGGAGCGCAGGCGCAGGATCGCCGAGGTCCTCGAGGATCTCGACCTGACCCAGCACGTGGACAAGCGGGTCAAGAAGCTCTCCGGAGGCCAGCGCAAGCGGGTGTCGACGGCGATCGAGTTGCTCACCCGCCCCTCACTGCTGTTCCTCGACGAGCCGACGTCGGGCCTCGACCCCCAGCTCGACCGCGACGTCATGGACCTGCTCGCGAGTCTCGCGCACGGCACCCGGCCGGGTGACACGGGGCGCACGGTCGTCGTGGTCACGCACAACGAGAACCACATCGACAGGGCGGACAAGGTCCTCATCCTGGCCGCCGGCGGCAAGCCCGTCTACTACGGCCCGCCCCAGCAGATCCTGACCCACTTCCGGCAGCGTCACGCCGAGCTCACCAGCCAGGGCAGGCTCAAGCTCTACGCGCCCAAGGGCGACTTCACCGATCCGCCTGCGATCGACGGGTTCGCGGATGTGTACGCGCTCATCCGCAACCACACCCCCGAGCTCAGGCAGTACCTCGAAGCGACCGTGCCCTCGACGCGCCGCGGCGGCGCTCCCGCCAAGGAGCGGGAGGTGGACGCCTCCACGAAGCGGATCCCCAAGCAGTCGGCGCTGCGGCAGATGTCCACCCTGGTGCGCAGACACTTGCGCATCATCGCGGCAGACCCCTCCTACCTCGTGTTCATGCTGGCGCTGCCCGTGGTCATGGGACTGCTGACCAAAGCGATCCCAGGCAGCGACGGCTTCTCCACCCCGGTGATCCCCGAGCCCACCGCCGAGCAGCCATGCGTCTACTACTCCAACCAGGTGCTGCAACTGCTCGTGATCCTGGTGACGGGCGCGGCGTTCTCCGGGATGTCGGTGACAATCCGCGAGCTCATCGGGGAGAGGGACGTGTTCTTGCGCGAGAAGGCGGTCGGCCTGCGCTCGGGCTCCTACCTGCTGGCCAAGACGATCGTGCTCGCGCTCATCGTCACCATTCAAGTCAGCCTCATGGTGGGGATCTCCCTGGCGCTCAACAAGGCCCCCTCCGAGGCGATCCTCCTGGGGAATCCGGGGCTCGAATTGGCCATGGGCCTGTGGGCGGTGGCCTTCGCCTCCGGCCTGCTGGGCCTGGCGGTGTCCGCCTTCGTGTCCAGTTCCGAGCAGGTCATGCCGGTACTCGTGGTCTCGATCATGGCGCAGCTCGTCCTGTCCGGCGGCATCATTCCCGTGACGGGCAAGGCGGTCTTCGAGCAGCTCTCCTGGGTCATGCCCTCGCGCTGGGGCTTCGCGATGACGGCGGGGACGGTGGATCTCAACACCATCAACCCGCTGCGCAGCGATGAGCTGTGGGATCACGCCTCCGGGCAATGGCTCGCGAACCTCGGCGTGCTGGGGGCCATTCTCGTCGTCGCGTTGACCGTGTGCTACGTCGGGCTGTGGCGCCGGGGCCGCCGCTGAACTACCTCAGCCGTTGGCGCGGTAGAGGACGTACTCGCCTTTCAAGACGGATTTGGCGTGCCAGATGAGGAAGAGGTCGCGCAGGCCGGCTGGATCGATGCCCGCCGCCCGGACCGCTGATCCATCCGCCGCGGCGCCCCGGCCGGGCACCGCGGCCCAGTCGCCGGGCACGCGCCACAACTCGGCACCGGTCGATGGGTCGTAGGCCCCGAGGATGTCGTCCTTGTCCGGAGCGCCTGAGCCCGATCCACCGAGTTGGACGAGGATCGCCTTGTCCCCGGCGGTCCAGCCAACGGGGTTGATGCGGCATTTGTCGCTCACCTCCTTGGGAGGGATGGACAGCGAGGTGCCGCCGACTACCGCCGTGCAGGCCTCGGAATCGACGGTGACCACATCCATGCGCTCCGCCCCCGCCACGAGGGTCTTGCCGTCAGAATTGGGCTCCTGGAGGCTCGGGAGCCTCATGGATCCCTCAAGATCGATCTCGCCGCCCTGGATCCCCTCCTCGCCTGCCCGCTGGAGGATCTCCAGGAGGCGCTTGGGCGTGACGGGGCCGGAGAGCGCCCAGGAGCTCCTGCCGGGGTCGGTGACGGTGCCGACGCTGTTGCCAGCCGAGTCGTAGACCGTGCAGTTGCTTCGATCGCACTGGTAGACGGTCTGCGGCCCGGCGTCGATCCCGATGCCCCCCGGCTGCGGATTGCGGCCGTCGAAATCCGATGAGTCGCCCGAGGAGCTGCTCACGATCCGCTTCCCGGTGGCCGAGTCGAGGACCACCGTCTGCTGCGACCACGAGTCGTAGGCCTCGATGAAGCCATCGCGGATGATCGCCTTCCGATACTCGCCGCGCACGGTCCACACCGTGTTCCCGGCGCTGTCCAGGGCCATGAGGTTGCCCTGATACCCGCCACCGTGGATGATCGCCCGCGTCCCATCGGAGCCGATGGGGGTCTGGTCCTTGGACAGGGGGGAGGTGCTCTCCGTCGCCGTCCCGTCAGCGGCGAGGGACACCAGGACGGATGCGCTCGCGCCGTTCCTCCGGCAGATCACCTGGCGCTCGGTCCAAAACGCGACCGCACTGTCGCATTCCCCCGTCCAGGCGGCCCCCTGGGACGAGGAGGCCAGGTCGTAGAGGGAGAACGTGTTGTACTTGCCCGCCCCACCGGTCTTGGCGAGCATCACCGATCCCTCAGGGGACAGCCGGATCTCGCCGTCGGCGTCCTTGAACTCACGTTGGGAGTCGGCGCCGCTGCCCGCGGTGATACCCGATGTCCAGCCCATGGCCGACCGCCCCTCGGCCCCCGTGCCGCCGTGGAGCCACCACCACGCCCCGCCCGCGGCCAGTGAGAGGACGAGGAGGACGGCCAGGGCGCCGAGCACCGCCTTGCGGCGCCGTCCGCGGGGAGGGGCGGCGCCGTCGAGCGCCGGCCCCGGCGGCGAGTAGGCCGCGGCGGGCAGTGAGGGGCTCCCCAGGCCTCCCCCGGGCCACCCCTGGCCGGGGCCCGCGGCGGCGCCCGCTCCGCCCGGCATGACGGCGGTGGCGGGCACGGTCCCCGCCGAACTCATGAGCGTGGCCTGCTGGGCGCCGTCAGAGGCCGCTCCCCCACCCGCCGCGGCGGGGCCCGCCGCCTCCTCCCAGCCGTAGGGCGTGACCGAAGGCATGGTCGGAGGCGGGGAGGTGAGGGCCGCCGTGGCCGGCAGGCCCTGGAGCGCCGGGACCATCTGCTCCAAGCTCTCCGCGACCCGCAGCATCGTGGGGCGGTGGTCGGGGCGCTTGGCAAGCATGGAGGCGATGAGGCTCCACAGGCTGTCCGGGATGCCCGCGGGGCGGCCCGGGTCACGCTGGGCGTGCTGGGCGAGCACCTGGACGGGCTGACCCACATAGGGCGGGACGCCACAGGCGAGCTCGTACAGGACGATGCCCAGGGCATAGACGTCCGCAGCGGGGGCGGGCTGGGCGCCCGCGATCGTCTCCGGCGCCATGTAGAGGGGCGTTCCGACGGCGCCAGTTCCGGTGACCGTGGCCAGCGACTCGCAGATGCGGGCGATCCCGAAGTCCGCGATCCTGGGGATCGGGGCGCTGATGCCGCCGTCGCCCCAGGTGGTCACCGCAGAGGAGGTCATCGTGGCGGCAGCGGCGTCGGTGGGCACCTGGGCGGGTGACGGCTCGGCCGGGGAGGCGTGCCGCCCGGGTCGCGCGCCGGCCTGCCAATCCTCCAACAGGATGTTGGCGGGCTTGATGTCCCTGTGAACCACGCCGGCGGCGTGCACGGCGACGAGGCCCTCGGCGATCCGAGCCCCCAGGCGGGCGAGCGCGGCGGGCGGCAGGGGGCCGGTGGACATGACCGCCTCGCGCAGGTCCGGCCCCGGCACATAGTCCATGACGATCGCGAAGGTCGTGCCCTCGACCACCATGTCCCGCACCGCGATGACGTAGGGCGAGTGAACGCGCATGAGGGTGGCGCGCTCGCGCACGAAGCGCTCGACGACGCTGGGGTCGTCGATGAGATCGGAGCGCAGGATCTTGACCGCCAGCGGCGTCGCGGCGCCGTCGGCCTCCTCGGTCCTGCTGGCGAGCCACACCTCCCCCTGGGCGCCGTGCCCGATCCGCTCTTTGAGCAAGTAGGAACTGCCAAGGGGACGCGGCTCATCGAGGGATGTCATCGAGGAACTCCGTGATCTGCGGGGAGAGGGGTGGCGCTAAGACCGAATCTACGTCAGGCGGCGGGCCGATGGGGAGACATTGACGGTGGCGGGCTCCGGGGGCGACCGGCCGGACTAGACTGCTGGCCCGTGAGCCGACAGATGACAACCTCGGATCCCCTGGTGTGGATCGACTGCGAGATGACTGGCCTTGACCTGGGCGCCGACGCGCTCATCGAGGTCGCCGTGGTGGTGACCGATTACGAGCTCAAGCCGCTCGGGGAGGGGATCGACGTCGTCATCAAGCCGCCGGCGGCGGCCCTGGAGCAGATGAACGACTTCGTGCGCGGCATGCACACCTCCTCCGGCCTGCTGGACGAGCTTGAGCAGGGGCTGACAATGGCCGAGGCGCAGCAGGCAGTGCTCGACCATGTCCGCTCCCTCGCTCCCACGGCCCGCACGGCGCAGCTCGCGGGCAATTCGGTGGGCACGGACAAGGCCTTCCTCGCGCGCGACATGCCCGAACTCATCGACTACCTGCACTACCGGGTGGTGGACGTCTCCTCCATCAAGGAGTTGGCCAAGCGCTGGTACCCGCGCGCCTACTTCCAGTCCCCGGAGAAGAACGGCGGGCACCGCGCGCTCGCGGACATCCTGGAGTCCATCGACGAGCTGCGCTACTACCGCGCGGTGCTGTTCCCCGACGGCGAGGGACCGTCCTCGGATGATTGCCGGGCCATCGCCGCCCAGATCCTCGCCAACCCGACGACGGCGGCCGGCAGCCAGGCCTGAGCCGGGCGGAACGCGGGTCGGCGAGCAGCCGGGGGCGCAGGCCCGGGCCGCGGCGTGACGCAGTCCACGGCCCCCGGTTTGCCGGAGCTCCGAGCGAGCCGATACAGTACCGATTCGTTGCGGTCCTGCTCATCGCGGGAACTGCGCATGGTGGCTGTAGCTCAGTTGGCAGAGCGCTTGGTTGTGGTCCAGGAGGTCGCGGGTTCAAGCCCCGTCAGCCACCCCAGAGGGCGATGGGCCATGGCGAGGTTTGAGGATCCCTTTCCCTGGCGCTTCCCCGGCGCGATACCAGATCCTCTATTACCGCGGGTCAGAGGCCCGCGTCCGCCCGTGCGCTGAGAATGCCGGCGCCCTCAGGCTGGCCCTCCTCTCAGCGCGGGCTGACGCCGGCTCGGATCAGCCCCACCACATGCCCGTCGGTGAGGGCCTCCCAGGTGGCCTCGACGATGTCCGTGCCCACACCCACTGTGGACCAGGTGCGCTCGCCATCGGTGAGGTCGATAAGCACTCGGATGATCGCGCGCGTGCCCCGCTCGGCGTCGAGGATCCGCACCTTGTAGTCGGTCAACTCGAAGGCCCGGATCTCCGGGTACACCTGCGCCAGCGCATCGCACAGGGCGGCGTCGAGGGCGTTGACCGGGCCATTGCCCTCCCCCAGCACCGCGAAGCGCCTCCCGCCCGCGCGCAGGCGCACCGTGGCCTCCGCCTGGGTGTGGGTGGAGCCGTCCACCGGCAGGAGGCGATCCGCCCCCACCGGGACGGCGCGCACCGAGGCCTGCCAGGACTCCACGCGGAAGTAGTCGGGCGGTTCCCCCAGCGCGTGGCGCAGCAGCAGCTCGAAGGAGCCGTCCGCGGCGTCGTAGGCGTAGCCGACGGCCTCCCGGGCCTTAACCTCCTCGGCCACCCTGCCCAGGACGTCGCCCTGCCCCGAGGCGTCGATGCCCAGCTCGCGGGCTTTGAGCTCGATCGAGGCGCGCCCCGCCATCTCCGAGACGAGCATGCTCATCGTGTTGCCCACGCGGGCGGGGTCGACGTGCTGGTAGAGGTCGGGATCCACGCGGATCGCCGAGGCGTGCAGGCCCGCCTTGTGGGCGAAGGCCCTGGCCCCCGTGTAGGCCTGCCGAGTGGAGGGGGCGCGGTTGGCGATCTCCCCCACGGAGCGCGACACGCGCGAGAGCTCGGATAAGCGCCGCGCCCGCTCGGCCTCATCTCCCGGAAGCGCGGTGAAGCGGGTCTTGAGTTCCAGGTTCGCGATGATGGTCAGCAGTTCGGCGTTCCCAGTGCGCTCCCCCATGCCGTTGACGCAGCCCTGCACCTGGCGGGCTCCGGCCTCCACCGCCGCCATCGCGCCGGCCACGGCCAAGCCCGAGTCGTCATGGGTGTGGATGCCGACGACGCAGTCTGGGTGCCCGGCGACGTCCAGGGCCCGGCGCAGGCGGGCGACAGAGTCCGCGATGGCGCCCGGGAGGGCGCCGCCATTGGTGTCGCAGGCGATGACGGCACTGGCGCCGGCGCGGGCCGCCGCCAAGGCCACCTCGATCCCGTAGGGCTGGCCATCGGCGTCCCGTCGCAGGCCGTCGAAGAAGTGCTCCAGGTCGACCATCGTCTCCCGGCTCGCCCCCACCAGGAGGGCCGTCGAATCGGCGACCATGCGCAGGTTCTCCTCGCGCGTCGCGCGCAGGGCCCGCTCGACGTGCCTCGGGTCGGACTTCGCCACCAGGGTGATCGTCTCGGCCCCGCTGTCCAGGAGCGCGCGCAGGCCAGAATCCTCGGCGGCGCGGGCGCCCGGGCGGCGGGTGGCGCCGAAGGCCACGAGCCGCGCGGTGGCCAGGTCCAACTCCCGGGCCCGCGCGAAGAGCGCGGTGTCCTTGGGGATGGCTCCGGGCCAGCCAGCCTCGATGTAGGCCGCGCCGAGCTCATCGAGGAGGGCGATGATGGCGAGCTTGTCCCCCACGGTGAAGGAGACGCCCTGCTGCTGGGCGCCGTCGCGAAGCGTCGTGTCATAGATGGCGACGGCGTCGCCACCGGCGGGCAGGGTCGCGCCATCGGCTCCCATGGCGCCTCCTTCATCGATCGTCGGCCAGAGGACCGGCCGTCGGGACGGCGAGCAGTCGTGGCACGTGCGGCATTCCAGCCGTCATGCTGTCACGAAAACGCGGTCAGCGCCCTTGGCAGACCAAGGGCCGGCCACCGCGCGGCCGCCCCCCGCAAAGGGAGGAGCCTGTGATCTCCACCGAATCCACTCCACAAGCAGCGCTTATAGGGGATACTGGGGCGACGTCGCCGAAGGCGCCTCAGTGCTGATATAACGGCCGATACAACCCCTGACCTGTTATGCACCGGCTCCGCAGGCGCCGCACCCTTGTCCCTGAACGAAGGACTCTCCCCATGCCTGAGCATGGCGCTGCCTCGACCGAGTTCGGGGCGAGGACGGCTCCGCCGCCCGTGAGGCCCTCATCGCCGCCAACAGGCTCATCGCTCACGAGGGGTGCGTCGGGGCCCGGGTGGCGGGAGCGGGAGATCGGCGGCTCCCGCCTGCACCTGCCCCACGGCGCCACCGCCGCCCTCGACTCCGCGATGTGGGGGCTGGCCGTGATGGTCGTGGCCGCCCTCAGCCTGACCACGGGGATCGACGCCCACCCCGAGGGCATGGGGGTCACGCTGACGGCGCTGCTGGCGATCATCTTCCAGATCGCCGGCTACCTGGCCTTCCTGCGGGGCAGGGCGCGCTTCGCGACCATCGATGAGATCCCCTTCGTCCTGCTGACCGACGTCATCATCGCCGTCGCCCTATCCGCGGCCTCCGGGATGTCCGCGGGCCTCCTCCTGCCGCTGCGCGACTCTGTCCTCTCCGGCGGCGCCGCCCTCACCCTCCACCTGGCCTGCCGGTGGCTCTACCTGCGGGTGGTCGAGGCGCGCCAGCGGCCGGTCGGCAGACGCGCACGGCGCACGATCGTCATGGGCGCCGGGGGCGGCGGCGCCGCGGCGATCAGCCTCATGCAGAATGATCCGTCCTCCCCCTACACGCCCGTCGCCCTGCTCGACGACGACCCCGCCAAGCGGCATCTGCGGCTCTCCGGGGTGCGGGTGCTCGGCCCCTGGCGCGCCCTGGCGCAGGTGGCCCGGGAGACCAGCGCCGATCTCGTCCTGCTGGCGGTGCCCTCGGCCAGGCCGGAGGAGGTCGACGGCGTCGTGGCCCGGGCGCGCGAGCTCGGCCTCGCGATACGGGTCATGCCCGGCACCGAGGAGCTCATGGGCCTGGCGCCCTCCCTCGCGCCCGCGCCGCCGAGCGCCGTCGCCCAGCGGGGCACCGGGATCTTCCGCCCCCTGGAGATCTCGGACCTGCTGGGGCGCCGGGCGATCGACACCGATGTTGACGCCATCGCCTCCTACCTGACCGGCGAGAGAATCCTCGTGACCGGCGCGGGGGGCTCCATCGGGGCGCAGCTGTGCCATGAGATCGCGAGGTACCGACCCGAGCGGCTCATCCTCGTGGACAGGGACGAGTCCGCCCTGCACGCCGTCCAACTGTCCCTCGACGGCGAGGCGATGCTCGACTCCCCCGACCTCATCCTCGGGGACCTGCGCGCCCCCGGCTTCATTAGCGGCCTCTTCGACGAGGCCCGCCCGACGATCGTCTTCCACGCCGCCGCCCTCAAGCACCTCACCCTCACCGAGCGCTTCCCAGAGGAGGCCTTCCTGACCAACGTGGCCGCCACCCGAGATCTCCTCACGGCCGCGACCAGCCATGGCGTGCGCCTGTTCATCAACATCTCCACCGATAAGGCGGCCGATCCCACCAGCGTGCTCGGCCACTCCAAGCGCATCGCCGAACGGCTGACCGCCGCCGTGGGGTTGAGCCTGCCCGCCGATCGGCGCTTCATCTCAGTGCGCTTCGGCAATGTCCTGGGCTCGCGCGGCTCGGTGCTCCACACCTTCGCCTCCCAACTGGAGCGTGGACTGCCCATGACCGTCACGGATCCCCGCATGGAGCGCTTCTTCATGTCCATCAACGAGGCCTGCCAACTGGTCCTCCAGGCCGGGGCGCTGGGGCGCTCCGGCGAGGTCCTAGTCCTGGACATGGGCGAGCCACACAACATCGAGTCCCTGGCCAGGCGCTTCGCCTCCCTCATGGGCGCTGACGAGCCGCGGGTGGCCTACACGAGGGTCCGTCCCGGGGAGAAGATGACGGAGTCGCTGTTCGGCACCGGGGAGGCCGACCGCCGTCCCTGGCACCCGCTCATCTCGCACGTGGATGTCGCGGCGCTCGGGCTGGGACTCCTCCAGGACATCGATGATCTCCGCCTGCGCTCGGAGTGGGGCCCCCAGGGCGAGCTCGTGCGCAGGTGGATGACGGGCACGAGCCGGGCCCCCGCTCCCGGGGCGCCGGTCGCGGGCCCCGGGGTCGCCGCCCCCGCGGACGGCCAGACCGGCGGCCCCGGCGTCAGGTCGGCCACCCGATGGATGCGCGCCCCGGCGAGCAGGCAGCCGACCGCCGCCCCCAGTGGCACTCCGACCGCCAGGGGCGCCGTCGAGCGGGCAGGCGCCCCCACATGATTCAGCAGGCATTCTGGATCCCGCAGCCGCCCGGGGCCTGGGCCTGGGGCACGACCGTTGGCGCCCTCATGGGCCTTTCGGCCGGGGCTGTCCTGACCGCCGCCATCATCCCAGTGCTGCGGAGGGCCGGCGTCATCGATGTCCCCGTTGGCCGCTCCCTCCACGCCGGGCCGGTGCCCCGAGGAGGCGGATGCGCCCTGGTCCTGGCCGCGGTCATCGCCGTCGGGGCGGGCCTGGCCGGCGCCATGGCAGGGGGGCCGATGGTCCGCTCCGGCAGGCTCATCGAGGTGCTGAGCGCGGGGCTCTCCACGATCCTCGCCCTGGCGATCCTGGGGCTCGGCGACGACCTGTACACGCTGCCCATCAAGGGGCGCCTCATCGCCCAGGCGATCCTGGGCGCTGGGCTGGCCCTGCTCACGACGTCGATCACGGGGGCCCCGCTGTGGCTCGTGATCCCACTGGGGGCGGGCGCCGTCGCCATGGTCAACGCCACGAACTTCATGGATGGCGCGAACGGGGTAGCCGCCGGGCACGCCCTGGTGGCCGCGGCGTACTACGCGCATGTGGCCTTGTCGGTGGGGATCCCCGGGCTGGCGCTCGTCATGGCCGGGCTCGGCGGGGCGGTCGCCGGGTTCCTGCCCTTCAACGCGCCCCGCGCCCGGGTCTTCCTGGGTGACTCCGGCTCCTACGCCCTCGGGGCGGCCTGGTCCTTCGGCGCGGCCCTCTGCTTGGCCTCCGGGGTGCCACTGCTCGTCGCCGTGGCCCCGCTGCTCATCCTGGCCACCGACACGGGCCTGACCCTGTGGCGCCGCGCCCGCTCCGGGCAGCGCTGGTACGAGCCACACCGTGAGCACGTCTACCAGCGGCTCGTCGCCGCCGGGTGGCCCCATTGGGCGGTGGCGCTCCTCGTGGGCGCCTGCGCGGCGGCCTGCTCAGCGGTGGCGCTGGCCTCCTGGCAGGGGCCAGGCGGGCGCGTCGCGTGGGCGCCGGGCGTTATCGGGATGCTGGTGGTCCTGGCCTGCTACATGAGCCTGCCCTCGCTCGTGGGCGCGGCTCGCCATGAGCGCCAGGGCTACAGCGGCCAGGGCGGCTCCAGTCCCAGGGGCGGTGTCCCTGAGGATGGTGGGCAGGGATGAGGATCCTCCTGCTCACCCACTACTGGGCGCCGGAGACAGGCGCGCCCCAGAACCGCTGGCAGTGGCTGGCCCGCGGCCTGGTGGAGCGCGGTCATGAGCTCGCCGTGCTCACTCCCGCCCCGCACTACCCGGCTGGCGCGCTGCTCGACTCCTCACCCCGGTTCGCCCCGGGAGCCATCACTCGCGATGAGAGCGGGGCGATGATCCACCGCACGGCTTTCAGGCCCTACGGGGTGGGGATCGGCGGGCGCGGCGCGGATCAGGCGCTCGCCGCGGCGGACGGGGCGCGTCTGGCCCTGGCGCGCTTCGGGGGGAGGCACCGCCCCGACGTCGTCATCGGCTCGGTCCCGGGCCTGCCGACCCTGCCCGCGGCGCTGGCGGTTGGGGGCGCGCTGCGGCGCCCCGTCGTCGCCGAGTTGCGCGACGCCTGGCCGGACATCCTCGACTCGAGCCACCACTGGGCCGGGCCCTCCGGCGGGGCTGGCGCGACAGGCGGTGCCGACGGAGACCCGCGCGGCGTCGGAGCCTGGGCTCCGCGCTCGTTGCGCCACGGCGCCGCCCTCGTCCCCCCGCTCGTCACCGTCCTGGAACGCAGGGCCGACGCCGTCGTGGCCACCACGGAGTCCTTCGCCCAGGCGCTGCGGGAGCGGGGCATGAAGAGGGTGAAGGTCATCCGCAACAGCGCGGCCCCGTCGGACTGGGTGCTGCCCGCTCCCCCACCCCGCCGGGACGGTGATGATGGGCGCCCCGAACTCCGCGTCGTGTACCTGGGAACCGTTGGGCGCAGCCAGGGGCTGGCGGCCGCGGTGGAGGCGGCGGTCCTCGCCGAGCGCCGGGGGGCCCGCCTGCGCCTGCGGATCGTGGGCGAGGGCGCGCGGGCCGCCCACATCCGCGCCACCGCCGAGAGGCTGGGCGCCCCGGTGGAGATGCTGCCGCTGGTCGCCCCCGAGGCGGTGGCCGAGCACTACGCCTGGGCCGACACGGTCCTCGTGAGCCTCCAGGACTGGCCGGCCATGTCCATGACGGTACCCTCCAAGCTCTACGAGGCCCTGGCCACCGGTCGCCATATCAGCGGCGCTGTCGACGGCGAGGCGGCCGACATCATCCGCTCCGCGAGCGCCGGGCTCGTGGTCCCCCCGCAGGATCCCGGGGCGCTGGCCGCCGCCTGGGCGGACCTGGCGGCGGACCGCTCCGGCCTGACCGCTAGCGCCGGGCGGCAGTGGCTCTCCCGCCACGCGCGCCGGCGCGACCAGGTCACCCGCTACGAGGAACTGCTCAACGAGGTCACCCATGGCTGAGCCCCCAGGCCACCGGGCGTGCTTCTGCGCGCTCCCCCCGGCCCCAAGCGCAGCGCCTCCCGCGGCTCTCACCAGGCTGCGCGCCGTCAGCCTCCTGGCCGACACCGCCGCGCGGCACATGGCGGAGGACCCCTTGCTGCTGGCGCTGCAGAGCGCCCGCCGCCTTCCCCACGGGGCGCGCGCGGCGCTGTCCGGGGCGGTGGGCGCGGGCGCGGCCGATGATTCGCCGCGCGCCGCCCTGGCCGCGCTGCTCGCCGATCGTCCGGCGCTGGCGGCGCGGGCCCTCGCCCAGGCCCGCCCGAGCAGCGCCCTGGGCCAGCGCCTGGCGGCTGAGATCGCCCTGGCCGTGGGCCTGACCGATCTCCTGCCCGGCGGGGCCGGGGCCGCCCCGGCGAGGATCCAGGCCCGGGACCTGTGGTCGCGGGGGCATCTGGATGAGGCGATCGGGGCGCTCGATGCCGTCCTGGCCCGCTCCCCCTCCTCCCGGGGCGGGCTCCCCGGACGGAGCCATCACTCGATCCGGGCCGCCCGGGCGCGCCTGTCCGCCGAGCTGGCGACGATGTCCCCGGGCTTCGCGCTGCCCGCCGCCCCCTCCCCCGGTTGGCAGGGGCCACTGCGATCAGCGGCCCCCCGGGTCCTGCACCTGCTGACCAACTCCGTGCCGCACACCCAGTCGGGCTACGCCTTGCGCTCGCACCACCTGCTCCTCGCCCAGCGGCGGGCGGGCGAGGAGCCGCGGGCGGTCACCCGGATCGGATACCCCGTGACCGTGGGCCGCGCGGGGGCGGGCTCGCGCGACGTCGTCGACGGCGTGGAGTACCACCGGCTCCTGCCCTCCCGGCTCGCGCCCACGCCCGCGGCCCGCCTGGCGCAGACGGCGCGGCTCCTGGCCCAGCAGGTGGCCGCCTTCCGCCCCGAAGTGCTGCACACGACGACGAACTACGCCAACGCCCTCGTGGTATCCGCCGTGGCGCGCGGCCATGACCTGCCGTGGGTCTACGAGATGCGCGGGATGCTGGAGTACACCTGGGTGGCCTCCCGGCCCCCCGAGCAGCAGGCTGAGGCCCTGGCCTCCCAGCGATTCGCGCTGCTGCGCGCCAAGGAGGCCGAGATGGCCCGGCAGGCGGACGCCGTCATCGTCCTGTCGGCGCTCCAGCGCGATGACCTCGTGGCCCGGGGCGTGCCCGCCGAGAGGATCACGGTCGTGCCCAACGCCGTGGAGGGGGAGGTCCTGGCCGCCGAGCCCCTCTCCCCCGCCCAGGCGCGCGCCCGCCTGGGCCTGCCGACCGGGGGCTTCTGGGTGGGAAGCGTCTCGTCCTTAGTGGACTACGAGGGATTCGACGTGCTCCTGCGGGCCGTGGCGCTCGCCCGCGCCCAGGGCGTGGACGCGCGCTGCGCGATCGTCGGCGACGGCGTGAGCCGCCCCGGTCTGCTCGCGCTCGCCCAGGACCTGGGCCTGCTGGGCCCGGGGTCGGGGATCTGCGTCCTGCCCGGCCGCGTCCCTGCGGGTCAGGCCCTGGGCTGGTACCAGGCGCTCGACGCCTTCTGCGCGCCCCGGCGGGACACGCCGGTGTGCCGGATGGTCACGCCGCTGAAGCCGCTGACGGCGCAGGCGCTCGGACGCCCGGTGATCGCCTCGGACCTGCCCGCGCTTGTGGAGGTCACCCGGGGCGGCGGGCTCCTCTTCCCCGCGGGCGACGCCGGCGCGCTGGCGGCGCGGATCAGGCTGCTCGCCCAGGCCGGAGCCGATGGCGCCGCGGCCCGAGCGGTCCACATCACGCCGTCGGCTGGGAGTGGCCTGCCCACCTGGGAGGAGAATGGGATGGCAGTACGCGCGATTCATGAGGAGGTGCGATGAGTATCAGTCCTGCGGAGCCCTGGGTCGAGAGGCCGGATTTAGCGGGGCTCAGGCCCGTCGGCAAGCGCCCGCCCCTGCTGGCGTACATCCGCCGCACCTGGCGGCGCCGTCACTTCATCTGGGCCGACGCCCGCGCCCGCGCCCTGGGGACCCAGCGGGGGACCCTCCTGGGCAATATCTGGCTCATCGTCAAGCCGATGCTCGACGCCCTGGTGTTCTTCGTGGTCTTCGGGCTGCTGCTGGAGACCAACCGCGGCATCGACAACTTCGTGGGCTACCTGCTGGTGGGGGTCACGATGTTCCCCACGCTGCAGCGGGCGATCACCGGCGGGGGCCAGGTGATGTTCGCGGGCAGGAACCTCATCCGCTCCTTCTCCTTCCCCAGGGTGGCCCTGCCGATCTCCTTCACGATCCGGGGCGCCCTGGACACGCTGCCACCGTTGGCCGCCCTGCTGATCATCGTCATGATCCTGCCGCCGCACGCCTGGCCCTCATGGCACTGGGTCCTCATCGCGCCGATCTTCGCACTGCAGAGCCTCCTCGCCCTGGGCCTGGCGCTGTTCACCTCCAGGATCACGGCGCAGCTGCCTGACATGCGCAATGTGTGGCCCTTCGTGGCCCAGTTCTGGTACTTCGGCTCCGGGGTGTTCTTCTCCTTCGACAAGATGACGCACCGGCCCGCCGCCAGGCTCGTCGTCGATTGGAACCCCGGTTACAAGCTGCTGGCCATGTACCGCGACGTCATCCTCTACCAGCGCGTGCCGCCGGGGCGCGACTGGGCGGTCATGGGCCTGTGGGCGCTCATCACCGTGGGCGCCGGGTACGTCTTGTTCTGGATGAGGGAGGAGTCCTATGGCGTCGAGCGCTGAGCCCCCCTCTGCCTACGGGGCGCCGTCGGCCGGCCAGCGCGCGGCGGCGCCCGCGACCGTCGTCGTCGACGACCTCCATGTGCGCTACCGGGCGCCCTCGGCTGACGCCTCGGCCATGCGCGCCCTCAGCCCCTCCCGCCGGATCGCGATGAGGGCCCTCGGGCGCCGCCCGCGCGTGGCCGTCGACGCCCTCAAGGGGGTGTCCTTCGTGGCGCGGGCCGGTGAGTCGCTTGGGATCCTGGGGCGCAACGGCTCGGGGAAGTCCACCCTGCTGCGCATCGTTGCGGGCCTGGAGACGCCGCGCTCGGGGAGGGTCCTGGCGCGCTCCACGCCCGTGCTCCTGGGCGTCAACGCGGCCCTCGTGCCGGACCTTCCCGGGGAGCGCAATGTCATCCTCGGCTGCCTGGCCATGGGGATGACGCCGGAGCAGGCCCGCGCCGCCCTGCCGGGGATCGTGGGCCTGGCGGGCATCGGCGAGGCGATCTACCGGCCCATGAGCACCTACTCCTCGGGGATGGCCTCGCGGCTGCGCTTCGCGATCGCGGTGTCGGCCAGCCCGGACATCCTGCTCATCGACGAGGCCCTGTCCACCGGGGACGCCGCGTTCAAGGAGCGCAGTGAGAGCCGGATGGCCGAGCTGCGCGCGAATGCCGGAACGGTCTTCATCGTCAGCCATGCCGCCCAGACCATCGAGGAGATGTGCACGCGCGCGATCTGGCTCATGGACGGCCAGCTCATCGGCGATGGCCCGGGACCGGAGATCGCCCACGACTACCGCTGGTGGTCCTGGAACGTGGCCAAGGGGGAGAGCGCCACCGCGGAGGAGATCCTGGCGCGCTGCCGGCGCAAGTGGGCGCCCCGCGCCTCCTGCGCCCCCGCGAGTCCCGCGGCGCCCGCCCCGGGGAGTGCCGGTAGGATGAGCGGGTCGGCGGCTCCCTGGCCCGCCTCCTCCCCACCATCCCCCCGCGCCGCGCGCCGCCCTGGCCTCTACGCGCCCCGTCACCGTAAGGACGCCCCCCAGTGACCACTCCCGCCCCCGCTAGATCCCTGGCGATCCTCGGATCCTGCGTGGGCAGGGACTCCGCCACGGTGCTCCAGGAGCGCGGCTGGTTGGTGGCCCGCTACGTCGCCAGGCAGTCCATCATCTCCACGGGCAATGTCGTGGATGTCAGCGCGATCGACCCCGGCGCGCTGGAGGGCGCCTTCGCGCGGCGCTGCTTCGCCTCCGACGCCGCTGGCGACGCCGAGGCCCAGCTGGAGGGCCTGGCCGAGTCCACGGACGTGCTGCTGTGGGACCTCACCGATGAGCGCCTCGGCGTCATCGAGGCCTCCCCCGGGCACTGGCTGACCCGCTCCACGGAGGGCCTGACGGCGAGCCTGCGCCTGGGCCGGGACTTCTACGAGCCGCTGGGCGGGCGCCTCATCGAGATGGGCACCGACGAGCATCAGGGGCTCTTCGCCGCCGCCCTGCCGCGCCTCGGGGCGATGCTCGAGCGCGTCGGGCTGCTGGAGCGGACGATCCTCCTCCAGGCGCCCTGGGCGGCCCGCACGGCGCAGGGGCGCTCCACCGTGCGCAGCTGGGGCATGAGCGCCCTGGGGGCGAACTGGGCGATGATCGATTACTACGACAGGGCGCGCGAGCTGGGCACTCATGTGCTCCAGGTGCCCGAGGATCTCGTCGTGGCCGATGACGCCCACCGCTGGGGGGCGGCCCCCTTCCACTACGTCCGCGCCTTCTACGACTGGGTGGCCGACGGCGTCGAGGCCTTCGCGGCGCGCGGCTGAGGGGCCGGCGGGGCGGGCGGGGCGGCCCCGGCCCGCGCCCCCCACGCGCCCGGGGACGGTCCTTCAGGGCATCGCGGTGGCGCCCGGCTCGCCGAAGTGGCTCAGGCGCGATGTCGCCAGGATCTCGGCGTCGTCGATGGCCCACGTGTGATCGGCGGCGGCGCCCCGGCGCTGGACGAAGCCGAACCGGGATGTGGAGTAGATGCTCGCGCCGGCGTCGATGGCGCCGCGCAGCAGCGCGGTGTCCTCACCCTGGCTGGTGTCGGGGAAGCCAACGGATCGCGCGAGGTCGGCCCTGGCCACGATCGTCGGGCCGGAGACGAAGGAGGTGCGCCTGTGCTCCCACTCGGGGAAGCGCAGGACGGTGAGGTCGCCGCCCACCAGGTGCACGTAGTGGGCGTGCTTGCCGACGATCCCGGCGCCCGAGTAGTCGATGGCCGCCAGAGCCTCGGACAGGTAGTGGGGGCCGTAGAGGTCGTCGTCGTCCATCTTGGCGATGAGATCGGCCTCGACCCGTTGGAGCATGGCCGTGTAGTTGGCGCCGAGGCTCGTGCTGGCCGGCGCGCTCATCCACGTGGCCTCCAGGCCGAGCTCGCGGGCGCGGGCGCGGGCATCGGCGTCGGCCTCGAAGCCGTGGGTGAGGATGATCGGGCGAATCTCCACGTCCTCCTGGGCGGCGAGGCCCTCCAGGGCGCCCGCCAGGCGGTGGGGCCGGTTGGTGGAGATGAGGGGCGCCACGGAGGGGGCCCGGCGGCGCCGCTCGGGCATCCCCAGGTCGGCCAGGACCGTGTCCACCCGGTGGGAGTAGGTGTGATGGGCCCAGATCTCGCGCTGGGCGAGGTGCGTCATGCGGTCGCCGAGCTCGGGATTGGCGCAGAGCGCCCGCATGGCGCGCTCGGCGCCGACACGGTCCTGGACGACGGCGAGGCTCCCGGCGGGCAGGAAGGCGCCGGTGGCGGGGCTGGGCATGGTGACGACGGGCGTGCCGCAGGCGGCGATCTCGAAGATGCGCCGCGCCATCATCGAGGGGCTGGTCACCACCGAGTTGACGTTGAGGAAGACCCGGTGGGCGCGGTAGGCGGACAGCATCTGGACGTAGTCAAGGCTGCCGCGCACGGCGGAATCGTGGGGCGCGGGGAACTGGTAGCGGTCGTCGTCCCCCAGGTAGCGCGAGTAGATGACGAGGCCGTGGCCGGTGCGGCGCCCGGCGTCGGTGGCGGCGCCGAGCAGGGTGTCCATCTGCTCGCGGCGCTCGGGGTACTTGTGGGCGAAGTACATGCCGGCGAAGGCGACGCCGCTGCGCTCCACGGGGCGCCCGTCCGGGCCGACCAGGCGGATGGGGTTGTGGATAGAGGGCTGGGCGGCGAAGGGCAGGACGCCGACGCGGTCGTGCCCGAGCTCGGCCCGGTAGCGCGGCACGAGGGTGGAGTCCGTGGTGTAGACGCGGTCGAAGAGGGCGGCCGTGGCGATGGCGTCGTCGTAGTGGGCGGGGTCCTCCTTGTTCCAGAACACCGTGGGGATCCCGGCGGCCCGGGCCGCGGCGATGAGCTCCCGCAGCCCCTGGGAGGGGGCGGAGTCGCCGAGGACCTGGTAGATCCAGGCGTCGTCGTTCCCATGCCAGGCGGACTCCACGAAGATGAGGTCGAGGGGCTGCTCGGCAAGCTGGGCCCGCCAGCCGTGCGGGTCCAGGACCACGGCGTGCCACTCGTAACTAAGGGCGAGGGAGGTGAACTCGTCGGCGATGACACCGACGGTCACGTCGTGCCGGGGCGCAGCGGCCTCGGGGAGATCCCAATCGGGGATTCCCTCCACGCCCCGCGGGACGCCGGGGCGCGCGCGCCGCCGGCTCGCGGTTGGCCGGGCGGCGCGCTGGCGGCGGCGGTGCTCCCTCAGGCCGGCC
>NZ_VWPE01000018.1:0-49051 GCF_009829635.1 Actinomyces sp. zg328
CGCCGTCATCGGCACCGCGCTGGCCGCCGCCTGCCTCGCCGCCGGGGCGGCCAGTGGCGGCCGGGCCCTGGCCGGCGCGGCCTGGGGCGCTGGCGCGGGCCTGGTCTTGACCGTCATCACCGCCGTCGCCCTGCTCGTGCCGTGGCAGCGCTTCCCCCTCATGGCCCCGGCCGGCGTCATGCTCTCCTTCGCGGCCAAGATCGTCGTCATGGTGGCGGTGGTCCTGCTGGCCGGGCCCCACCGGGCGGGTTTCTCCCGCCCGTGGTTCCTCGCCTCCCTGGCGCTCATCCTCATCGTGGTGACCATCGTGGAGGTCGTGGCCCTGGCGAGAGGGCGGGCCCTGACCGTCGAGAGCCAGGGGGAGGCCGGGCCCGCGCCGCCGCGCCCCGCCAATGTGAGATGACAGTCGTCGCGCCGGGCAACGTGGAGTAGTGTTGTGGTGCGATGCCAGTGCTCGCCGCCCCGGGCGGACGGCACCGGCGTTTTCGCCCTGATCGATCGCACCGGACAGCCTTGAGGAGGCCATGTGCCAATGAGCGCAACTCTCGTGGCCAGCGCGCTCGCGCCCGCCTCGCGGGAGGGATTCGAGCCGCCGTCGATCTCCGACTTCTTCCCGGAGGCCTTCGCCTTCGTGGGAACGCCGTTCGAGATGAACCGCATCATGATGATCCGCCTCATCATGACCGGCGTCCTGGTCCTGTTCTTCGCGATCGGGGCCTCGCGGGCGCGCGTCGTGCCCGGGCGCTTCCAGGGCGCCTGCGAGACGCTCATCGACTTCGCCCGCGTCAACATCGCCGAGGAGATCATCGGCAAGCGCCGGGCCGCGCCCTACGTCCCGATCATCACCACGATCTTCCTGGGCGTGCTGTTCCTCAACATCTCCGGCGTCATCCCCGGGCTCAATATCGCCGCCACGAGCGTCATCGGCATGCCGATCGTCTTCGCCGTGGTTGCCTACATCGCCTTCACCTACGCGGGGATCAAGAGCCACGGCGTCCTCGGGTACATGCGCTCCCAGGTGCTCCCCGGGGGCGTGCCCAAGGCGCTGTGGATCCTCATCATCCCCATCGAGTTCTTCTCGAACCTCGTCATGCGGCCGGTGACCCTGACTATCCGACTCCTGGCCAACATGGTCTCGGGCCACTTCCTCCTGGCGCTGTGCTACGCGGCGACCAACGCCCTGTTCATCCACGCGGCTGGGGCGCTCAAGGGCCTGGGGGCGCTCACCTTCGGGGCCTCGATCGCCTTCGTCTTCTTCGAGCTCTTCGTCGCCGCCCTCCAGGCCTACATCTTCGCTCTGCTCACCGCCGTGTACATCGACTCATCGATTAACGCCCACTGATCGCTCCCGCAGCGATCCCCCACGCACTGACAACCCAATCATCAGCAAGCCACCCGGGCCCACCCGGGGACGACGAGAACCCTCGTTCAGACTCTCAAGGAGAAGCAACATGACCGGATCCATCGCCACCATCGGCTTCGGCCTGGCCACCCTCGGCCCCGGCATCGGCATCGGCATCCTCGTCGGCAAGACGCAGGAGGGCACCGCCCGCCAGCCCGAGGTCGCCGGCGCCCTGCGCACCAACATGTTCATCGGCGCGGCCCTTATCGAGGCCCTCGGTCTGCTGGGCTTCGCCGCGGGCTTCGCCTTCTGATCGGCGACGGTCATCCCCATGGCCCCCGTCATGATCACCACCCTCGCCGCGGCCTCGGAGACTGCGTCGGGGGAGGAGCACAGCCTCCTCCTGCCCCACACCTATGACCTGGTCTGGGGCACGATCTCCTTCGCCATCGTGGCGCTGGTGCTCATCAAGTACGCCCTGCCCCGCTTCACGAGGGTCCTCGACGAGCGCACCGCGCGCATCGAGGAGGGCCTCGCCTTCGCGGACAAGGCCAAGAAGGACCAGGCCGGCGCCGAGCAGCGCGCCGCCCGCCTCGTGGAGGAGGCGCGCCGCGAGGCCGCCTCCATCCGGGAGAAGGCCCAGGGCGAGGCCGCCGCCATCGTGGCCGCCGCCCGCGCCGAGGCCCAGGCAGAGGCGGGCAAGGCCCTTGACGCCGCCCAGCGCCAGATCCTCGCCGAGCGCCAGGCCGCCCAGATCTCGCTGCGCGCGGAGGTCGGCCTGCTGGCCTCCACTCTCGCCGAGCGGATCGTCGGCGAGCAGCTCAAGGACACCGAGTTGTCCAGCCGCGTCATCGATCGCTTCCTCGATGAGCTCGAGGCCGCCCCCGCGACCCCGGGCGTCGACGGCGGCGCCTCCGTGGAGGAGCTCCGGTGAACCAGGGCACATCCGCGACCCGCGCCGCCACCCGCGCCGCATGGACCCCCGTCCTGCGCGACGCGGGCGCCTACGGCCAGGAGCTGGGCCAGCAGATCCTGGCCATGGCCCACGAGATCGCCGCGCACCCCCTGCGCGGGCCGCTGACCGACCCCGGGCGGAGCGGTGAGGACAAGGCCGCACTCGCCTCCCGGCTCTTCTCCGGCCGCCTCGACGAGCGCGTGGTCGAACTCCTGCGCGGCATGGCGCGCGGGCGCTGGTCCAAGCCCGTGCACCTCATCTCCGCCCTGCATGACCTGGGCATTGAGGCGATCCTCGCCGGCGCCCACGCCGATGGCACCGTGGCGGACATCGAGCGGGAGGTCTTCGAGGCCTCGGAGATCATCGGCCAGGACCGCGAGTTGCGTGAGGCCCTGGAGCCCTCGCGCAGGGCCACCACCGAGCAGCGGGTGCGCCTGGCCGAGGAGGTCTTCGGCCGGCACCTGTCCGCGCCCGCCATGAGCCTGGTGCGCTGGTGCGTTCGCCACCACGCCGAGGGCGGCCCCCGGCGCAACCTGCGCCGCGTCGTCGAGCGCGCCGCGGCCCTCCAGCGCCGCACCATCGCCGACGTCGTCACCGCGGCCCCCATGACCAGCGCGCAGGAGGCCCGGCTGCTGGCCATCCTCACCAAGCGGCTCGGCACCGAGGTCGAGCTCAACACCTCGATCGACCCCGCGGTCATCGGCGGGGCGCGTATCGCCATCAAGAGCCACATCATCGACCACACGGTGCGCAGCGCCGTCGCTGACCTGCGCGCCCAGCTCGCGGGATGAGCCCCGCCTCCCACCACCGGGCGCAGGCCGCCCCCACCGACTCAATGCTTCGCAAAGGAGACCAAAGATGGCAGAGCTGACCATCAAGGCCGAGGAGATCCGCTCGGCGCTCAGTGATTTCGCGCGGGCCTACAAGCCCGCGGAGGTCGCCGCCGAGGAGGTCGGACACGTCATCTTCGCCGCCGACGGCATCGCCCACGTCGAGGGCCTGCCCGGCGTCATGGCCAACGAGCTGCTCACCTTTGAGGACGGCACCGCCGGACTGGCCATGAACCTCGACGAGCGCCAGATCGGCGTCGTCGTCCTGGGCGACTTCGCTGGCGTCGACGAGGGCCAGACCGTGCGCCGCACCGGCGAGGTCCTGTCCGTCCCCGTGGGCGACGCCTTCCTGGGCCGCGTCGTCGACCCGCTGGGCCGGCCCATCGACGGCCTGGGCGAGATCGCCTCCGAGGGGCGCCGCGCCCTGGAGCTCCAGGCCCCCGGCGTCATGGCCCGCAAGTCCGTTCACGAGCCGCTCCAGACGGGGCTGAAGGCCATCGACTCGATGATCCCCATCGGCCGCGGCCAGCGTCAGCTCATCATCGGCGACCGCAAGACCGGCAAGACCGCCATCGCCCTGGACACCATCCTCAACCAGAAGGACGCCTGGGAGACCGGCGACCCCGCCAAGCAGGTCCGCTGCATCTACGTGGCCACCGGGCAGAAGGGCTCGACCATCGCCGCCGTGCGCGCGGCCCTGGAGGAGCGCGGCGCGCTGGAGTACACGACCATCGTCGCCTCCCCGGCATCCGACCCCGCCGGCTTCAAGTACCTCTCCCCGTACACCGGCTCGGCCATCGGCCAGCACTGGATGTACGCCGGCAAGCACGTCCTCATCGTCTTCGACGACCTGTCCAAGCAGGCCGAGGCCTACCGCGCGGTCTCCCTCCTCCTGCGCCGCCCGCCGGGCCGCGAGGCCTACCCCGGCGACGTCTTCTACCTGCACTCGCGCCTGCTCGAGCGCTGCGCGAAGCTCTCCGACGACCTGGGCGCCGGCTCCATGACCGGCCTGCCGGTCATCGAGACCAAGGCCAACGACGTCTCGGCCTACATCCCCACCAACGTCATCTCCATTACCGACGGTCAGATCTTCCTTCAGTCCGACCTGTTCAACTCCGATCAGCGCCCCGCCGTCGACGTCGGGATCTCGGTGTCCCGAGTCGGCGGAGCGGCCCAGATCAAGGCGATGAAGAAGGTCGCCGGGACCCTCAAGATCACGCTGGCGCAGTACCGCTCCATGCAGGCCTTCGCCATGTTCGCCTCCGACCTGGACGCCACCACCCGCGCCCAGTTGACCCGCGGCGAGCGCCTCATGGAGTTGCTCAAGCAGCCCCAGTTCACCCCCTACCCCGTTGAGGAGCAGGTGGTGAGCGTGTGGACAGGCACCAACGGGTACCTCGACGACCTCGAGGTGGCCGATGTCCTGCCCTTCGAGGCGGCCCTCCTGGACCACCTGCGCCGCAACTCCACCGTCCTGGCGGCCATCCGAGACACCGGGCAGCTCTCCGAGGAGACCGAGGCCGCGCTGCGCGCCGCCGTCGAGTCCTTCCGCACCACCTACCTCTCCGGCGGGCGGATGCTCTCCGGCGAGGTCGCCGACGCCGAGGACGAGGTCGTCGCCGAGCGCACGAGCGAGCAGATCGTGCTCAAGAGGGGCTGACCCGTGGCAGGCAACCAGCGCGTCTACAAGCAGCGCATCCGGTCGACCCAGACCCTCCAGAAGGTGTTCCGGGCCATGGAGCTCATCGCCTCCTCCCGGATCGGCGCCGCGCGCCGCAGCGCCGCTGAGGCGGGGCCCTACGATCACGCGCTGAGCCAGGCCGTGGCCGCCGTCGGAACCTACTCCGGCCTGGACCATCCCATCACGCGCGAGCGCGAGGACACCGATCGGGTGGCCGTCGTCGTGGTCACCTCCGACCGCGGCATGGCCGGCGCCTACTCCGCCACCATCCTGCGCGAGTCCGAGCGGCTCATCGAGCACCTCGTGGAGGACGGCAAGGAGCCGATCCTGTTCACCTACGGGCGGCGCGCGCAGAACTACTTCGCCTTCCGCGGTCGCACCGTGGAGCACTCCTGGACGGGGGACTCCGACCGCCCCAGCGCCGAACACATCGAGGAGGTCGCCACCCGCCTCCTCGAGTACTTCCTCGCCCCCGCCGACTCCGGGGGAGTGGCTGAGGTCCACATCGTCTTCACCCGCTACGTCTCCATGGTCTCTCAGGTGCCGGAGGTCCGCCGGATGCTCCCGCTGACGGTCGTGGACCTGGGCGGTCCGGGGGAGATCAATCGCGAGGACATCGCCGCCACCCAGGCGGTCCAGCTCTCCGCCGTTAAGGGAACCCAGCCCCTCTACGAGTTCGTGCCCTCCACCTCCAAGGTGCTCGATGCGCTCCTGACCCGCTACGTGGGCTCGCGCATCCGCAACGCCCTGCTCCAGTCGGCGGCCTCCGAGCTGGCCAGCCGCCAGCAGGCCATGCACACGGCCACGGACAACGCCGAGGAGCTCATCACCACCTACACCCGGCTTGCCAATGCGGCCCGCCAGGCGGATATCACCCAGGAGATCTCCGAGATCGTCTCCGGCGCCGACTCCCTCGCCGCCGAATAGACCTCACCGACAACCCCGGCGGCCCCGCCGCCCGCAAGACCCGACTCAACGTCAATAGGCATCGACAGACTCAGACATGGAAGAGCGCATCATGGATGACACCACCACCCAGGCCGCCCCGGACACCACCGAGGCGGGCCCCGGCACCGGCCGCGTCACGCGGATCATCGGCGCCGTCGTCGACGTCGAGTTCCCACCGGACGCGATCCCCGCGATGTACAACGCCCTCAAGGTGACCATTCAGGCCACCAGCGAGGGCGAGGAGGCGCGCGAGATCACCCTCGAGGTCGCCCAGCACCTGGGGGACAACATCGTGCGGGCCATCTCCCTCAAGCCCACCGACGGGCTCGTGCGCGGCACCGAGGTCCGCGACACCGGCGCCCCCATCTCCGTGCCGGTCGGCGACGTCACCAAGGGCCATGTCTTCAACGTCACCGGCGAGGTCCTCAATCTCGCCGAGGGCGAGACCCTGGAGGTCACCGAGCGCTGGCCCATCCACCGCCAGCCCCCGACCTTCGAGCAGCTGGAGTCCAAGGAGCAGATGTTCGAGACCGGCATCAAGGTCATCGACCTGCTCACCCCCTACGTCCAGGGCGGCAAGATCGGCCTGTTCGGCGGCGCCGGCGTGGGCAAGACCGTCCTCATCCAGGAGATGATCCAGCGCGTGGCCCAGAACCACGGTGGTGTCTCCGTGTTCGCCGGCGTCGGTGAGCGCACCCGTGAGGGCAACGACCTCATCGTCGAGATGGAGGAGGCGGGCGTCTTCGACAAGACCGCCCTCGTGTTCGGCCAGATGGACGAGCCGCCGGGCACGCGCCTGCGCGTGGCGCTGTCCGCCCTGACGATGGCCGAGTACTTCCGCGACGTCCAGCACCAGGACGTGCTGCTGTTCATCGACAACATCTTCCGCTTCACCCAGGCCGGCTCCGAGGTCTCCACGCTGCTGGGCCGCATGCCCTCGGCCGTGGGCTACCAGCCGAACCTCGCCGATGAGATGGGCCTGCTCCAGGAGCGCATCACCTCGGCCGGCGGCCACTCCATCACCTCCCTGCAGGCCATCTACGTGCCCGCGGACGACTACACCGACCCCGCCCCGGCCACGACCTTCGCCCACCTTGACGCCACCACCGAGCTCAGCCGTGAGATCGCCTCGCGGGGCATCTACCCCGCGGTGGACCCGCTGGCCTCCTCCTCTCGCCTGCTGGCCCCCCAGTACGTGGGCCAGGAGCACTACGACGTCGCCACCCGAGTCAAGTCCATCCTGCAGAAGAACAAGGAGCTCCAGGACATCATCGCGATCCTCGGTGTCGACGAGCTGAGCGAGCAGGACAAGGTCACGGTGGCCCGCGCCCGGCGCATCGAGCAGTTCCTGAGCCAGAACACCTACATGGCGGAGAAGTTCACCGGCGTGCCCGGCTCCACTGTGCCCCTGGCCGAGACTGTCGAGGCCTTCAAGCGGATCTGCGACGGCGACTACGACTCCTACCCCGAGCAGGCGTTCTACAACATCGGCGGCATCGAGGACCTCGAGCGCCGGGCCGCCGAGCTCGCCGGGAAGTGAGCGCCATGGCGCCCGCAGTGCTCACGGTTGAGATCGTCTCCCGTAACGGGGGCACCGCCTGGGAGGGCGAGGCCTCCCAGGTCTCCGTGCCGCTCGACGACGGCGAGATGGGCATCCTGCCCGGGCACCAGCCGGTCCTGGCGCTGCTGGGCACCGGGACCGTCCGGCTGACAACCGTGCAGGGGGCGCCCGTCGAGGTGCCGGTCGCCAGGGGCTTCTGCTCCGTGGACCACAACATGATCACCGTGGCGGCCGATCTGGCGGGGGCGGAGATCGCCACCGCCGGGGCTGCCGGGGTCGGGGTCAGCTCGGCTGGCGCCGCCGGGGCCGGCGAGCCGAGCGGCACGACGATGAGCGCGGAGTGACGAGGATGGGGCAGGTGCTCATGGTCCTCGCGCTGGTGGCCCTGTCCGTCGTCGTCCCCCTCGTTATCTTCCTGACCCGGCTGCGCTCGATCGCCGGGCGCGTGGGCTCCTTCGAGTGCGCCCTGCAGCGGCCCGGGGGCATGACCTGGACCTCCGGGCTCGCGCTGTTCACCGATGACTCCCTGCGGTGGTACCGGCTCGTCTCGGTGTCCCCCCGGCCCGCCGCCCACTGGACCCGGGGGGCGATCGAGCTCGGCCAGGCCGTGAGGCGATTCGAGAACGGCAAGGTCCTTGAGGTCCCCTGCACCATCGCGGGCCAGCGCTATAAGCTGGCGATGCATGAGGCCTCCCACTCCGCCCTCGTCGCCTGGTTGGAGTCGGCGGCCCCCACCCAGCCCACCCTCCTCTAACCCCCCCCTATGAGCGAGACCGGTCGAAAATAGGAGCGAGACCGGTCGATCGGTGCTTTTCGCACTGAGTGGTGCCATTCGCACCCACTGGTGCGGGTAGCACGCACCGCTCGGTGCAAATGGCTCCGCTCGGTGCGAGTTGCGCGTGTCGGCGGTCGGCCCGGGGCGGCCCGGGCGTCGGGGGTGCCCTGGGGGCATGGCCGACGACGAGATACTGGCTTGAGGCACGCCGGGCGTTGATCAGTGGCTCCCTCGCGCTTTGACCGTGTCAGGGGCATCGGGGTCGACGAGCATGTGTGGCGCCACACGCGCAAGGGCGACAAGCGCGTCACCGCGGTCATCGACCCGCCCCCAGTGCGCGAGGGCATCGGAGAGCGGCACTCTAATATCGGCGAGCGCGCCCGGATCCGCCCCCTGTGCGCGAGAGCACCGGGGCCGGCCTACCTCCCCGACATGGTCCCACGGCCGCTCCAAGCAAGCGCTCACAACCTGGCCGTCGCCCCAGGCCTGGCCGGAGGGCATCGAGGCGATCGCCATGGAGGGCTTCACGGGGCTCAAGACCAACACCACCCAGCAGATGGCCGACGCTGCCCCCGTGCTGGGCCCCTTCCACGTGGCGCGGCTGGCTGGCCACGACCCAACCAGTGCCGCCAGCGCATCCAGCACAGCCGCGTGGCCACGACTGTCGGCCCAGCGTCCCCTGCGCAAGGCCCGCCCGATCCCGCGCCCCGACACCGACCTGATCACCCCCAGCCCCCGAAGCAAGCGGGTTGACACCCCTGCAACACCCCTTAATCAGAAGAGCCGGTTATCGGCTGGGCGAGCGTCTGGGGCGAGCAGCAGGGCCCCACCCAGTCCAGCGCCACGGGCCATTACGAGCCGGACACGGCGTCGAGAGGCCTGCCGCTGGGAGGAATCGCGGCAGTTGGACCGGTCTCGCTCGTGATTTCGACCGGTCTCGGTCCTGATATCGACCGGTCTCGCTCTTATTTTCGACCGGTCTCGGCGAGGGGGCGGGGGCGAGAGGGAGGGGGCGGGGTGCTGGGGGCCCGGGTGGCCCGCAGGGAGATGACATGCACAACGTGCTCCATCGGCCCGCGGACGAAGACGGCCAGCCAGGCCATCGCGAAGGCCGCCAGGACGCCCATCATGATCATCAGAGGCCTGTTCGTCTGGACGCTCGTGAGGTCGAAGGCCCAGATCGCCACGATATGCGCGCTGTAGATCGTCAGGGACATCGATCCCATGGCGGCCAGCGGCGCGAGCAGCCACCGCGCCCACGCCCCCGCCGAGGCCAGCAGGCTCAGCAGCGCGATGACGGCCACTGCCACCCCGCCGGAGCCCACGGCCTCGAAGAAGCTGTTCGTGTGCGGCTTGGCCGAGAGCAGCACCGGCCACTCGGAGGAGCCGCTGATCGCCTCGCCGTCGCCGCAGCTCGGCATCTCGACTTTGACGGCCCGGTCCGCCTCGGGCTCCGGGAGCCCATCGGAGCCGACGACGTCGGCGCCCCGGCTCGTGGGAACGGCGAGGTGGAAGGCGTCCGGCTCGTCGGCCCCCGCCGCGCGCGTGAGCACGTAGGCGCCGCCGTAGCCGAGCACCGCGCACAGCGCCCCGATCGCCGCGAGCCTGACCAGGCGCCGGGTCCCGCTGATCCCCATCCTCGCGAGCCCCATCCCCAAGAAGATGAAGGACATCCACACCGCGCCGGGGTAGGCGCCCGTGATGAACATGCCCAGGAGCGCCTCGGAGCCGTCGGAGGCGGCGGGCGAGGAAGCCAGGCCCAGCCGCGCCATCGCCAGCGGGAGCGCCTTGAGGACGAGCGGCCCGAGGGCGGCGGTGGCTGCCGCGGCGATGAGCAGCCTGCGGGCGCCCCAGTGGAGGACCGGCAGGGCCACTGCGAACCAGGCTGCGTAGTAGCCCAGGATGATCGCAACCCCGGTGGTGAAGGTGATGAGCGCCCCGGCGATCGCCATGAGCAGCACCGCGCGCACGAGGATCCGTAGCCGCGTGCGCAGGAGGCGCTCGCCCGTGTGGGGCGTCTCGCGCCCGGACATGATCCCGAGCGAGAACCCCGCGATGATCGCGAAGAGAACCGCGGAGCGGCCGTGCGCCAGGTTGAGCCAGCCCGGCAGCGTGTCGAGCCCGCAACTCGTTACGCCCACATGGGCCGCCGCCATGCCGAACAGCGCGACGCCCCGAGCGGCGTCGAGGCCGATGAGCCGGGTTTTCCCGGCCGTCCCGGTGAGGTACGGCCCCCGGCGCAGGCGCAGGCGCCAACTCGCCGGATCGGGGGCGGGGCCGGGCGGTGCCGCGGCGCTCGTGCTGGTCACTCGTGGGGCTCCTCAGGGTACGGCTAGCCATTGGTCAATGGTCAGATCATCACCCCATCGCGGGCTGCCGCGTGAATCGGCTCGTCAGCCGGGGCGACCGGCTCAGCGGCGGACGAAGGAGAGCAGGAGGAGGTCATCGCGCGCCGGTCCCGGCTCCAGGCCGATCCGCGCGGCCCGGGCACGCAGGCGCTCCGGGGTGAGGATCCGCCAGGAGGCGCGGGCCGTGCGCTCATCGATCACATCGCCCGCCGCCGTGCGGACTGTCCATCGCATGGTCCAGCGCATCGAGTCGCCGTCGGGATCGGCCCGGCCCTCCATGCCGTATCGCAGCCCGCCGACGGCGCTTAGCCCGAAGTCGGTCCACGGAACCTCGGTGGGCTCCAGCGGGCCCTGCAGGGAGATGACGACGACGCCGCCCGGGGCCAGGCGCTCGTCCGTGAAACTCCAGAACCTTTCCTCCTCCGCCTCGTCGAGGTGCCCGAGCACGTTGAGCGCGACGACCGCCCCGAGGCGGGAGGGCAGGAGGGGCGCGGCGTCGTCGAGAGTTCCGGGCAGCGCGGTCACGCGCCGCGCCAGGCCGGGAAGGGCGCAGATGGTGGCCATGAGCCCGGCCCGCATGGCCGGATGCGGCTCGACGGCGCACAGCGGGTGATCACCGAGGGCCGCGAGGCAGGGCAGGAGGGCCCCAGTGCCCGAGCCGAGGTCGAGGATCGGCAGCCCGGGCGGAGCGCCGTCGTCGCCGCGGAGGAGCTCTGTGAGCGCGGGGCCCATCGCCTCCACGTAGGGCTGGGCCAGCGCCGCGTAGATGTCGGCGTTGGCGCTGTAGAGGTCGCCGGGAGGGCCGGGAGGGCCGGGAGGGCCGGGAGCGTCAGGAGAGCCGGAGGGCTGCTCGGAAGGGATCACGGGGACTCCTCTCGCGTCGCGGCTGCCAGCGCGCAGTCTTGTCGTTAGCGACCGAGGCTACCCGCTAGGGTGGGCCGGTGCGCGTCGTCATCGCTTCCTGCTCCGTTGACTACTCCGGCCGCCTGTCCGCCCACCTGGACCGGGCCAACCGCCTCATCATGGTCAAGGCGGACGGCTCCGTGCTCGTCCACTGCGACGGCGGCTCCTACAAGCCGCTGAACTGGATGAGCCCGCCGGCGCGCCTGACCGAGTTGGAACCGGATGCGGAGGACCGCGAGGCCGGCGTCGTCGCCCTCTGGGAGGTCTCCTCCACCAAGACCGACGACCGCCTCGTCATCCGCATCCACGAGATCATCTCGGACGACTCGGTGGACCTGGGCCCCGAGCCGGGCCTGCTCAAGGACGGCGTCGAGGCCCACCTCCAGGAGCTCCTTGCCGAGCAGATCGAGGTCCTGGGCCCCGGCCACCGCCTCGTGCGCCGCGAGTACCCCACCGCCATCGGGCCGGTGGACATCATGGCCAAGGACTCCACGGGGGCGAGCGTCGCCGTCGAGATCAAGCGCGTGGGCGGGATCGACGGCGTCGAGCAGCTCACCCGCTACCTCGACCTCCTGGGGCGTGACCCCCTGCTCGCCCCCGTGCGCGGGGTCTTCGCCGCCCAGACCATCAAGCCCCAGGCGCGCGTGCTCGCCGAGGATCGGGGCATTCGCTGCGTCGTCCTGGACTACGACGCGATGCGCGGCATGGACGACGCCGAATCACGCCTCTTCTGACGGAGTCCCGCCATGACCGCTCGCGCTCCTCGCAAGGCTCCAGCGGGCCGGCCCCTGCCCCGTCAGGCCTCGCTGCTGCGGATCGTGGCGCAGGGGCTCGTGCCCTCCTGGCCCATGCGCGGCACCGTCCACGTCACGGCGGCGGCGGGGGAGTCGCCAGGGGAGAGGCCGGCCACCGCGCCGCCCTCGTCGAGATCGCCCGGCGCTACGCCACGAGTCACGGTCCGATAACCGCCGAGGGCCTCTCCCGCTGGATGACCTTGCCCAAGGGGGAGGCCGCCCGGGCGCTCGCGGACGCCGTCGAGATGACGAACGCGCGGGACTACGCGGCCGACCCGAGCGCGGGAGCCGTGCCGCTGGCCCGGGCGGTGGCCCAAGAAGGGGCCCGGGGGAGCCTGCGGCTGCTGGGCGCGGCCAGCGCGGTCGCGGTTGTCTGATGTCTGGGTCTATGCTGCGAGCATGAGCAGCGCTGCCACCGCCCTGCGCGGACGAGTCGTCACACCGGACGCCATCATCGACGACGGCCTCGTCGTCATCGCGGACCGCCATATCGCCTGGGTCGGGGAGGCCTCGGCGGCGCCTGGCGCGGGATTCGGCGAGGCGCTCCAGGGCGCCGAGGCGGCTCCCGAGGGCGGTTACCTCCTGCCCGGTCTCGTGGACGTCCACTGCCACGGCGGGGGCGGCGAGTCCTTCCCCAACGCCACCGCCCCCGAGCAGGCGATGGTCTCCATCCTGGAGCACCGCCGCCACGGCACCACCTCCCTCGTGGCCTCCTGCGTGACGGCGGCCGCCGATGTCTTGAGGGAGCGCACCGCGGTCCTGGCCGAGTTGTGCGACGCCGGCGAGCTCGCCGGCATCCACTTCGAGGGGCCGTTCGTCTCCGTGGAGCGCTGCGGCGCCCAGGACCCGACCTACATCGTCGACCCCGATGCCCCGCTCACCCGCGAGCTCATCGAGCTGGGGCGCGGTCACGTGGTCACGATGACGATCGCCCCGGAGAAGCCCGGCATCACCGGCGACGAGGGCGTCAACGCCGCGCTCATCGAGGGAGGCGCCCTGCCCTCCTTCGGGCACACCGACTCCGGCGCCGCTCCCGTGCGGGCCGCCCTGGCCGATGCCGCCGAGCGCATCGCGGCGCGCCTGGGGGCCGGAGCGCCGATCCGCTCGCCGCGCTCGACGGCGACGCACCTGTTCAACGGCATGCGCCCCATGCACCATCGCGCCCCGGGGCCGGTGCCGGAGTTCCTGGCCGCCGCCCAGCGGGGCGAGTGCGTCCTGGAGATGATCGGCGACGGCGTCCACCTCGATCCGGCGATCGTGCTCGACATGTTCGAGACGCTGGGGCGGGACAACGTCGTCCTCATCACCGATGCGATGGCCGCGGCCGGCATGCCCGATGGCGAGTACGCCCTCGGCCCCCAGGCGGTCACCGTCTCCGGGGGCGTCGCCCGGCTCACCGGCAAGGACGCGATCGCCGGCGGGACGGCGCATCTGATCGACGTCGTGCGCACCACCTGGCGCGGCGGCGTCCCGCTCGTGGACGCCGTGTACGCCGCCTCCGTCCAGGGCGCGACGATCCTCGGGGACGCCAGTATCGGCGCGCTGCGCCCGGGCCTATGGGCCGACGTGCTGGTCACCGACGCCGAGCTTGCCCCCGTGCGGGTCCTGCGCCGGGGCGCCGACGTCCTCTGATCGAGACCGGTCGAAATCACGAGCGAGACCGGTCGTTGTCAGGACCGAGACCGGTCGAAATGACGGTCGAGACCGGTCGTTGCCAGGATCGAGACCGGTGTCAGGGCCGAGACCGGTCCGGGAACCGGTCTCGGTCCTATTTTCGACCGGTCTCGCTCTTATTTTCGACCGGTCTCGCTTCGGGAGGCGCTCGCGGTCAGGCGGGTCAGGGGAAGACGACGGTCCGGTTGCCGTTGAGGAGGACGCGGTGCTCGGCGTGCCACTTAACGGCCTGCGCCAGCACCCGGCGCTCGACGTCCTGGCCCTTGCGCTGAAGCGCCACGGGGGAGTCAGCGTGCGAGGCACGCGTGACGTCCTGCTCGATGATCGGCCCCTCGTCCAGGTCCGCCGTCACGTAGTGGGCGGTGGCGCCGATGAGCTTGACGCCGCGCGCGTGAGCCTGGTGGTAGGGCTTGGCGCCCTTGAAGGACGGCAGGAAGGAGTGGTGGATGTTGATGACGTTGCCGCGCAGCCGCTCACACAGGGACTCCGAAAGGATCTGCATGTAGCGCGCCAGCACCACGAGTTCCACGCCGAGCTCGTCCACGAGCCCCAGCAGTTCGGCCTCCGCCTCCGCCTTGGTCTCCTTGGTGACCGGGATGCAGCGGAAGGGGACCCCGTAGAACTCGGCGACGGGCCGCAGGTCCTCATGGTTGCCCACCACGCCCACGACGTCGATCGGCAGGCCCTGGCTGCGAGCGCGGAAGAGCAGGTCGGTCAGGCAGTGGGCGTCCTTGCTCACCATGATGAGCGTGCGCAGGGGGCGATCCACCTCGCCCAGCTCCCATCGCATCGAGTAGGTGCTGGCGAGTTCGGCGAGGTCGGCCTCCAACTCCGAGCGGGGCACGCGGGTGAGCACTGTCACGCGCATGAAGAACAGGCCGGTCTCCTCATCGCCGAACTGGGAGGACTCGGTGATGTTCCCACCGCGCCGGGCCAGCGCCCCCGTGACCGCGTGGACGATCCCGGGCCGGTCCGGGCAGGACAGGGTGAGGACGAGATGGGCGGTGGGGGAGGGCTCCGACGGCGTGGCGGGAGCCGTCGCGGGCGTGGTGGCGGGAGCAGTCATGGGCGCAGCCTACCTAGCCCCGCCGCGCCCCCGATTCGGGACCGCCGTAGCGCAGCGCCCCCGCCACCCCCAGCGCGCTCAGCCCGACGACGATGAGCCCCACCCCGCCGACGCCGCCGACCGCCGTCGCCCCGTAAGCCGGATCGAGCATCTGGATCGCCACCGCCGTCGTGATGACCACCATGAGCGCGACCGCCGCGACCTGGGCCCACCGCTCGCGCTGGGAGCGGGCGCGCAGCGCCGCGATGAGCGAGCTCGCGGTGAAGTACAGTCCCACGAGCACGCTGAGCGCGTCGACCGTGTCCGTGAAGAGCCCCTCGGAGATGAGCAGCAGGCCCGCCCAGGCCACTGAGGCGGTCGTGACCACCGCCGTCGCCCAAGAGGTCCGCCGCAGGAGGCCCGCCCAGGAGGGGATCTGGCCGGCGTCGGCCATCGCCTCGATCCCGCGCGCCGTGGGCACGAGCGTGGAGCCCAGGCTCATGATCGCTGAGGAGACTACCGCGATGCGCACCACCAGATGGCCCGTGACGGGGGTGGGGTCGACGGCGCTGTACGCCGTCCCGCCGACGGCGAAGAACCCGATGAGCCCCACCACGGTCAGCGCGGTCACCCGCTGCGGCGCCCCAGCGCTCGTGACCTCGGTGAGCGCGAAGATCGCGTCGAAGCCCCAGTAGGCGAAGACGGCCAGCAGCACCGCGTGGAACCAGTCAAGGGGAGAGCCGGCCATGGGCGCCAGCCGCACCCCGCCCCCGGCCACGAGCCCGGCGCAGACGATCGTCGCCCCCACGCCCGCGACGATCGCCAGGTACTGCAAGGCCGCCATGAGCCGCAGCTCGTAGAGGTCGATGAGCGCGGCGACGCCGGTGAGCGCCGCCGCCAGGCCGGCCTTGAGCGCCGCTGGGGCGGAGGGGATGAGCAGGTCGGCGGCCACGTGGGCCATCCCGGAGGTGGCGATGATGCCGGTGGAGGCCAGGCAGAAGCCCGCGAGCCAACCGGTGCGCGGCAGGCGGTGCCGCACCCAGGCGTAGACGCTGCCCTTATGCGGGTCGCGGCGGTCGTTGGCGCTCATCCCGGCGGCCACGAGGGCGGCGGGGATCGCCGCGAGCAGGTAGACGACGGCGGTGCCCGAGCCGACCAGCGCGGCGATGAGCGGCGCGGTCACCATGATCGAGTACCACGGGGCCGTGGCGGACAGGGCGAGCGCGGTTCCCTGGGCGGTGGTCAGCCGCGGGGCGCTTGCCCCGGGCCTCCGGGGCCGTTCCTTGCGTCGCCCCCGAGGGGGCGCCGTCGTCGATCCGGGCGCCACCATCCCCGGCGCCTAGAGCCGGATCCGATTGGGCACGAACCGGCAGTAGTAGTCCGTGATGGGCCCATCGGACTCGCGGATGCCCAGGCCGTAGCACTCGTCGCCGACCATCCAGGTGCCCAGGACGGGGCGGTTGTGGAGGTGGTCGGAGCCGGTGAAGTCGGGCAGCGCGCAGAACTCCTGGATGACGTACCCCTCCACGCCCCAGCCGCCGGGTTGGACGATGTGCCGGCCCTCCCCATGCAACTCGATGTTCGCGCCCTCGCGGGCGTGAAGAGGCTTGATGACGTACTCGCTCATGCCCATGGTGTCATGGCGGGCGCGGGCCTCGTCGGGGTACATGTAGGTGGGGATGAGGTTGGGGTGGTTCGGGTAGAGGTGCCACAGCGCCGCCGACAGCGCCTTGGTGGACAGGAACATCGTCCAGGCGGGCTGGAACCAGTGGTCCGGCTTGAGCGCGCAGATCGCGGGGCCGAACTCCTCGAACATCATCTCCTCCCACGGGTAGAGCTTGAAGATGGCCTCGAGATGGCGGTTCTCCCCGTCGGTGAAGCGGGCGGCCTCCCGATCCAGCCCGAGCTGCTTCATCTCCACGAGCATGCCGGTCAGGCCCGCCTGCGTGGCGGTGTCCATGAGGTAACTCGTGGTCATGAGGTCCTCGCCGGAGTCGTCGGCGTCGGTGTAGGCGAAGTGGTACATGTGGGGGCGCAGGCCGTGAAGTCCGCCGAGGCGCTCATCGATGCGCCCCCACTGGGCGATGAGCTCCTCGTGGATGCCGTTCCACTGGTCGATGCCCGTCAGGCCCGCCTTCAGGTGGACGTCCTCGTGCCAGTACCACTGGATGAGGGCGGCTTCCACCAGCCCGGTGGGGGTGTCCGCGTTGTACTCCAGCATCTTCGGCGGGCGCCCGTCATTGCCTGAGTAGATGAGGTCGAAGCGCGAGTAGAGCGAGGGGTCATCGCGGTCGAGGGAGACCGTGGCGTACTCGATGGCCTCCCTCGGGATGCCCAGGTTGAAGGGGGAGCCGGGCTTGAGGGATTCCTCGGCGAGGAAGCCGGCCGCGTCCTTGGCCATCATGTGGAGGCTCTCGCTGGTGCGCTCCAGGAGGTTGACCTCGTCCATGGTGAGCTCGTAGCAGGCGAACTCATTCCAGTAGTTGGTGATGATCCCCGTGGCGGGGTCGGTGGTCTCGGAGAAGACGAGGCCCTGGCGGGCGATGGTGTCGCGCCAGCCGGGGCGCGGTGAGCATGGGACGCGCAGCATTCAGGACCCCGATCCGCCCTTGGAGCCGGAGCCGAAGCCCCCGTGACTGGTCCCCGAGCCCCGCGAGTAGGAGCCCCCCGAGCGCTTGGAGGTGGTGACCTTCCTGCTCGACGACGGCTTGGAGCCGTCGTACCCCGAGGGCACTGCCTCGCCGACCCCCGGGGCCCTGACCGAGGAGCCGCGCGAGATCGGCGCGTAGACCCAGTGGGGTCTCCTCGAGCGGTCGCTCCCGCTGTCGGAGCACTTCTCGTCCTCGATGCGCTGACCCGTGGCGGGGTCCTTGCAGACCTTGACGTAGTCGGCGTCGGTGTTGCCGTCGTCGGACTTCTCGGGGGCGCAGCCATGCATCCCCCCGATCCACAGCGCCGCCGCCGCGGCTGTGACGGCGGATACGACGACTCTTCGGCCTCGGCCCCTGGCGTGCATCGCTCTTCCTTCCCGCGCCGCGCCGGGCAGGGGCGCCGTACCGGGCAGGGGCGCGGCGCCGATGGGCGCGGTCGCCAGCCTAGGGCCGCCGGGCGCCGTCGACAACGGCTGTTCCACGGCAGCGCTCCCCATCGTCTCGCATCGTCCCCATCGCCCCGCCCGCGGGGGCGCCCCGCTGGGCGCCGCGCCTCATCTGCTACTCCAACCCGCCCTCCATGCGCGGGGGGCGGGCGGCTCGGCCCGCGGCGTGGCTGGGCTGGCGCCGGACGGGACCCGACCCGCCTCCGCGCGGGGGGAGCGCCCGGTCTCGCTCGTGATTTCGACCGGTCTCGCGCGACCCGCCCCCCGCGCGGGGGCGCCCCGCGCCGGTCGGGGTGGGCGCGGGGCGCTAGGGAGTGGGGAGGAGGGCTCCCGGGCGGGAGTCGTCGTGGGAGGCTCAGCCCTGGCGGGCCTTGAGGCGCGGGTTCTTCTTGTTGATGACGTAGGTGTGGCCGCGGCGGCGCACCACCTTCGAGCCCGGCTGCTTGGCCAGGGAGCGGATCGAGGCGCGGACCTTCATGCTCAGGCCTCCTTCTTCGTGGGGCGGGTGCGCTTGCCGTAGCGGCGCTCGAACTTCTCCACGCGGCCGGCCGTATCCAGGATGCGGCCCTTGCCGGTCCAGAACGGGTGGGAGGCGCTGGAGACCTCGACGTCGACGACGGGGTAGGTATTGCCGTCCTCCCACTCGATGGTCTCGGCGGAGGTCATGGTCGAGCGGGTCAGGAAGGCGAAGTCCGCGCTCTTGTCGCGGAAGACGATGGGATGGTAATCGGGGTGGATTCCAGGTCTCATGATGTGCTCCTTGTCACCAGGACGACTTGACGATGCCGGGCAGCTCGCCGCGCGAGGCCATCTCGCGGAAGCGCACGCGCGAGGTCCCGGTGACGCGCAGGTAGCCGCGCGGGCGCCCGTCGACGGCGTCCCGGTTGCGCACTCGCGTGGGGGAGGCGTCGCGGGGCAGGGCGTGCAGCGCGGCCATGGCGGCCTCGCGCTCGGCGGTGCTCAGATGCGGGTTGACGCTGGCTTTCTTGAGCTCAGCGCGGCGCTCGGCGTAGCGGGCGACGACGGCGCGGCGGCGCTTGTCCGCGGCGATCTTGGAGTTCTTGGCCATCAGCGGGACTCCTTGAACTCGACGTGGCGGCGCACCACGGGGTCGAACTTGCGCAGCACGAGGCGGTCGGGGGTGTTGCGGCGGTTCTTGCGGGTGACGTAGGTGAAGCCCGTGCCCGCGGTGGACACCATCTTGATGATGGGGCGCAGGTCCTTGGCGGTCTTGCTCATCGCAGCTTCTCCCCTCGGGCGAGCATGTCGGCCACGACGGCGTCGATGCCCTTCTTATCGATGGTCTTGATCCCGCGCGCGCTCACGGTCAGCGTGATGGTGCGCCCGAGCGAGGGCGCCCAGTAGCGCTTGCGCTGGAGGTTGGGGTCCCAGCGCCGGTTCGTGCGGCGGTGGGAGTGGGAGACGGACTTGCCGAAGACCGGCCGGGCTCCCGTGACTTGGCAGTAGGTGGTCATGGGTGCAGTATTGGGATTGAATCTCATTACCGTCAAGTTGGAGCCCTCATGACTCTCGACTCATCCCGGCCGGGGGCGGACCGGCCCTCCTCCCGCGGCCCCCACGCGGGCGCCGGCCATCGGATCGCCCTCATCAGCGCCGTCGATCCCGCTCTGCTGGACCTGGCGGCCCTCAGCCTCCACGGCGAGGACGCCCTCGTCATCGCCGCCACGATCCACCCCGATCAGGGAGACAACGGCGTCATCAGACTGTCCTCGACCGGCTCGCAGGCCCCCGACGGCGAGTCCTCCCCGGCGCTCGCCGAGCCCGCCGTGCTCGACGTCGACATGCCCACGTCCTGCCCCACCTGCTCCCTGCGCGAAGTGCTCCTCGCCGTGGCCGAGGACCGCGCCGACGACGAGCCGAACGGTGTCACCGTCATCCTCCTGCCCCCGGCGATCGAGATCGTCCACCTCGTGCCGCGCCTGGCGGAGGAGCTTGAGTCGGTTGCGGGCGTCGCGCTCGCGGGTGTCGCCCACGCGGTTCTCACCGCCACCGCCGTCGACGAGATCCTCACCCACATCCCGCTGGCTGACCGAGGCCTGGCTTGGGGCGAGGGCGACCCCCGCTGCACCGGCGAGGTCCACATGCTGGGGCTCGGCTACGCCGACGTCATCATCGCGGTGGGGGAGGAGGGTGCGGGCGCGGACCTCGTCGAGCACCTGCGCGCCCACGACGCGCTCCTCCTACCCGGATTCGACGCGCCGGTCCTCGACGCCCTCCTGTCGGTGCGCCATGACGCTCGCGCCGCCGTCGCCCGGGTCCACCCCGCCTCCACCCGCGCCTGGGGAGGGCCGGTGGAGCACGGCGTGCGCACTCTCGATCTGGCCTCCGACCGGCCCTTCCATCCCGAGCGGCTGCGCGAGCTCGTCGCCGACCTCGCCGGGGCGGGCATGTGTGCGCGCGGCTGCTTCTGGCTGCCCAGCCGACCCGGGCGCGTCTGCGCATGGGAGGTCGCCGGCGGTGCCGTCACCGTTGGTGACGCCGGCAGCTGGGACGAGGCGCCCGCCCCCTGGGGTGAGGAGGAGGCGCCGAAGGCGGGAGCGGGCGGGCTTGTCGGCCCGCGCTGCCACCTGGTGGTCACCGGCATCGCCGACGACGCCGCCTGCGAGCGCGTGCGCGAGGCCTTCTCCCGCATCCTGCTCCGGCCCGACGAGTTCGTGACGGCCCTGGCCTGGAGCGGCCCCGACGGCGATGCCATGGACGACTGGTTCGGCGGCGACTGAGGGGCGCGGGTGCGGCGGGGCGGCGGGGCAGTGGGGCAGTGGGGCGGCGGGTGCCGCTCGCACTGAGAGGTGCGGCTGGCACTGGGAGGTGCGGTTTGCGCCCACTGGTGCGGGCAGGACGCTCCACTCGGTGGAAATCGCACCGCTCGGGGCAGGAAGCGCCCGCCGTGCCGCCGCCCGCCGTGCCGCCACCCGCTACCCGCCGTGCCGCCGCTTCCTCGGCGTCGTCGCGCGCTGGCGGGTGCGGTTTGCACCCACTGGTGCGGGCAGGACGCTCCACTCGGTGGAAATCGCACCGCTCGGGGTGGATGGCACCGCTCGGGGTTGGGGGCGCCGGTCGATCGCCGTGCCGCCGCTTCCCACCTGCCGTTTCCTCGGTGTCGTCGCGCGCTGGCGGGTGCGGTTTGCACTGGGAGGTGCGGTTTGCGCCCACTGGTGCGGGCAGGACGCACCACTCGGTGGAAATCGCACCGCTCGGGGTGGATGGCACCGCTCGGGGTTGGGGGCGCCGGTCGATCGCCGTGCGCTGGCGGGTGCGGTTTGCACTGGGAGGTGCGGTTTGCACCCACTGGTGCGGGCAGGACGCACCACTCGGTGGAAATCGCACCGCTCGGGGTAGGAAGCGCCGGTCGACTGGCGTGCCGCCACCCGCTACCCGCCGCCCGCCGTGCCGCCGCTTCTTCGGCGTCGTCGCGCGCTGGCGGGTGCGGCTGGCACTGAGAGGTGCGGCTGGCACTGAGAGGTGCGGTTTGCGCCCACTGGTGCGGGCAGGACGCTCCACTCGGTGGAAATCGCACCACTCGGGGCAGGAGGCGCCAGTCGGGGTGGATGGCACCACTCGGGGTAGGAGGCGCCCACCGCCCACCGCCCACCGCCCGCCACCCGCCGCGCCGTCGCCCGCTACCCGCCGCGCCGCCGCCCGCCGCGCCGCCGGGCGCGATAGGGTATGGCCGTCGCGACTGGCGCCGGGTGGATCACCACCGGGGAGCGGCATGACACGCAGATCCGGGGTCGCCCGCCTGGGCCGCGGATCGCCCGCCGCGGCGCGCACGCGCGCCCGAGTACCCGCAGGAGAAGCATGACCGCCCCAGCCACCGTCTCCCTCAACAACCTCCCCCTGGCCGAGCTCGACCCCGAGATCGCCGCCGTCCTGGACGGCGAGCTCGACCGCCAGCGCGGAACGCTCGAGATGATCGCCTCTGAGAACTTTGTGCCCCGCGCTGTCCTCCAGGCTCAGGGCAGTGTGCTCACCAACAAGTACGCCGAGGGCTACCCCGGCAAGCGCTACTACGGTGGCTGCGAGGTCGTCGACGTCGCCGAGCAGCTCGCCATCGACCGCGCCAAGGCCGTCTTCAGCGCCGAGTACGTCAACGTCCAGCCTCACGCCGGGGCCCAGGCCAACGCCGCCGTCCTCCACGCCCTGGCCGACTCCGGCGACACCATCCTCGGCCTGTCCCTCGCCCACGGCGGGCATCTCACCCACGGCATGCGGATCAACTTCTCCGGGAAGAACTACCACGCCACCGCCTACGGCGTCGATGAGACCACCCACCGCATCGAGATGGAGCAGGTGCGCGAGACCGCCTTGCGCGAGCGCCCCCGCGTCATCATCGCCGGCTGGTCCGCCTACCCCCGCCACCTGGACTTCGACGCCTTCCGCTCCATCGCCGACGAGGTCGGCGCCGCGCTGTGGACCGACATGGCGCACTTCGCCGGGCTCGTCGCGGCAGGACTGCACCCCAGCCCCCTGCCCGCCTCCGACGTCGTGTCCACCACCGTCCACAAGACCCTCGGCGGGCCGCGCTCGGGCATGATCCTGTCCAACCGCGCCGAGCAGTGGGGCAAGAAGCTCAACTCTGCCGTCTTCCCAGGCCAGCAGGGCGGGCCCCTCATGCACGCGATCGCAGCCAAGGCCATCGCCATGAAGATCGCCGGGACCCCGGAGTTCGCGGACCGGCAGGCTCGCACGCTCGCCGGGGCCCGGATCCTCGCCGAGCGCCTCCTGGCCGACGACGTGCGCGGCGCGGGCATCAGCCTGGTGACCGGCGGCACCGATGTCCACCTCGTCCTGGTGGACCTGCGCGACTCCGCCCTCGACGGCCAGCAGGCCGAGGACCTCCTCCACGCCGCGGGGATCACTGTCAACCGCAACGCCGTGCCCTTCGACCCCCGCCCCCCGCGCGTCACCTCCGGACTGCGCATCGGCACCCCGGCCCTGGCCACTCGCGGCTTCGGTGAGGCCGAGTTCACCGAGGTCGCCGAGATCATCGCCACCGCGCTGACCGCGGGCGCCGCCGGCAACGCCACCGAGGACCTGCTCACGGGCCTGCGCTCGCGGGTGACGGCCCTGACCGACGCCTTCCCGCTCTACCCGGGCCTGGTCCAGTGAGGGCCCCCTGGGAGGGCGCCGCCCGCGTCCTGGACGGCAAGGCCTCCGCCGCCGCCATCAAGGCCGAGCTCACCGAGCGGGTGGCGGCACTGCGGGCGCGCGGCGTCGTGCCCGGGTTGGGCACGGTGCTCGTCGGCGAGGACCCGGGCAGCGTCAAGTACGTGGCCGGCAAGCACTCGGACTGCCGCGAGGTCGGCATCGAGTCCATTCGCGCGGACCTGCCTGCCACCGCCACCCAGGGGGAGATCGAGGCCGCGATCGATCGCCTCAACGCCGATCCCGCCTGCACCGGCTACATCGTCCAGCTGCCGCTGCCGCGCGGCGTCGACACCAACGCCATCCTGGAGCGCATCGACCCCGACAAGGACGCTGACGGACTCCACCCCACGAACCTCGGCCGACTCGTCCTGCGCGGCGCCGGGCCCATCGACTCGCCGCTGCCGTGCACGCCGCGCGGCTGCATCGAGCTCATGGCCCGCCATGGCATCGACCTAGCCGGCAAGGACGTGTGCGTCGTCGGCCGCGGCGTCACCGTGGGGCGCACCATCGGCCTCCTGCTGGCCCGCAAGGACGTCAACGCCACGGTGGACGTGTGCCACACGGGCACCGCCGACCTCGCCGCGCATGTGCGCCGCGCGGATGTCGTCATCTCCGCGGCCGGCTCGGCCGGGATCATCACTCCTGCGATGGTGGCCCCGGGCGCCGTCGTGCTCGACGTGGGCGTCTCGCGCGTGGTGGACCCCGTCACCGGCAAGGGCCGGATCGTCGGGGACGTGGCCGACGGCGTCGACCAGGTGGCCTCCTGGCTCTCCCCGAACCCCGGGGGAGTGGGGCCGATGACCCGCGCCCTCCTGCTGGCCAACGTCGTGGAGGCCGCCGAGCGCGCCGCCGAGCGCGCCGCTGAGCGCGCCGCCCACGTGACCCCCTGACCGAGACCGGTCGAAAATAGGGGCGAGACCGGTCCGTGAACCGGTCTCGCTCTTGTTTTCGACCGGTCTCGGTCAGTTGCCCATGACGAAGGCCCGCTTCCTCAGGCTCCCGGGCTCCAGGTCCGTGATGACGACGGCGCTCACCGAGGCCCAGCGCGGGCCGCGGTAGAGCCAGGCGATGAGGCGCGCCACGTCGTCGGCGGGGCCTTGCGCGAGAACCTCCACATCGCCATCGGGCAGGTTGCGCACCTCGCCCACCAGGCCCAGGCGCTCGCCCTCCTCCATGCAGGACCAGCGGAAGCCGACCCCCTGGACCCTTCCTGATACCAGGGCGTGGATCGTGCGCCCTCGTGCCGCCGCCCGCGCGCTGGCGCCGCCGTCGCGGCCGATGCTCCTCATGCCCCCATTGTGACAGGTGGCACTTGGAATCGCCGCTCGGCTCCGCCGGGTGTGGCCCCGCTTCGAGCGCATCCCGGCCGCGTACGCTGGGCGGCATGCGAATCGCCACCGTCAACGTCAACGGCATCCGGGCCGCCGCCCGCAAGGGCATGGGGGACTGGCTCGCCACCGCCGCGCCCGATGTCCTCCTCCTGCAGGAGGTGCGCGCCGACCCCGAGATCGCCGCCCCGCTCCTCCCCGGTTACGAGCCCATCGTCTGGCCCTGCCGCATCAAGGGGCGCGCGGGAGTCGCCGTCGCCGTGCGCGAGGGCAGCGGCATCACGGTGGGGCGGACCCGCCTGGGCGTGGCCGCGCCCGGGAGCGACGAGCCCGATGTCGACTCCGGCCGCTGGTTGGAGGCTGACCTCGCCCTGCCCGGCGCCGCTCCGGGCGCCCCCAGCGTCCTCACCGTCATCTCCGCCTACCTGCACTCCGGCCAGATAGGCACGGAGAAGATGGACCAGAAGTACGCCCACCTCGACCTGGTTGACGCCCGCATGGCGGCGCTGCTGGCCGAGTCGGAGGCATCCGACGGCGCCCGTGAGATCCTCATGGCCGGCGACCTCAACGTGGTGCGCTCCGAGCGGGACATCAAGAACTGGAAGCCCAACCACAACAAGGTCGCCGGCGTCCTCGACGAGGAGATCGCCCACTTGGAATCCTGGTTTGACGCTGGATGGGTGGACGCCTCCCGCCACCTCCACCCCGACGCCCAGGGCCCCTACACGTGGTGGTCCCAGCGCGGTAAGGCCTTCGACAACAACGTCGGCTGGCGCCTCGACTACCACGTCATCACCCCCGGCCTGGCCGAGCGCGCCGAGAGTCTGCGCGTGGACCGCGCCGAGGACTACCAGGGTCGCTGGTCCGATCACGCCCCGCTCGTCGTCGACTACCGGCTGTAGCTGGGGCGCGGCTCCAGGTAGAGCGAAACCGGGTCCGGGGAGAGCCCCCGGACCCGGTTTCCGCCTACCTAGGCGAGCCTTCCGCCGCGGCGGGATCAGGCCCGACGACGGCGCGACTGCCTGACAACGAGCGCGATGATCGCGGTGAGGCCCAGGCCGAGTCCTCCGAGGTAGAAGAAATCGGCTCCCATCCCGCCGGTCAGCGGGAGCGCGGGCACTGGGCCCTTGTAGTTCGGGAAGGGATCGTTGAACACGTGGTTCACGACGGCGCCATCCGATCCGACCGTGATGCTGAACGCCTTCGGCTTCTTGTCGAGCCGGTACCCGGCCGGCGCCTTGGACTCGGTGAGTTCCAGGGCCGCGCCGTCGGCGGGAATGCCCTCAACCTGGAAGCTTCCGGGAGTCGGGTCGGCGTCATAGTAGGTCGCGCCCGCGGCCTTGGCCTTGCAATCGCCGGAGTCGCAGTCGGTGATCACGGTCGCGGCGGGGAAGGAGGGGCCGGTGAGGGTCCACTCGGAGCCCGCCAGGGCCTCGTTGCTATCGCCATCGACCTTCTTCCAGGACACCGTGCCGGTGGCCCGGGTGTTCGTGATGGTTCCAAGATCGACCGCGAGGCTCGTGCTCGAGATCCGCGCGGGTCGGGCGGTGGTGTCCAGGACGTACCCGCTGGGCGGGGCGGCCTCGGTCACGGTGTAGTTGTCCCAGGGCAGGTTCGTCACCTTGAACTTGCCGGGAGCGGGGTCGGAGTCGGCGATCCCGCCCTGGCACTTCCCGATCTCGACGCAATCGGTCACGGTCACTCCAGCGGCGCCGGCGCCCGTGCCCTTGATCGTCCAGGAGGAGCCGGGGAGCTCTTTCGCGGTGCTGGCGTCGGTCTTGGTCCAGGTGAGCGTGCCCGGCTTGCGCTGGTTGGTGAACTCGCAGGCGACATTGGCGCCGGGTGAGAGGGTGATCGTGCCCTCGCCGGGGTTGCCGGTGGGGGTGACGGCAAGGGGGGAGCCGTCAGCGGAGGTGCAGGAGATCGCCTTGTTCTCCCAGCCCTCGGCCGCGCCCTCACTGATGGTCACGGTGCCGGTGTCCTCGCCGGGGGGAACGGTGACGGTCCAGGGATTGTCCACCGTGCCGTCGTCCCATGTGACCTGGGTGCCTCCCACCACGGTCGAGCCGTCCTGGGCGGCGGCGGTCAACTCCCAGTCCGCACGGGAGTTGGGCAGCGGGCTCCCGTCCACCGCGAGGGCCTTCTTGGTCATCGTGAGGGTCGCCTCGAGGGGATCATTGGAGACGCCGATGACACGCGCCGCGCGCTGAGCGCTCGTGATCTTCACGCTCCAGACGCTCGTGGCCTTCTTGTAGTTCTTGGGAGCCAGGGTCTCGGCGAGGGAGTAATCGCCCAGGGGAAGATTCTCGACGAGGAACTTACCGGGGGCGGGGTCGGCGTCGTTAGTGCCGGCGCACTGCCCTGCGGAGGTGCAGTCCTTCACCGCCAGCGTGGTGCCGCCGGGGCCGGTGAGGGACCATTCAGAGCCGGGCAGGAGTTGGGAGGGCGCGTTGCTGGCCGTCTTGTCCCAGGCCACGGAGCCGGAGAGGGGGGCGTTGGTGAACGTGCACTCCACGACGACGCTGCTCTGCTGGGGGATTCGAACGGTTCCGCTGGCTCCGTTGCCCTGGGCGAATGGGGTTTTGCTCCCGTTCTGCGTGCAGCTCCACGATGAGGAGTAGTTGGAGAGGTTCGCGCCGTTGGCCGCGCTCTCTGAGAAGGAGAAGTCGGTGTTGACCAACACGGGGAAGATTCCGATGACCTCCTTTTGCACGCCGTTGGCGCCTCCCGTGGTTTGGACGGATGCGATCTCGCCGCCCGCCGGGTCGTAGCTCACCGAGAGCTTGAACTGATCGTTGGCGTTCTGCCGCTTGACGATGTTCTTCTTCAGGATGAAGGTCGCGGGCGAGCCGCAACTGGCCAGGTCAGTGCTTTCTGAGGCTTCTCCGTTGATGTCCGTGCCGAGGCTGCTCTTGTTGATCTTCGGGCTGATCTGGTTGAAACTGACCGGGTCGTAGGTGCCCACATTGTTCGCGTCCGAGAGGTAGAGTTTCCCCTCGGCGTCGAAGGCGATGCCGTTGACCGCCTTATTGTTCGAGATTCTGTCGGCCTTGGTGGTGTTCGCCGGGATGCGGTACTTGCTGCCACTGTCCGCGGCGAGAGCCGCAGCGGTCGCCGAGAAGATCTGGGTGAGCCCCGAGGTGCTTGAACTCCGGACGACGAACATGTTTCCGGCATCGTCGAAGGCCAAGTCACCATTGCCATCGCCGTTATCGATTTTCTCGCCGACGTCAATGTATCCCACATCCTGGATCCATTTGGCTTCCAGGTAGCCGTTGGGCATCCGCCAGACGCGGAAGTGCAGGTGCGTCCTTCTGGTCCACTGGTCGGTGACCTCCTCGTAGCCGCCGAAGTAGTAGTCGCCCGTGGAGGGCTGGACCCCGCCGGCGATATAGGTCCCGTTGAGGAGCCCCCATTGATCGGAGTCTATCCGATCTGTGCCTGTCCATTTTCCATTGGAGTAATGGACGATCCTGACTTGATGATCACTGCGTTTCTGGATGAGGAAGTAGGCCCCGGCCCCATTCTTCTCGATACCCAGTCCGTTCGCTTTGTCTCCGTCGTAGAACCATTCAAAGGGATAGTCGTATCCCTCGACATGTGAGACAGTGCCGTCGGGAGAGAGCTTGTTGATGGTCCCGTTGGCGGTCACGTTGTACACCGTCCCGGGAGTGCATTGGAAGATCCCGTCCGCAGCTTGGGCGGGCGGGATGGGGCTCAGAGAGCGGGGAATGCTGACCGCGTCAACACAGATGAGGGCGAGCGCGCAGAGGGCCAGTAAGGCGCAGTGAGCGACGCGTCTGGCGTGCGGTGGGGTATGGGAACGAGAACTCATTGTCACTCTTCGTTGCGGATCTGACGCGACACGCCCTTCCCCGCCGGTGGGAAATAGCCGGGCGCTGGGGGCGCTCGGGGTGGGAATGCTCGTCCTTGTAGGGAGCCGGGCTGGCGATGGGGAATCGTCATACCTCGGCGGCTATGAAGATGACACTAGCAAATGCCGGGGGCAGGGGATGTGGGCGCAATGACATTGTTATCACCCTGATCGGCCGGGGTGGTGACAACCTCGCTGGCGAGCCGCGCTTCCATGACTGTGGCCCTGGCGGTTCCCGCCTCCGCGCGCGGGCGAGCGGGAGCGGGTGAGCAAGGGGCCGGAAGCGAGCGGGAGCGGGCGCCCGGCGCTCCTCCGGGAGCGCCGGACGCCCGCTGCGCAAGGCGGTTCTGCGCGCGCCTCAGGCTGTCGCGCGGCCAGCTGGGGCGCTAGGGACGGCGTCGATGAATGCCGGAGGGGTGAATCCCTCGCGCGCGTAGGCGGCGACGACGGCGCGCGCCACATCGTCCACCCGGTCGGCGTCCACCAGGGCGATCGCGCTGCCCCCGAACCCGCCGCCGGTCATGCGCGCCCCGTGGGCGCCAGCGGCGCGCGCCGCCTCGACGGCCACGTCCAACTCGGGGCAGGTCACCTCGTAGTCCACGCGCAGCGACTCATGCGAGGCGTCCATGAGTTCCCCGACTCTGGCCAGCTTCTCTCCGACCAGCGGGGAGCCATCGGACAGGAGGGAGACCAACTCGACTGTCCGGGCGATCTCGGTGACGACGTGGCGCGCGCGGGCGACCAGCAATTCCGCCTCCTCGCCACCGCGTTCGCGCAAATTGGTCAGCGCCTCCTCCAGGCGCTCGGGCGCGATATCGGCCAGGAACTCGACGCCGAGGATCTCCGCCGCGCGCTCGCAGGCGGAGCGGCGCGCCCCGTACTGGCCGTCGGCCAGGGAGTGCTTGGCGCGGGTGTCAATGACGAGCAGGGCCAGGCCTTCGGCGGCCAGATCGAAGGGGACGTGAACGACCTCGCCGTCGCGGCAGTCGAGTTCGAGGGCATGCCCGGCGCGGCACCGCAGCGAGGCCGACTGGTCCATGCCGCCCGTGGGGGCCCCGGCCATCTCATTCTCCGCCCGCACGCAGGAGGTCACCAGGCGGGCGCGGCCGGCGTCGGCGGGCGCGTCGGCGGGCCCGGCCAGCGCGAGTCCCGCGATCTCGTCGAGGGCCACGCTCGTGGCGCACTCCAGGGCGGCCGAGGAGGACAGGCCTGCCCCCAGTGGGACGCAGGAGACTAGGGCGGCGTTGAAGCCCGGCAGGGGGCCGAGTCCGTCGCGCTCCAGGGCCCAGGCGACCCCTGCGATGTAGGCGGCCCAATGGGGGACCTCGCCGGGGGTGCCCTTGGGGCCGATGGCGTCCAGGTCGAGCACGTCCACGGCCTCGCGCGTCTGCGGCGAGATGAGGCGCACCGTGCGGTCATCCCGGCGCCGCAGCGCCAGGAAGGCGCGGTGCGGCAGGGCGATGGGCAGCGCGAGACCGCCGTTGTAGTCGGTGTGCTCGCCGATGATGTTGACGCGCCCCGGCGCGTACCAGACGCCGTCGGGGTCGGCGCCGAAGGCCTCGTGGAACAGGGCGGTGGCCTGGGCGATGCCCTCCTCATTGGTCAAGGCGGGGGAGAAATCAGGGACGGCGGGGGGCGTGACGGCGTCAGCGTCGGTGGTGAGGTCGCTCATAACGCACATCGTGCCATGCGGGCGATGCCTTTGAGGGGCGATGCGGGTTAGGCTTGGTCAGCCCGTGGTGGACCCCGCCGCCGCGGACGCCCGATGCGACCGCCGAGTGCGCCCCCAACGCGCGGAGAGGAGGGTCATGGAGGTCCCTGAGCCCGCCGACCGCGAGAGCGTGGTCGGTGTCACCGTGCCCGTTCCCGAGCCCTTCGCCGCCACGATCCGCGACATCCGCCGCGACGCCGGGGACCCGCTCGCCGCCCGGATCGCCCCCCACATCACCCTCCTGCCGCCCACGGCGGTGCCGACCGACCGGCTCGACTCCATCAAGGAGCACCTGGCCGACGTCGCCCGCGCCCACGCGCCGATCGACCTGCGCCTTAAAGGGGCCGCCACCTTCCTGCCCGTCAGCGCCGTCGCCTACCTCAAGGTGATCGGTGGCGGCGACGCGCTGCGCTCCCTCCAGCAGGACATCCGCGATGCCTCCGGCCCGCTCAGCGCCCCCCTGCGCTTCCCCTTCCACCCCCACGTCACCCTTGCCCATGAGGTGGGCCGGGCCGCTCTCGACGCCGCCATGCGGGCCGGGGCGGCCCTCGACGCCGCGTTCGTCGCCGGGCAGGTGCTCCTGCACACCCTGAACCGGGACCACTGCGCGCTCCTGGCGCGTATCCCCTTGGGCGGGTCGGCGCCGTCGTGAGGCGTCAGGGCGGCAGCGGCATGGCGCGCGCGATCACCACGACGCGCGCGGGCGCCGCCGCGCTCATCGACCGCTACAAGTCCAGCCGCCTCGGGCGGGCGCTGGCCCGGTACGCCATGGCCCGCGGCGCGCTCCTGGCCGGGGGCATCGCCTATACGGGGCTGTTCTCCGTCTTCTCCGCCCTGGCCATCGGCGTCACGATCCTCATGGGCCTGCTCGGCAGCCGTCCGGCCCTGCGCGACCGCGTTCTCGAGCAGATCGACCAGGCCCTCCCCGGCGTCATCGACACCGGCTCGGGCGGCCTGGTGACCATCGACCAGCTCACCCTCGGCTCGGCGCTCAACATCGGCTCCCTCGCCGCGGGCGGCGCCCTCCTCTACTCCGCCGCCGCCCTCATGGGGGTCCTCAAGACCGCCCTGCGCGCCATGTTCGGCATCGCCCGCCTCCCGGAGAACCCCGTGAGGGCATGGGCGTGGAACCTCGTGGCGCTGCTCGTCATGATGACCGGCGTGCTCGCCACCGCCGCCGCATCGGCCCTGACGACGGCGCTCGCCGGCTCGACGGCCAGCCTCATCGGGCTGCCCGCCTGGCTCAGTGGCGCTGGCAGCCACGTAGCGGCCGTCGTCATCTCCTTCCTCATCGACGCCGCCGTGCTCGCCCTCCTGCTGGCAGCCTGCGGCATCCGCGTCCCCCGCAAGGACCTAGCCGAGGGCGCGTGCCTGGGCGCCGTCGCCTTCGGCGCGCTGCGCGAGATCGGCTCGCGCGCCGTCGGGTCGACCTGGCACAACCCCCTCCTGGCCTCCTTCGCCGCGATCGTCATCCTCATCCTCTGGCTGCACCTGGCCAGCCGCACCCTCCTCATGATCGCGGCCTGGATCGCCAACCCTCCCCGGCCCGCCGTCATCGAGCACCCCGATGAGGTCCACGCCAGGGCCCGCCCCAACTACGTCACCCTGTCCGTCCCCGAGACACTGGCCTGGCCCCGGCAGTCCCTGACCGGCACTGTCGAGGTCGATCCCACGGAGCGCCCCGACCACCGCGCCTCCGCGCCGGCCGGGGACCGCGCCCCCGCGCCGGCCGAGGATCGGGAGCGCCCCGCCGGCCAGGACGCTCCTCCCGAGGGCTGATCCCCGCTAGCCTGGGCCAATGACCGACTTCCCCGCCAGTCCCGAAGCCCGGCGCGCCGCAGCGCCGGACCGCCAGAGCAAGCCCATCCACGCCATCATCCCCGCCGGCGGCGCGGGCACCAGGCTCTGGCCGCTCAGCCGCCGCGAGCGCCCGAAATTCCTCCTCGATCTGACCGGCGCCGGGCGCACCCTCCTGCAGGGCACCGTCGCCCGCTTGGAGCCCGTGGCCGCCACGACGACGATCGTCACCGGCGCCGCCCATGCCCAGGCCGTCGCCGCGCAACTGCCGGGCGTGCCCGCTGAGTCGATCCTCGCCGAGCCCTCCCCCCGCGACTCCATGGCCGCCATTGGCCTGGCCGCCGCCGTCATCGCCCGACGCCACGGGCCGGACGCCGTCGTCGGCTCGTTCGCCGCCGACCAGACGATCGCCGACGAGGGCGCCTTCGCCGAGGCCGTGCGCCAGGCCGCGGCGCTGGCCGAGGAGGGCTGGGTGGTCACGATCGGCATTGAGGCCACCCACCCCTCCACCGCCTTCGGCTACATCCACGCCGGCGGCCCCACCTCCGTGCCCGGGGCCCCCGAGGGCCGGGTCGTCCTCGGCTTCACCGAGAAGCCCGACGTCGCCACCGCCGCGGAGTACCTCGCCACCGGCGAGTACCGTTGGAACGCCGGCATGTTCGTCATGCGCGCCGGGGTCCTCCTCGACCACCTCGCTGCCCAGCGCCCCGAGCTCGCCGCCGGCGTGGAGGAGATCGCCGCCGCGTGGGACACCCCCGAGCGGGAGCCGGTCCTGGAGCGCGTCTGGCCGGGCCTGGAGAGGATCGCCATCGACCACGCCATCGCCGAGCCCGTCGCCGCCGCCGGGGGAGTGGCCACCGTCCCGGCCGCCATGGGCTGGGACGACGTCGGCGGCTTCGACGCGCTGTCCGCCCTCGTCCCCGTTGTGTCCGAGGGGCCCGCCGCGGGCGTCGCCGTGCTCGACGGCGCCGGTCAGGGCGGCCCCGCCGCCGACGTCGAGGCCGTGGGATCCTCGGGGGCGCTCGTCGCCACGACGACCGGGCGGAGGGTCGTGCTGCTCGGCGTGCCCGGGCTCATCGTCGTCGACACCCCGGACGCCCTGCTGGTGACGACGCCGGAGCGCGCTCAGGACGTCAAGGGCGCCGTCGACCGCCTCAAGCGGGACGGCCGGACGGGCCTGCTGTAGCCCGGTTGTGCGCGGGCAACGGCGATGACGGCACCTGGCCGGCGCGAGGCGCGATTCACGGCCGCGACCTCGATGACCCAGATGGACCCCACCACCTGCGGGGCCACCTGCTTGCTGGTCGCCAGCGCCCTCCTGGGGCGCGAGCCGGTCGGCGGAGCGGTCGCCGGAGCGGGCGGTGGGCAGGGGGCACCGCCGGGGGAGGGCCCGGCGGACGCGCAGCGGCGCATCCAGCGCTCGCTCAACCGCCGGGCCATCGCCCGCTTGGTGCCCTGGCCACGCGCATTCGGCTCGACCCCCTGGTCCCTGGCCCGTGAGCTCACCCGCATGACCGGTCGCCGATACCGGGTGCGCTGGACGCGCGACACCGGCCGCGCCTTCCCCGAGGCGCTTGAGGAGGCCCGCGCCCACCTCGCGGACGGCCTGCCGATCCTCCTGCTCGCGGGCGGCCCGCTCCTGCGGGCCCCCGCCGACCGGGCCGGCTGGCGGAACCGGGCGCGGTCGGCCGCGGCGGCCATGCTCGCCGGCCCCGCCATCCCGCGCCACTACGTGCTCGCCCTGCCGCGCGATGGCGCCCGGCTCCCCGGCGACTGCGGCCCCGGGCAGTTGCGCCTCTACGAGCCCAGCGGTGGGCGTGTCCACGAGATCGACCTTCTCAGCGCGCTCGCCCAGGGGGCGCGCCCTGGGCGCCTCGGGGCCCCCGCTCGCCCCAGGCGTCAAGCGGGCGGTCCGGAGGCGCTGGGGCACTGGCCCCGCCTTCTCGCCCTCATCCTGCCCCGCTGATCGCCCCGCCGGTGCCGGTCCGCGATCGGCGCGAGCAGCCAGCCCGGCGCCCCGCGCGAGGCCCGAGAAAGGAATTTCGGGTTTGCGAATTTCGGGTAGCCGAAACTAATGTCGGGCTCATGAGAACCCTCCACCGCCCCGGGCGCCGGGCCGTCAGCGCCGTCGCCGCCATCGCCCTCGCCGCCCCCGCTCTGGCCGCCTGCGCCGAGACCTCCCCGGCGGGCGGGGACGGAGCCATCAAAGTCGTCGCCTCCACCACCCAGATCTGCGACTACGTCACCCAGATCGCCACCGGGGGCAATCCCTCCGGCTCGGGCTCCCTGGCCCTTGAGCGCACCGGCGCCGACGGCGCCACCACCCACCTGGGCCCTAAAGGCGCCAAGGCTGGCGCCAGTATCAAGCTCACCTGCCTGCTCGCCCCCAACGCCTCCGCCCATGAGCACGACATGACAGCCGCGCAGGCCAAGGCCCTGTCCGAGGCCGATCTCTTCCTCGTCTCGGGGGTGGACCTGGAGCACTTCCTCGACGACGCCGTCGCCTCCACCGGCTTCAAGGGCACCATGGTCGTCACCTCCGGCGTCTACGGGGCCGCCGACGTCGATGACCTCGACGCCCAGAAGGCCAAGGAGAAGGACCTGCCCTACACCGTCGAGCGCGGGAGCCAGAAGGTCGACGTGGCCCCCTGGCCCTTCGCCCCCGAGGAAGGCGAGACCGAGCCTGAGTTCCGCTTTGACCCGCATGTCTGGACCTCCCCGGCCGGCGCCATGGTCCAGGTGCGCAACATCGGTGAGGCCCTCGCCAAGGCCTCCCCGGCCGGCGCGGCCACCATCAACGAGCACACGGGGACCTACGCCTCCCTGCTCACCGAGCTCGACTCCTGGGCCCGCTCCAGCCTTGAGACCGTTCCAGCGGACAAGCGCGTCCTGTTCACCAGCCACGACGCCTTCGGCTACCTGTCGAAGGCCTACGGCCTGAGGTTCGAGGGCGCCGCCCTGTCCGACTTCAACGCCCAGCAGGACGCCACGGCCCAGCAGATCCAGACCACCGCCGACGCCGTGAAGGCCTCGGGCGCCGTGGCCATCTTCGCCGAGAACTCCAACAACCCCGCCTCCGTGCGCAAGGTGGCCCAGACCGCCGGCGTCAAGGCGATCATCGGCGACGAGGCCCTCTACGGCGACTCGCTGGGCGAGCCCGGATCCGACGGTGAGACCTACATCGGATCCATCCTCCACAACGTCACCGGCCTCACCAACGCCTGGGGCGGCACCGCGGCCCCCATCCCCGCCTCGCTGGCCGCCTGGACCCCCAAGGCGGCGGCGCAGTGAGACCCGGGCACCTCGCGGGCGGGGGCGCCGTCGTCCACTGCGAGGGCGCCGCCCTCGCCTACGGGCGCGCCGTGGCGCTCACCGGCGTCACCGGCGAGGTGGGGCCCGGCACCGCGCTTGCCCTCATCGGCCCCAACGGCTCAGGCAAGACCACCCTGCTGCGGGGGCTGCTCGGCATGGTCGACATCACCGCCGGGCGCATCGAGGTCTGCGGGAGGGAGCCCGGCAGGGCCCGGAGGGGCTCGATCGGATACGTCCCCCAGGTCGCCGACCTCGACCCCGCCTTCCCCGTCACCGTCCTCGACGTCGTCCTCATGGGGATCACCGCCTCCATGGCCCGCCTTGGCGCGCTCCCGCTGCTCGGGGCGCGTCGCCGCGAGGCCCGGCGGCGCGCCCTGGCCGCGCTGGAGTCCGTGGGCCTGGCCGAGGCCGCTGGGCGGCGCTTCGGTACCCTGTCCGGCGGCCAGCAGCAGCGCGTCCTCGTGGCCCGCTGCATCGCCGCCCGCCCCCGGCTCATCGCCCTTGACGAGCCCTTCAACGGCCTCGACCAGCCCAACCGCGACGCCCTCCTGCGCATCATCGCCGACCTCAAGGACGACGGCGTCGCCCTGGTCATCTCCACCCACGACCTCGTCATCGCCCGCGAGTGCTGCGAGCAGGTGGCCCTGCTTGCTGGGCGCCAGATCGCCTTCGGGCCCCGCGAGGAGGTCCTCGTCCCCGAGCTCATCGAACGGGCTTACGGCACGGGCGCGAGAGGCCGTGACGACCTCCTGCTCGGGACAGAGGAGGACTGATGAGCACCACGGATCCGCTCACCGCCCTCGTGGCCGGCGCCGTCGAGCAGCTGAGGCTGGCGCTTGTTGACGCGCCCGGCCTCGTGCCCTTGGCCAGCGCCCCCTTCTTCTTCCGGCCCCTGGTCATGGTGGTCCTGCTGGGGATCGTCTCAGGCGTCGTCGGGGTGCTCGTGAACCTGCGGGGCGCGGAGTTCAGCGCCGAGGCCCTCGTCCACGCCGTCTTCCCCGGGATCGTGGCCGGCGCCGCCTTCTGGGGGATCGAGGCGATCATCCCCGCGGCCTCCGCCGTCGCCATGATCGCGGCGGCAGGCCTGACCGTTCTCACCCACCACTCCGGGCGCGTCGCCGGGGCCCGCCGCTCGGCCGGGGGAGGCGGGGCCGAGGCCGGCACCGCCGTCCTGCTCACCGGCTTCTTCTCCGTGGGCATCATCCTGTCCCTGGCCAAGGGGGACAGGTCCGGGCAGTTGGAGGCCCTCATGTTCGGGAGGCTCCTGGAGATCACCGACACCGGGCTCGCCCATGCGCTCCTCGCCTGCCTCGTGGCGATCATCCTCGTGGCCGTCACCTGGCGGGGGCAGATCGCCTACGCCTTCGACCCCGTGGGGGCCCGCGCCGCCGGCCATCGGCTCCTCGCCCTCGACATGGCCCTCAACGCGGCCATCGCGGCCGTCGTCGTCTCGGCTTCCACCGCGGTGGGCACGCTGCTCGTTATCGGCGCCCTCATCGTCCCCGGCGCCACCGGGCGGGTCCTCGCCCACCGGGTGCGCCCCATGGTCATCATCGCCGTGGCCACCGGCGTGCTCGGCGGCTACCTGGGAATGCTGGCCGCCGTCATGCCCAGCCCCCGGCCCGTCTCCCCGCAGGCGGCCGTGAGCCTCGCGACGACGGCGCTGCTCCTGTGCGCGATCATCGCGGCCTCCGCGCGGCGCCGGGCCCGCAGGGGGAAGAAGGCATGAGCGGCATCGGCGTCACATGGGCCATCGCCGCCATGGGAGTCGCAGCAGGCGCGGGGGCCGCCCCCGGCGCGGGGGCGACCGCCAGCGCAGGGGCGACCGCCAGCACGCCCGGCGCGGGCGGTCTCACCGACGTCTCACTGGGGCTGCTGGCCCTGCCCGCGGTCGAAGCGGTCCTCATGGGCCTGCTCGCCGGCCTCGCCGGCGCCCTGGCCCTGCTGTCCCGCCGCGTCTTCTTCACCGAGTCCCTCACCCACGCGACCTTCCCCGGGGCGATCCTCGGCGTCGTCGCCGCCACCTGGATCGCTGGGGCGCTCGGGCACGGGCGCCCCGGGTTCGAGTTGCTGAGCGCCACGCTGCTCGTGGGCGCGGCCCTCATGTGCCTGCCCATGGCCGCGCTCATGCGCGCACTGACCCGCGTGGAGGGGCTGGGGCCCCAGGCGGCCGCGGGCATCGTGCTCACCATCGGTTTCGCCCTGGGTTACTTCCTGGCCAGTTGGTTCAAGCCCCTGCCGCTGAAGATCGACTCCTTCCTCACCGGCTCCGTGCTCAACGTGGGGCTCGTGGACGTGGCCGCCACGGGCGCGGTCCTGGCGGTGGCCGCGGCCGTGGTCGCCCTGACGGGCAGGGCCCTGGTCTTCCACGCCTTCGACCCGGTGGGCCACCGCGCGGCGGGCCTGAGCGCGGGCTGGGCTGACGGCGCGGTGCTCGTCCTCATCACCGCCACCATCGTGGTGCTCGTGCCCGCCGTCGGCACCATCCTGCCCATCGCCCTCATCGCCGCCCCCGCGGCCGCGCTGGCGCCCTCGGCCCGCAGCGCGCGCGGGCTCCTCATCGGGGCTCCCCTGCTCGGCGCCGCGTGCGCGCTGGCCGGACTCGTGCTCGGCGTGGCGCTTCGGCTCTCCGTGGGAGGCATGATCGCCGCCGTCGCCGCCTCGGCCTACCTGGCGGCGGCCTGCTGGCGGGGGATCAGGCGCAGATCCCCAGCGCGCCGCGCAGATCGGCCCTGATGACCGCCAGGCGCTCGGAGGCCGCGGTTCGGACGGCCGGGACCGGCTCGCCGTCGGGGATCTCCATGACAACCTCGCAGTAGCACTTGAGCTTGCTCTCGGTGCTCGAGGGGCGAAGGACGACGCGGTCGTCGGCGGCCGTCTTGATGATGATCCCGTCCGCGGGCGGCAGTTGCGCGCCATTGCCGTCGCTGGCCCCGTCCATGAGGTCGAAGACGTCCACCACGGGCGAGCCCGCCAGTTTCGCGGGGGCCCCTCCCTCGCGCAGGCGCCGCATGACGCCGTCGATGACCCCCGCGTCGTCGGCGCGCGCGCTCATCTGGCAGGTCAGGTGCAGGCCGTGCCGCTGGGCGAGCCGGTCCAGGAGCGAGACCAGGGAGCGGCCCTGCGCCTTGAGGACCGAGGAGAGCAGGGCCATGCGCACCGCGGCAGCGATGCCGTCCTTGTCCCGCACGGAGGCGGGATCCACGCAGTAGCCCATCGCCTCCTCGTAGCCGAAGACGAGCCCGGGAACGCGACTGATCCAGGTGAAGCCCGTGGGGGTGATGCGGTGCGCCAGCCCGTGGTCCTGGGCGATCTTGCGCAGCATCCGGCCTGAGGCGATGGAGGAGGCGAGCACGCCGGTGCCGGTGAAGGCCGCCAGCTCGGCCGCCTGCTCGCCCAAGAGGATCCCGACGGCGTCGCCCGTCAGCTGGCGCCAGCCGCCGGCCACGGTCTCATCGGGGACGGCCACGGAGCAGCGATCCGCGTCGGGGTCGAGGGCGATGGCCAGGTCCGCGCGCTCACGGCGGGCCAGGTCCAGCAGGAGGTCCATGGTGCCGGCCTCCTCGGGGTTGGGGATGGCCACCGTGGGGAATCCCGGATCCGGCTCGAACTGCTCGGGGACCACGACGACGTCGTCGAAGCCCGCGCGGCGCAGCGCCTCGACGCAGATCCGACCGCCCACCCCGTGCATGGCGCTCAGGACGATTCGCAGGTCCGCGGCCGCGGTCGTCCTGGCGGCGGTCACCACGCGCTCGATGTACCCCTCGCGCAGCTCGGGCCCGATCAACTCCCAGCCGGATTCCGCGCGAGGGATCGTCTCCAGGCTCCCCAGGGCGGTGATGGCCTCGCTGATCGCCGCGTCCTGCGGGGGAGCGATCTGGGCGCCGCGGTCCCAATCGTTGGTCGCCCGGCCGCCGAGGTAGACCTTGAAACCGGAGTCCTGGGCGGGGTTGTGCGAGGCGGTGACCATGATGCCCGCGTCCGCGCCCAGCGCGCGCAGGGAGAAGGTCAGCAGCGGGGTAGGGCAGTGGGAGTCCATGAGGAGGGCCCGGCCCCCCGCGCCGGTGACCACGGCGGCGGCGTCTCGGGCGAAGACATCGGAGCAGTGGCGGGCGTCGTAGCCGATGACGACGACGAAGCCGGCCCCGACCTCCTCGCGCAGATAGGCGCACAGGCCCGCCGTCGCGCGGATGACCACGGCCCGGTTCATCCTGCCCAGGCCGGGGCCGAGCCTGCCGCGCATGCCCGCGCTCCCGAAGGTCAGGGGGCCGGAGAAGGCCTCGGCAAGGGCGGCTGTGGCGGCGGGATCCCCCGCCTCGTGGCGGGCCAGGAGGCCGGCCAGTTCCTCGCGAGTGGTCTCATCGGGGTCCTCGGCGATCCACTGCGCGACGGTCGTACGGACAACTCCGGTGGTCGGGGCAACCTTGGGGGAGTGGGTCATGACTTGACCGTACCGGTCGGATCCTTCTTTTAGCGGAGAAGGTGATGGCGTTCATGCGTGGCACCTCCCACAACATCTGATGTCGCAGGCCAGAGGCTGTGGCGCACCTGCGTCAGGGGGCTCGCCGTCCGCACGATGACACAATGCGGACATGACTGATCGCCAGACCTACCGCAAGGGCCCTGTCCTGCTGCGGGGGACGCAGATCCCCCGGCAGACCTCCGACGCGAGCCTGCTGTCCGCGACCGAGCGCGCCGACTGGCTCCACGCCGACCCCTGGCGGGTGCTGCGCATTCAGTCTGAGTTCGTCGAGGGCTTCGGCGCCCTGTCGGAGATCGGGCCCGCGATCAGCGTCTTCGGCTCGGCGCGCACGAAGCGGGACGATCCCGCCTACCGCCTCGCCGAGGAGATCGCCGCGGGGCTGGTCCGCTCCGGCTACGGCGTCATCACCGGCGGCGGCCCGGGCATGATGGAGGCCGCCAACAAGGGGGCCCATGAGGCCGGCGGCCTGTCCGTGGGACTCGGCATCGAGTTGCCCATGGAGCAATCCATGAACGAGTACGTCGACCTCGGCATCAACTTTCGCTACTTCTTCGCCCGCAAGACGATGTTCGTCAAGTACTCCGATGGATTCGTCGTCATGCCCGGCGGCTTCGGAACTCTTGACGAGCTCTTCGAGTCCATCACACTGGTCCAGACCCGTAAGGTCGACTCCTTCCCCGTGGTGCTCGTCGGGCGCGAGTACTGGGGCGGGCTCGTCGACTGGATCCGCTCCTCGCTCCTGGGATCGGGCATGATCGCGCCGCAGGACCTCGACCTGCTGCGCGTCGTCGACACCGCTGCCGAGGCGGTCGAGTACGTGGTCGCGGGCGCCCAGAGGATCCGTCCCACGTCACCGGAATGAGCCGGGCCCCGGACCGTTAGCCCTGTGTCCTACTTATCGTGCTTATCGTGCCATCGAGCATCATGCCTTAGAATAAGAGGCAGCACCGCGGGCGGAGCCGCGTGAGCACGATGGAAGGGATGCATATGGCTGCCATGAAGCCCCGTACCGGGGACGGCCCCCTGGAGGTCGTCAAGGAGGGACGCGCCATCATCATGCGCATGCCCCTCGAGGGCGGCGGCCGCCTGGTCGTCGAGATCACCCCTGACGAGATCAAGGCCCTCAAAGACGCATTGGCCACTGTCAAGGTCTGACCCATACGCCCGGCGCCGAGCACCGGAACCGGCTGGCCGCTCGCCCATCCACCGTCGGAGGGGCCCAACGGCCGTCTCGCGCAGGAGAAGGACCGCTCCCGGATCGGGGCGGTCCTTCTTCCGCCTCGCACCGGCAGGTGCGCCTCGCGCCTAGCGGTGCTGTTTGCGCCGACAGGTGCGCGTCACCCCGGCAGGTGCGCCTCGCCCTGAGCGGTGCTGTTTGCGCCGACAGGTGCGGGTAGGACGCACCAGTGGGTGTGGATGGCGCCTCTCGGTGCAATCCTGCATCTGTCTCGCACGGCCCGGAGGTCGCGCCTCATCCTGAGCGGCGCGCGTTACTCCGACAGGTGCGTGTAACCCCGACAGGTGCGCCTCGCCCCGAGCGGTGCTGTTTGCGCCGACAGGTGCGGGTAGGACGCACCAGTGGGTGCGGATGGCGCCTCTCGGTGCGAGATGGCGCCTCTCGGTGCGATCCTGCTTCCGCCGCCCTCAGTTCCGGCGCACGGCGACGAGCAACCCATCGCCCACGGGGAGCAGCGACGTCAGGAGCCCGTCGGCGTCCCGTAGGGTCTTACCCAACTCTCGGGCGGCCACCGTCACGGCGTCGCGGCGCGCGGGGTCGGCCACATGGTCGCGCCACAGCGCGTGGGTGATGACGAGCGACCCCCCGGCGCGCAGCATCCGCAAAGCGTCCTGGAGGAGGTCGGCGGCGTCCTGCGGGTCGACGTCGAGCACCACCATGTCGTAAGAGCCCGCCGCCATACGGGGCATGACGTCGGAGGCCCGACCCTGGATGATGCGTGTGCGGTGGCCGGAGTACCCGGCGGCGTCGAAGGCCCGTCGCGCCTCCCGCTGGAACTCGGCCTCGACGTCGATGGTCGTCAGCACGCCGTCGGCGCCCATGCCGGCCATGATCCACAGTCCGGAGACCCCCGTGCCCGTCCCGATCTCCGCCACAGACTTCGCGCCCGCGGCCGCGGCGAGCGCGCGCAGGGCCGCGCCAGTGGCCGGGGAGACCGGCGCGGTGCCGAGCTCGATGCCGCGCAGGCGAGCCTGGGAGGTCGCCTCGTCCTCGAAGGGGAACTCCTCGGTGTAAGACCAGGTCAGAGTCTTGTCCGCGCTCACAGTGAGTCCCTTCCATTGCGGTGAAGCATGCGCTCGAGATCGCCGCGACATCCGCGCGGCAACCGCATTGTCCCAGGACCATGGGGAATTCCTCGCCCGACCCGCCGTCGCGCGGAGTGTGGCGCGTGGCGCGTGGCGCGTGGCGCGCCGGGCCACGGCGGGTCGGGCACGATGGCGGGTCGGGCCGCGGCGCGCTGGGCCGCGTTGCGCTGGGCCGCGGCGCGCTGAGCCGGGAGCTGGCGCATGAGGGCATCGCGGCCCAGCGCTCTATACTCGCCTCGTGCTGGGATTCTCCTCATCTGAGTTCGTGGTCTTCCTGCTGGTGGCCGTCGTGGTCATCGGCCCCCAGAGGCTGCCCGAGTACACCCGCAAACTCACCCAGATGGTCCGCCAACTGCGCGTCTTCCTGGAGAGCACCAAGACCCAGATCGCCGAGGAGGTCGGCCCCGAGCTCGCCGACCTCGACCTGTCCAGCCTCGACCCGCGCCAGTACGACCCGCGCAAGATCGTGCGCGACGCCCTGGGTGAGGACCTCGACGCCATCAAGAAGGACCTCCAGTCGCCCTTCAAGGCGGTCAAGGACGCCGCCAAGGAGACCACCGACGCCATTGACGCCTCCGTCAAGGAGGCTCGGGACAAGGACCGGGCGAACTCCCTGGCCAACAAGATCGAGGAGAAGAAAGCCGAGGCCCTTGCCGCTGCCCGGGCCGCGAAGGAGGGCGAGGCCACCACCGCCGAGCTCCCACAGGTGGAAGCGTCCCAGGCCGATCCGGCGGCTGGCGCCGAGGAGAAGGATGGGGTGGCGGTCGCGGAGGGCGGCTCCGACGGCCAGCCCAAGGCCGGTGGCGCTCCCGCGGATTCCGAGCCGGTCGAGGCCGGAGGCGCCGGAGCCGGCCTCAGCGAGCCGGGCGCGGAGGCGGAGCCGGCCCCGGAGCCGGCCGAGGCCGAGCCGGCGGTGGAGCCCACGCCTGCCGCTGTCACTGCTGATCCCGCCGCTGCGGAGCCCGTCGTCGTCGAGCCCGTCGCTGACCCGGTGACGGGGCCTGTGACCGTGCCGGCCTCGCTGGTGGAGGAGCCCGCGGTCGCGTCGGCGGTCGCGCCCGGCGCGCCGCGCCCACTCTCACCGCGCGATATCGTGCGGGCCGCCAAGACGGCCGCTCGGACCCGTGAGGCCGCGGCGTCAGTGCGCGTCGACTGAGCCTCAACAGTCATTCGGCTGGGCGCCCCGTGGAACGGCGCGTCGACGCCGATCCTCCCCACCGATGGTCGCGCTGAGCGCCTTCGGGCGCGGTTGTCACCCAGACCCGCAGTGCCTCCGGTCCAACTATCAGCGCCTCCGGCCCAGCCATCAGTGCTGAATCCCCGCGCGGGGTCCCGGCGCGCCCAGATCTGGTCGCGCTGCCCGCCCTCGAACCGGTCTCGCTCCTATTTTCGACCGGTCTCGCTCCTGATATCGACCGGTCTCGGTGAGGGGCGCGGGGACGTCAGGCGGGGGTGACGCCGAGGGGGCGCCCGGCCAGGCCCCGGGAGCGGTGGGACAGCCTACGCGCCACCGCCGAGAGCTCCTGGGCGGCAGGGGCGTCCGCGGGCGGGTGGCCACCCTCGCCGATGGTCGCGGGCACGCCGGTGTCGGAGCCCTCGCGCAGCTTGATGTCCAGGGGCAGCTGGGCGAGCAACGGCACGTCGTAGCCCAGCGTCTCGGTCAGGGAGGCGGCCACGGCCCGGCCGCCGCCGGAGCCGAAGATCTCCAGCCGAGAGCCGTCGGGCTGCGTCAAGTAGGACATGTTCTCAATGACGCCCACCACCCGCTGCTTGGTCTGGGTGGCGATGAGGCCCGTGCGCTCGGCTACCTCGGCCGCCGCCTGCTGGGGCGTGGTGACCACGAGGATCTCCGCGTTGGGCAGCAGTTGCGCCACGGAGATCGTCACATCCCCGGTGCCGGGGGGCAGGTCGAGGAGGAGGACGTCGAGGTCCCCCCAGAAGACATCGGAGAGGAACTGCTGGACCGCGCGGTGCAGCATGGGGCCGCGCCACACCACGGGCTGCTTGTCATCGACGAACATGCCGATCGAGATGAGCTTCACGCCGTGCGCGATGGGCGGGACGATCATGCCATCGAGCTGGGTGGGCACCTGCTCCGAGCCCAGCATCCGGGGGATGGAGAAGCCGTAGATGTCCGCGTCGACGACGCCAACGCTCAGGCCCTGCGCGGCCATGGCGGCGGCGAGGTTGGCCGTCACCGAGGACTTGCCGACGCCGCCCTTGCCAGAGGTGACCGCGTAGACGCGGGTGAGCGAGCCGGGCTGGGTGAAGGGGATGACGGGCTCCGCCGCCCCTCCGCGCAACTGGGAGCGCAGGGCCGCCCGCTGCTCATCGGTCATGACGCCCAGGCTCACGCGCACATCGGTGACACCCTCGACGGCGCCGACCTCCCGGGTGGTGTCCTGGGTGATCGTGTCCTTGAGCGGGCAGCCGGCCACGGTGAGGAGCACGTGGACGCTCACGACGCCGTCGGGTGAGATCTCGAGGGAGTCCACCATTCCGAGCTCGGTGATGGGACGGCGGATCTCAGGGTCGTGGACGCGGGCGAGCGCATCGCGGACGGCCTCTTCAGTGGGCATCGGCATGCCCTCATCCTACGGGCTCGCCCTGGGGGCGCCATCCCCGGGCCGTCTGTGTCAGTTCGTGGCGGATCGGGGGCGCGGGGGATCGGGGGGGGCTCGCGGCGGAATGGGCGAGTTCGCGGGGGCTCGCGGCGGATCGGGGCGGGGTGAGTGCGAGCGCCGGGCCGGGTCAGGCCTCGTGGGCGGGGGAGGGTGTCTCGGCCAGTACGGGCGCCTCATCGCCCTCGGCGTGCTCGCCCTCGCCGAGCTCGGAGATCTCCTCGCGGATGGCGCGCTCCTCGGCGAGGATCTCTGAGAGCATGTCCCGCAGCTCGCCGCGCACGAAGTCACGGGTGGCGACGTCGTTCATCGCCAGGCGCAGCGCGGCGATCTCCCGGGTGAGGTACTCGGTGTCTTCCAGGTTGCGCTCGGCGCGCTGGCGGTCCTGCTCGGCGGTGACGCGGTCGCGGTCGTCCTGGCGGTTCTGCGCCAGCAGGATGAGGGGGGCGGAGTAGGAGGCCTGGGTGGAGAAGGCCAGGTTGAGCAGGATGAACGGGTAGGGGTCCCAAGCCTTGGAGGCGCTTGCCAGGGCGATGTTCGCCACGATCCAGGCGATGACGAAGACCGTCATGTACAGGACGAACCTCGGCGAGCCCATGAAGCGGGCGGTGGCCTCCGCGAAGCGCCCGAAGGCGTCCGAGCGCGAGGAGCGGCGCGGGCGCAGTCCGCGCAGTCGGCGACCGCGCCCCGGGTCCAAGGGCTGGTCGAGCTGCTCAGGCATTGGCGCTCCTCTCGATCATCTCGTCGGTGACGGCGTCATCGGCCTCGCGCCAGTCGTCGGGCATGAGATGGTCCAGCACGTCGTCGACGCTCACCGCGCCCACGAGGCGGCCGGCCTCATCGCACACGGGCATGGCCGTGAGATTGTACGTGGCCAGGAGGCGCGTGATCGTGCCGATGGAGTCGGTGGGCCCGACGGCGCCGAGGTCCTTATCCAGGATGCGCCCCACCATCTGCTGGGGGCGCTCGCGCAGGGCGCGCTGGAGGTGGACCATGCCCAGGTACATGCCCGTGGGGCTCTCCAGCGGCGGGCGGCACACGAAGGCCACCGCCGCCAGGGCCGGGGGGACCTCCGCCTTGCGGGCCTGGGCCAGCAGGGTGGCCACGCTGGCCTCGGGCGGCAGGATGATCGGCTCGGTGGTCATCAGGCCGCCGGCGGTGTACTCGTCGTAGCGCATGAGGCGGCGCACGTCGGCGGCCTCATCGGGCTGCATGAGCGCGAGAAGCTCGTTTGCCTTGAGCTTGGGGAGCTCGGCGACGAGGTCGGCCGCGTCATCGGGCTGCATGGCCTCCAGGACGTCGGCGGCGCGGGCCGACTCCAGGGCAGAGAGGAGGGCGACGGCGTCGTCATCGCCCAGCTCCTCGACGGCGTCGGCGAGGCGGTCGTCGGGCAACTCGCGCGCCACCTGGACGCGCCGGGCGTGGGGGAGGTCGCGCAGCGCCTCGGCCAGATCCGCGGGCTTGAGGTCCTCCAGGGTGGCCAGGAGGGCGGTGACGCCCTGCTGCTCCATGCCGCCTGCCAGGCCGGTGACCTCGTCGGGGCGGACCGTGGCGGTCTCCCCGCGCCGCAGCCCCAGGGGGCCCGACGAGGCGCGCTGGACGAACAGGCGGGTGACCTTCCAATCCATGCCGGCGTCGCGCTCGATGGCCACATCGCGGATCTCCACGGTGCCCGTGCCGTCCTTGAGGGTGACGACGCGGTCGAGGAGCTCGCCGACCACGAGGGTCTCGACCTTGCGCTGCTCGAATCGGCGCATGTTGACCACGCCCGTGGTGATGACCGCGCCCGGCTCGATCGCCGTGATGCGCGACAGCGGCAGGAAGACGCGGCGCCGTCCAGGCACCTCGATGACGCAGCCCACCGCCCGGGGCTCGCCGCGCAGTTGGATGAGCACGACGACGTCATGGACGCGGCCGACGGGATCCCCGAGGGGGTCGAAGACGGCCGTGCCGACGAGTCGGGCCACGAAGACCCTGCTTGCGCTGCGCGTCCTACTGCTCTCCATGGGCACAGCCTAGTTGCACTGACCGGGGAGGTTGGTAAAGCGGGTGATGGGTGGTTGGTTGTCGCGGGCTGGGCGGGGCCTGTGGCGATTGTGGAAGTGGATCCATCCTGACGGGGCTGCTCGGCGCTCGGCCTCGGAGGCGTGGCGGCGGGCGGGTTCCCCAGTGGCCCGGTCGCAGGCCGACAACTGGTTGAGTCGGCAGGCCGTGAGGATGCGTCCCACGCTCGAGGGGCCGATACCCAGGTGGGCGGCGATCGGACGGTGACGTGGGGTCAAGGCCGCGTTAGCCGTGGGACACGGCAGGGCCTTCTCCTTGAGGGCATACCTAGCCAGTCCCACTCAACCGCGCAGGTCCTCCCACCCAGGTCTTTTCAGACCGTGTCGTCACACTCCTTCAACCAACCTGTCCGGTCAGCGAGACTAGCCGTATCCGAGAGGGCGACACCGTGAGCCAGCGGGCGCGAGGACGGCCCGCTGGAAGCGCCCTCGGCGAATCCTCGCGCCCGCTGTGTCAGGCGCCCGGCGCCTCGGCGCCGCCCGGTGCTCTCATGAGCCCTAAAACGGATTGTGACGGCTTATCGAGAAGCGGTAGTAGTTGACGGTGAAGATCGCGGCTGGAACGAGCGAGTATATCCAGGTCGTGAGGTCCGCCCATGTGCTGAGCGCTGAGAGGGGCAACCCCCAGATGCAGCAGGTGATGATCTTCATCACAAGGAGTCCCCAGAGGAACTGAAGCGCCGTTTTGTTTCGCAGTCGCGCGCTCTTCTGAGTGGTCATGATGGCCTCCAGATCACAGATGTCCCCGACATGTGAGGGCCCCCCATCCGAGCGCGAGCGCGATGCCCCAAGGACCGCCCAGGGCCTTCGTGGCGGATGGGCCGATAATGCGGGCCACTGTCCGCGCTGTCAGTCCCCAGTTCCATGCCCGCAATCCTTCTCGTAGAGCAGCGTACAGGTTGGGTGCGTTACCGATTGGAATGCCGAGGGCTGACGTCGCCAAGCAACTGATGAAGCTTCCGACGCTTAGAGCGCTTGCTCCATTGCTTGAGAATTGGCTCTCTTGACCGGAAGGGGTGCGGCCAACATTGTTCATCGCATCGGCGAATCGTTGAAAGTCGGAGATCTTGTCCCCCATTCCATCCGCAGTGATATTCTGGATGTTTACGACGACTGTTCCATCTGCTCTTTGTTGCACATAGCGGGTGAACAGTGTCTCGAGGTCGCCGGCGAATTGATCGAGTTCTTCCTCTGATGTGGGCTCTTCGGAAGAGGTGCTAGAATTGGGTGGTGTTTCGATGGGTGCTGCGGACGCGGTAGCGCCGGAAACGGCTAGCGCAACGCTGGCGGCTCCGCCGGCAATGATGTGAGGAACCTTCATGATTTCTCCAGTTGCTGAGCGGTTGATATGGTGTGCGAACACTTTTCAAGATGTTCGAACGAATCGAAGGCTCCTATGCCTTCGGCTGTGTTCGCGACCACTAGATTACCTGCGGGCATGGCTTCGCGTAAATAGTGGGTCCGTGGCGCGATGCACTCGTTGCGAGCTCGTGATACATCGCAACGGCTTATTCCTCCTGCGGTCGGCTCTCCGGTTTCGCTTATGTATGTGCCCCTTCGGAATCGAGGGCACGGTTGGCGCGGCGGAGATCTGATGAATGCCCCTGATGGGAATCGAGTGGCCAGGCGCTCGCTCGCCGCTGATGCCTGAGGGACGCCATCGGGCCGATATTCCCCCGCCGCCCCGTGGTCGCTGAGAGCGGATCGGGGCGGCGGGGGGCGGGCCGGCTCGTCTCCGTGGCGGTCGGCATGGGACGATGGGGTTATGAGCATCCAGATGGGTCCTGACACGATCGTCGGTCGCGGGGGCGCGCTGCCCCAGGGCGAGGAGATCGCCTCCTTCGCCACCTACGCGCAGGCGCAGCACGCCGTTGACTCCCTGTCGGACGGGGGCTTCCCCGTCCAACTGCTGTCGATCATCGGCACCGATCTGCGGCAGGTCGAGCGCATCACCGGCCGCCTGAGCTGGGGGCGGGCGATCGCCGGCGGCGCCGGGTCCGGGCTGTGGATCGGCGTGTTCTTCGCCCTCATGATGAACTTCATCGGCAGCGCCTCGACGCCCCCGAGGCTCCTCGGCGCCGTGCTGCTGGGCGTCGTGTGGGGGATCCTCTTCCAGGCGGTCAGCTACGCGCTCACGCGCGGTCGCCGGGACTTCACCTCTATCAGCCAGGTGGTGGCCTCGCGCTACTCGATCCTCGCCTCGGACCGGGTTCAGGAGGCGGCCCGGGCGCTGGCCGACGCGCCGGGCAACCTGACCCGGGGCGGCCAGGCCGCGCGCCGCGCCGAGGAGCGCCGTCGCGCCCGCGCGGAGTCCGGTGACGGGCCCACGGCGTTCGGATCGCGCCCCGATGAGGAGCCGCGCTTCGGCGTGCGCATCCAGCCCGGCGGCGCGGCGCCGGGCGCTGGGGCCTCGGGTGG
>NZ_VWPE01000019.1:0-46896 GCF_009829635.1 Actinomyces sp. zg328
CCGAGCCGGGGGCCGCCGAGCCGGGGGAGGGGCCCGGCGCGCGGCGCGCTCCGCGGACCCCGACGGCCCGCCCCGGGCGGCCCTACGCGCGCGCCGAGCAGGAGAGGCGCCTGGCCCGCGCCAAGCGCGATCTCGCCCGCCTGGGCAAGGTCAACCCCCTGGCCTTCGAGGAGCACGCCGCGCTGGCGCAGCGTCACCGCTTCCTCGCCGAGCAGCTCGCCGACCTCAAGCGCTCGCGCGCGGATCTGCTGGGGATCGTCGAGGAGATCGACGCGCGCGTGCAGGAGGTCTTCACCTCCGCGTATCAGGACACGGCCCGTGAGTTCGCCTCCGTGTTCGACCGCCTCTTCCCCGGCGGCGAGGGCCGCCTCGTGCTCACCGACCCGGGCGACATGCTCACCACGGGCATCGAGATCGAGGCGCGCCCGGCGGGCAAGAAGGTCAAGCGCCTCTCCCTGCTCTCCGGCGGGGAGCGCTCGCTCGCGGCGGTGGCCCTGCTCATCGCGATCTTCAAGGCGCGCCCCTCGCCCTTCTACGTCATGGATGAGGTGGAGGCGGCCCTCGACGACACGAACCTGGGGCGCCTGCTGGAGATCTTCACCGAGCTCCGCGAGTCCAGCCAACTCATCATCATCACCCACCAGAAGCGCACCATGGAGGTCGCCGACGCCCTCTACGGCATCACCATGCGCGACGGCGTCACCCAGGCCGTCTCCCAGCGCCTGGCGCGCGATCGGGGCGCCGGCGGCGCCCCGGCCACCGGGGGCTGACACGGGGCGCGGGGCATCGGGCATGATGGGGGCATGGACCCGATGCTCATCGTGATTGCCGTCCTCGCCGTCCTCACCCTGGTGGGAGGGCTCTGGCTTGTCTCCGGCCGGCGCCGCCGCGGCCAAGCGCCCCCCGAGGTCAGCGCCCACAAGCCCCTGGATCGTGATCAGGCCCTTCCCACCGCCGGCCCGGAGGGGGCGGGGGAGCGGCCAGGATCCCCCGGCGAAGCCCCTGGGGCAGGGGAGGGCGCCGGGGGCGCCGTCGCCACCCTGGAGCGGCCCGAGTCCATCCCCGGGCGCATGCAGCGCCTGCGCGCCCGCCTGGCCGGCTCCGGGGGCTTCGGCAAGGCCGTCCTGTCCGTCCTGTCCCGCGGCGACCTGTCCGAGTCCGACTGGGAGGAGATCGAGGACACCCTGCTCACCTCCGACCTCGGCGTCGAGGTGACCATGGAGCTCATGGACGGGCTGCGAACCCAGGCCAAGGTGCTCGGGACCTCCGACCCCGAGGCCATCCGCGGCGTCCTGCGCTCCGGGCTCCTCGAACTCGTCGACCCCGCCATGGACCGCTCCCTCAACCTCACCCGGCCCGCGCCCGCCGAGGGCGCTGACCTGCCCGCGGGCGCCGCGCCCGCCGCCGCCATCCTCATGGTCGGCGTCAACGGCACCGGCAAGACCACCACCTGCGGCAAGCTCGCTCGCGTCCTCGTCGCCCAGGACAAGGCCGTCGTCATGGGCGCCGCCGACACCTTCCGCGCCGCCGCCGCCGAGCAGCTGTCCACGTGGGGCCAGCGCGTGGGCGTGGAGGTCGTCCGCTCCGAGCGCGAGGGCGCCGACCCCGCCTCCGTCGCCTTCGACGCCGTGCGCGCGGCCGCCGGCCAGGGCGCCGACGTCGTTCTCATCGACACGGCCGGGCGCCTCCAGAACAAGGCCGGCCTCATGGACGAGCTCGGCAAGATCAAGCGCGTCATGGGCAAGATCGCCCCGGTCGGCGAGATCCTCCTCGTCCTCGACGCCACCACCGGCCAGAACGGCATGCGACAGGCCCAGGTGTTCTCCGAGGCCGTGGGCGTGACCGGCATCGTGCTCACCAAACTCGACGGCACCGCCAAGGGCGGCATCGTCGTCACCGTCCAGCGCGAGCTCGGCGTTCCCGTCAAGCTCGTCGGCCTGGGCGAGGGCGCTGACGACCTGGCCCCCTTCGATCCCGAGGGTTTCGTCGACGCCCTCCTGGCCTGAGGACGGGCGCCGGCGGGCGCCGGTGGGCGCCGCCTCAGTCCCGCGCCCGCCGTCCATGACGATGACGCGCCGCTCCCGGGCCGCCGCGGCGGGGTCATGGGCGATCACGAGGACGCAGGTCCCCTCGGAGGCGATCGGGGCGAACCAGTCCAGGACGATCCGCGCTGAGACGACATCGAGCGCGTCCGTCGGCTCATCGGCCAGGACGATGGCCAGTCGGGAGACGAGGACGCGGGCGGATCGCCACCCGCTGGCGCTCGCCGCCGCTGAGGCGCTCGGGCAAGGCCCCAGCCTGGGTGGCGATCCCGACGTGCTCCAGGGCGGTTCCGTTCCAACCCATCGGCAACTGAGCGTCCTGCGATCCTGCGCCCTCGCCCCCGGGATACCGTCTGCCCCCGGGGATACCGTCTCGGCCCGGCGTTGCGCCCTCATTCTCGCAGTTTGAGGCGGTTTCTGCGGGGTGAGGCGGTATCCCGGGGGTGAGGCGGTTTGTGTGGGGTGGGGCGGTATCCCGGGGGTGAGGCGGTTTCTGCAGGGTGAGGCGGTATCCCGGGGCTGGGGCGGCTCGTGCTGGTCCGTGCTCGCTCGTGGGCCGGGGGCCGCGCGCGCCGCGGTGGCTGGCTTGGGGTGGCGGTCCTTGGGTCCCAGTGGTCGGGCTTGCCGGCCTTGATGCCGATGAGCGCTCCGATGCCGATGAGCACGCCGATGTCGTTGACGCCCATGATGGATGGTCCCTGACTTCGCAGGGTGAATCAGCTTTTCGGTGACCGGTCCCGTTCCCGGGGGCGCGTCAGGCCTGAAAAACGGGTCGCTTCCCTGATCGGCGGTCACCAACGCGTCGCGCGACGAGGGGTGGCTCAGGCCCCGGGAATCACTCGATGGGCAGGGGGGTGAGCCATCATGCCGACCACCGCTGGCCCAGCCACCAGCGCTCCTTCGGCCAGCAACCACCAACAAGGTAACGGGCCTGGCGGGGATCGCCCAAGGATGGTGACCGTCGTCGGCGAGCTGGCCATCGACTCCCCGGTGGGCCGGGGCGCGATGATCCGCCTGAGCGCGCCAGCCGCCCTGCCGTGGTGAGCCGACGGCGCGCTGGCCAAGCGCGTGGCGCATATCCTCGTCGAGCTCGATCTGCCTCCCGAGGAAAGGAATCGGCGAGTGCGCGCCGTCCTCGGCTGGTTGAGGGCCACCGCTTGACCCTCACGCGGCGTGAGGCGGCAGGCTGCATCGCATGAGAGATCCTCAGGGCATGAACGACGCTCCCCGCTTCAGCGCCCCAGCACCGGCCCCGGCCCCCGGTCACGGGTCGGAGGCCGACCGCACGGTTGGCGATGCTGCGCGGCTGCTGGGCGTGAGCGTGCGCGCGCTCCACCACTGGGACGCCATCGGCCTGCTCACCCCCTCGGGGCGCAGTTGGTCCGGCTACCGCCTCTACAGCGACGCCGACCTCGACCGAGCCCAGCAGGTCCTCGTCTACCGCGAGACCGGCATGGGCCTGGCCGCGATCGGCGAGCTGCTCGACGGCGCCCCGGCGACGGCCGCCGAGCACCTGATGGAGCAGCGCCGACTCCTGTCCGAGCGGATCTCCCGCCTGACGCGGATGGTCCGCGTCATCGACACCATGATGGAGGCGGAGACCATGGGGAATCACATGAGCGGGGCCGAGCGGGCCCAGGCCTGGCACGGCCAGTGGAGCGAGGAGTACACCGCCGAGGCCGAGGAGCGCTGGGGCGGCACCGAGGATTGGGTGGAGTCGGAGCGCCGCAAGGCCGCCATGACGCCGGACGACTGGGCGCGGGCGGCCGACGAGGCCAAGCGCTTGGAGGCCGATCTCGCCGACGCCATGCGCCGCGGCGTCGCTCCCGGCAGCCAGGAGGCCAACGCCCTGGCCGAGCGCCATCGGGAGGAGCTGAACCGCTGGATCGAGATGACCGTGCCCAGGCAGGTGCTCATCGCCCGCGGATACGTTAGCGACCAGCGCTTCACCGCCTATTACGACGCCAAGGGGAAGGGCCTGGCCGCCTGGCTCAAGGACATCATCGACGCTTCCGCCCTCGCCCAGGGGGTGGACCCGGGCTCCGCCGCCTGGGAGTGACGCGCGGGGTGGGGGAGCACGCTTGCCCCGGCCGCTATCCTGGGCGGCAGCAAAGCGCGATGCCCGGGCGGCGCCATGCCGCCCGGGCCCGCACCCCCCGACCGGCGCGCCCGCGCCCCAGGAAGGACCCCCGTGTTCGGCAACCTTTCCGACCGGCTCACCGCCTCCTTCAACTCCCTGCGCGGCAAGGGCCGCCTGACCGAGGCCGACGTCGAGGCGACCGTCACCGAGATCCGCCGCGCCCTCCTCGAGGCCGACGTCGCCCTGCCCGTGGTGCGCGCCTTCACCGCCGCCGTGCGAGAGAAGGCCGTCGACGCCGCCCGATCCCAGGCGCTCAACCCCGCCCAGCAGGTCATCAAGATCGTCAACGACGAGCTTATCGAGGTCCTGGGCGGCGCCACCCGCGAGATCAACTGGGCGGACCGCGGCCCCACCGTCATCATGCTCGCCGGCCTCCAGGGCGCCGGTAAGACGACGCTCGCCGGCAAGCTCGGGCGCTGGCTCAAGGGCGATGGCAAGCGCGTCCTGCTCGTGGCCTCCGACCTCCAGCGCCCCAACGCCGTCACGCAGCTCGGCGTCGTCGCCGAGCGCGCGGGCGTGGACATCTGGGCCCCCGAGCCCGGCAACGGCGTCGGCGATCCGGTGCGGGTGGCCGCCAGCGGCGTCGAGCAGGCCCGCGCCAAGGGCTACGACGTCGTCATCGTGGACACCGCCGGCCGCCTGGGCGTGGACGCGGAGATGATGGACCAGGCGGTGCGCATCCGCGACGCCGTCGCCCCTCACGAGATCCTCTTCGTCCTGGACGCGATGGTCGGGCAGGACGCCGTCAACACCTCGGTCGCTTTCCGTGACGGCGTCGGCTTCACCGGCGTCGTGCTCTCCAAGCTCGACGGCGATGCCCGAGGTGGCGCGGCGCTGAGCGTGCGCGGGGTGACCGGCGCTCCCGTGCTCTTCTCCTCCACGGGTGAGGGCTTGGACGACTTCGAGCGCTTCCATGCCGACCGCATGGCCAGCCGCATCCTCGACATGGGAGACCTGCTCACCCTCATCGAGCAGGCGGAGAAGACCCTCGACGCCAAGGAGGCCGAGGACGCCGCCACCAAACTCGCCAAGGGCGAGTTCACCCTCGACGACTTCCTCACCCAGCTGCGCCAGATCCGCAAACTCGGCTCGATGAAGAAGCTGTTGGGCATGATGCCCGGCATGGGGCAGATGCGCGAGGCCATCGAGGCCTTCGACGACCGCGAGGTGGACCGCATCGAGGCGATCGTCTGCTCCATGACGCCCGCGGAGCGCAAAGACCTCACGATCCTCAACGGCTCGCGCCGCACCCGTATCGCCAAGGGCTCGGGCACCACCGTCCAGGCGGTCAACGAGTTCGTCGACCGCTTCGAGCAGGCCAAAAAGATGATGGAGGCCATGGCGTCGGGCGGCATGGGAGGCGCGGGTGGCCCAGGTGGAATGCCCGGCCTGGGATCGCTGCCGTCCATGGGCAAGCACTCCAAGGCCCGTCAGGCGCCCAAGGCCAAGAAGAAGGGCAAGGGCGGGAAGAAAGGCCGCTCCGGCAACCCCGCCAAGGCGGCGCGCCAGGCCAAGGAGATCGCGCGGGGGGCCCAGGAGGCGCCCGCCGCGCCGGTGGCCGGATCCTCCTTCGGGCTAGGCCAAGGGGCAGGCGGGGGAGCGGGCGCGGGCAGCACCGGCAGTGCCGGCAGTGCCGGAAGTGTCGCTGGCGGCTACGGCATCATGCCGGGACAGCAGGCCGCCCCCGCGCAGCCCCAGCAGGCAGCGGCCTCCAGTGGCGACGTCGCCGACGCCATGGCAGCGCTCCCCGAGGACCTGCGCCGCCGCCTCGGGCTCTGAGAGCGGGGGGCTGAGACGGGGGGCTGAGAGCGGGGCTGCGTGGGGTGGTGCGGCTCGCGCAGGGTGGTGGCTTTTCCCCTTTGGGTGGTGCTGTTCGTGTGGGGTGGTGGCTTTCCCCCCTTTGGGTGGTGCGGCTCGCGCCCACTGGTGCGGGCAGGACGCACCAGTGGGCGCGAACGGCACCGTTCAGTGCGGAACGCACCGCTGATGCCTCCGTGGGTGCCCACATTGCACGTGTTGGCGTGTCAGGCGTCGTTTGCTCGTTGTGGGTGTCGTGACCGGGTTGGTCGTGGCCCAGTTGCCGCCGTGCGTTGGGGTCATGGGCGCGTCCCGGGGGCGCGTCGGCAGCCCCGCCGCGCGCCGATGACATTCCACCCGGTGCCCACGATGGCCCCGCGGTGCTTACAGCGGCCAGCCGGTGCTCACGACTTTGGGGCGTGTTCGTGATGTTCCCGGCCCGGCGTCGAGAGCAGCGCTGGGAGGTCTCAGGCAGCGCTGGGAGGTCTGGGGCAGCGCTCCCCGCGGTGCTCACGATGGCCCAGCGGTGCTTAAGGCGGTCGGCAGTTGCTTACGGCAGTCCTCCGCTGCTTATGATGGTCGGCCTTTATCCACAATGGCTGAGCGATACTCACGATGGCCCAGAGGTGCCCACAATGGCTCAGCGATGCCGACGATGGCCCACCCGGTGCTCACGACTTTGGGGCGTGTTCGTGATGTTCTCGGCCCGGCGTCGAGAGCAGTGCTGGGCCGTCGAGGGCAGCGCTGGGGCCTCTAGAGCGATGCTGGGATGTTTTGGGCAGCGGTCCCCGAGGTACTGACGATGGCCCCGCGGTGCTTAAGGCGGTCGGCAGTTGCTTACGGCAGTCCTCCGCTGCTTATGATGGTCGGCCTTTATCCACAATGGCTTAGCGGTACTCACGACGGCTCTCCATTGTCCACAATGTCTCAGCAGCGCTCACAGTGACCCACCCGGTGCCCACGATCTTGGGGCGCGTCCATGATCTTCCCAGCCTGGCGTTGAGAGCAGCGTTGAGAGGCCTTGGGCAGCGTTGGGAGGTTTGGGGCGGTGTTGGGAGGTTTGGGGCGGTGTTGGGAGGTTTGGGGCAGCGCTGGGGCGTCTAGAGCAGTGCTGGGATGTTTTGGGCAGCGCTCCCCGCGGTGCTCACGATGGTCCAGAGGTGCTCATGATGGCTCAGCGGTGCCTACGATGGCTTAGTGATGCCGACGATGGCCCACCTGGTGCTCACGACTTTGGGGCGTGTTCGTGATGTTCTCGGCCTGGTGTCGAGAGCAGCGCTGGGAAGCCTTGGGCAGCGTTGGGAGGTTTGGGGCAGCGCTGGGGCGTCTAGAGCAGTGCTGGGATGTTTTGGGCAGCGCTCCCCGCGGTGCTCACGATGGTCCAGAGGTGCTCACGATGGCCCAGCGGTGCTTACGATGGCCCAAAGGTGCCCACAATCACTCAGCGATGCCAAAGATGGCCCACCCGGTGCTCACGACTTTGAGGCGTGTTCGTGATGTTCTCGGCCTGGCGTCGAGAGCAGCGCTGGGAGGTTTGGGGCAGTGCTCCCCGCGGTGCTCAAGATGGTTGATCGGTGCTTACGGCGGTCGGCGGTTGCTTATGGCAGTTCTTCGCTGCTTATGATGGTCGACTGTTGTCTACAATGGCTCAGCGGTGCCTTCGACACCCCGGTCATACCGCCACGAGGCGTCCAGGAGCTGGTTACCCGCTATCAGTGAGCCAAGGAGCGGGTCCTGAACACCGACGCCACGGGAACCAGGCCCCAACCAGTGCTACGCGCCCAGTGAGCCGAGTCCGGTGGGGAAGGGTGGAGAGGTTGTCATCAACAGTGCGAGCTTGGAGTGCTGGGGAGGCTGACAGCCGTGCGCTCTTTCAGTCGCCCGCGCCTACAGCCAGCCGTTGCGCTCGGCGGTGCGGGCGGCCTCGGTGCGGTTGCGCGCGTGGGTCTTGGCGATCGCGCTCGACAGGTAGTTGCGCACCGTCCCGTCGCCCAGGCGCAGGCCCGCGGCGATCCCATGGGCGTCGTCGCCCCGGGCCGCGAGGCGCAGCACTTCCTTCTCCCGCTCGGTGAGCGGATTGGGACCCAGGAGCACCGATTCCTGGGCGAGGGTTGGGTCGATGACCCGCAGCCCCGCGTGAATGCGACGGATCGCGTCCGCCAGTTGCTCCGGGGGAGTGTCCTTGACCAGGAAGCCGCTCGCCCCCGCCTCCAGCGCCCGCGACAGGTACCCCGGGCGCCCGAAGGTGGTCACGATGAGGCTGCGGCAGGCCAGGCCCGAGGCGGTCAGGGCGGCGGCGGCGGCCAGGCCATCGCCGTCGGGCATGTCGATATCCAGCAGCGCCACATCGGCGCCGTGCTCCCGGGCCGCGGCCACCACCTCGGTGCCGGATCCCACCTGCGCCACGACCTCCAGGTCCGCCTCCAGTCCCAGCAGGGTCGCCAGCGCGCCGCGCACCAGCGCCTGGTCATCGGCGATGAGCAGGCGGATGACGCCGCCGCGCTCGGAATCCGTCGCCTTCACAGTAGGACCTCCATCTCGGTGCCCGGTCCGGCTCCGCCCGGTCCGGCTCCGCCCGGGCTGGGGATGGGATGCGGCGCCGGGCTCACCAACCGAGCCTCGCCCCCCGAGGCCTCCACGCGCTTGCGCAGACCCCGCAGCCCGTTGCCCTCGGGAGCCCCATTGAGCCCGCGCCCATTGTCCGCCACCACGACCCGCCCGGGCGAGAGGGCCACCCTGACCGCTGTGGCGCCCGCGTGGCGCAGGATGTTCGTCGTGGCCTCGCGCAGCGCCCAGGAGGCCAGCTCGCGCTGCCCCAAGGGGAGGTCCTCGGGTCTGCCGGTGAACTCGGCGTCGATGCCGGCCGCCGCGAAGGCCGTGCGGGAGGACTCGATCTGACTGGCCAGATCCGGGGTGCGCAGGCGCGTGGCGGTCGCCCGCACGTCCGCCAGGGCGGCCCGTGAGAGATCGATGACCTCAGCGAGCTCGCGTTCAGCCGCCTCGGGATCCCGGCGCAGGAGCCTCTGGGCGACCTCCGCCTTGAGGGTCAGCACCGTGAGCGAGTGACCGAGGATGTCGTGCACGTCCCGCCCGATCTCCTCGCGCTCGGCCATCGCGGCCTCCGCGCGGGCCTGCCGGGCGCGCTGCGCCTCCTGCTCGGCGAAGAAGCGGGAGAGGACCACGAACCCCGACGACGTGATGCAGCCGAGCGTCATGTACACCAGCCCCGGCTCGCCCGGGCCCACGGCCAGGATGACGACCAGCGCGGCCAGCGCGGCCAGGCACATTCCCGCGCTGGCCATCAGGCCCGTGCGCAGCCTGGTGGTGAACAGGACGATCGCGCAGAAGTAGGGGAGGAACACCGTGGAGTACCAGGTGATCGCGATCGTGGACGCGACCGCGCACAGTCCCAGGAGGACGAGTGGGCGGATCGCGGGGGCGAGCTCCTCGCGCGGCCTCGAGGCCGGGGCGAGGCGGGCGAAGTTAGCCCGCTTGGCGATGAGGCTGACTTCGATCACGTAGATCACCGCGAAGGCCGCTAGGCCACAGGCCCCCAGGATCTTCGCCCACAGCGAGGCCCGCGATGCCAGGAGGAAGGCGATCATCGGCAGGAGGAAGCCGATCCAGATGGAGGCCTCCCAGTCGACGCCGAGCCACCCGGGCGCGCCGGGCCAGGTGGCGCGCCAGTCCCTCCAACTCGGCTCCGGCGACGAGGTCGGGGCCTGGCCGGGGGGCCTCCCGCTCATCGCCGCGCCGTGGCCCGGCGGCGGGAGAGCAGGCAGACGGCGGCGATGATGAGCGTCCATGCCACGAGGTTAGTGACCTGTATCCACGGGCTCTCGTGGACCACGCCCGTCGCGGTGTTGATGACATCGCCCATGATGGGGCGCTGCGCGAGGGTCGCGGCTCCGTAGAGCGGCGTGTAGCGCGCGATCGTGAGCAGCGCCCCGGACAGCGGCATGAAGATGTTGGACAGGAAGGCCCACACCGTCACCGAGGCGGCGGCCGTCCCAACGGCGCCCTGGGAGGGGAACCACATGCCGATGGCCAGGCCGTACAGGGAGAAGGGGATCGTCGGCAGCAGGCAGCCCAGGAAGGAGTTGATCCAGACGAGGGGCGTGTCGCAGCGCGCGCCCATGATGGCCCCGGCGCCGAACAGCAAGGTGGTGGGCACGAGTGACAGCAGGACCCCAGCCGCGGATTTGACCAGGTAGTACGCGCGCATCCCACCGGGGGTCAGCCCCATCTGGCGGCCCCATCCCCTCGCGAGCTCGACGGCGCTGCTCCCCGCCACGGTTGTGGCCGCCATGGCAGCGCTGAAGGCCGCCATATTGATCATGATGACGGCGTTGACATTGCCTCGGCCTGCATCGACATCGCTGTAGGAGGCCATGGTCCCGAACAGGAGGTACATGCCCAGCGGTATGACGACGATGAAGATGATCGTGTCAGCCCTCAGGATCGTCGTGCGCAGCTCGCAGAGCAGGTAGGGGATCAGGCTCGGGCGCTCCGAGGGGGCCGGGCCGGGCCCGGGGCGCGGGGCGCCCTGGACCGGGTTGATCGCGGTTCTGGTTTCAGTGCTGGTTTCAGTGCTGGTATCGGTTCTCATGGTGGTCTCCGGGCGGTGTCGGGATGGTCGTGGGCCGGCGCGCGCGAGCGCTTATCGCGCCGGAGGGGCGGCCGATCCTCCGACCGGCGCGGGCTCCTCGACGAGATCGGCGAAGACGTCGTCGAGGCTGAGGGCCGTGATCCCCAAGTGGTGGGCGGGCGTGCGGGTCAGCAGGATGCGGGCGACGTCGTCGGGTGCGGTGGTCCGCACCTCGATGTGCTCGCCGCGCACCGCGACGCCCTGGAGCGAGGCGCGCGCCTCGGCCAGCGCCTCATCGAGCGCGGCCGCTCCGGGCATGCCAGGCCAGGTGGCGGTGACGATGGTGCCCTCGCCGAGCGCCCGTACGTCGTCCACCGAGCCCGAGGCGATGATCCGGCCGTGGTGGATGATGACGATCCGGTCGGCGAAGTCCGCGGCCTCCTGGAGGTAGTGCGTGGCGAAGAGGACCGACTTGCTCCCGGCGGCGCGCTCGCGGATCGCGGCCCAGAAGGAGCGGCGGGCGGTGACGTCCATGCCGGCGGTGGGCTCGTCGAGCACCATGAGGTCCGGGTTGCCCAGCAGGGCCAGGGCCAGGCGCAGGCGCTGGCGCTCGCCCCCGGAGCACTTGGCCACCTTACGGCCCAGGATCGGGGAGATCCCGGAGAGCTCCAGGACGGCCGGGACATCGTGACGGGCCCCGCGCATGGCGGCCACAGAGCGGATCGTCTGACCCACCGTGTAGTCGGGCAGGAGGCCCCCCTCCTGGAGGATCGCGCCGGTGCGCAGCCCCCTGGCCGCTTGGTCTGGGCTGAGGCCGAAGACCCGGGCGGCCCCGGCGTCGGGGGCGGAGAAGCCGAGGATGATGTCCAGGGTGGTGGACTTCCCGGCGCCATTGGGGCCGAGGAAGGCCACGACCTCGCCGGGGGCCACGCGCAGGTCGATGCCGTCGACGGCGCGCACCGTCCCGAAGGTCTTGACCAGGCCGGTCACCTCGACGGCCGGGGGCTGCGCGCTCCTGCCGGCGCGCGGGTCCGGGGTGGGCGAGTGACCAGGGGGTTTCAGGGCGCCTGGGCCGCCCGGCATGTGCTGTGTCATGGTCCTATCGTCGGCGCGATGGGCGGCGCCGGGTACTGAGGGCTGTCACCACCCGCCGATGACAGATGTCACGCGGGCGGGACCATCCTCCCGGCGGCCCTCCCCGCGCCCTCCCGGCCGACATCCCCGTGCCCGCCAAGGGCCGGACCTGAGGACGCGGCGCTCAACGGTCTCAGCTAGTCTCACGGGGTTCACTCGGATCCGGACTGACGGGACCCCTCATGCCCATCGCCATGCCCCTCGCCCTCCCGGTCGCCCTCCCCGCGGCGATCACCGCCGCGGCCTCGCACCCGCCGCTGACCGAGCGGCTCACCGAGTCGCTGGGCGCCTTCGAGGGCTTCGTGTCGGGCAAGATCCTCGTGTGGATCCTGCTCGGCACCGGGCTCTTCCTCACCCTGGGAACTCGCGGGGTCCAGGTGCGCCTCTTCGCCCGCAGTCTCCGCCTGGTCCTGCGCTCGCGGCACCAGCGCGGATCCCTGTCCAGCTTCCAGGCCTTCGTCATCGGCCTGGGCGGGCGCGTGGGCACCGGCAATATCGCCGGCGTCGCCCTGGCGGTCACCCTGGGCGGGCCCGGCGCCCTGTTCTGGATGTGGGTGGTGGCCCTGCTCGGCATGGCCACATCCTTCGCCGAGTCCACGCTTGCCCAGGTCTTCAAGGTCCGCAACGCCGACGGCATCTTCCGGGGCGGGCCCGCCTACTACATGCAGCGGGGCCTGGCCCTCGCCGGGCGCGGCGGGATCGGCCGGGCGATGGGCATCGTCTTCGCGCTTATGCTCATCTTCTCCTACGGGCTCATCTTCCCGATGGTCCAGTCCAACACCATCGCGGCCACCCTCGAATCCTCCCACCACGTGTCCACCACGACCACCGCGATCGTCCTGATGGCCGTGACCGCCCCGATCCTCCTGGCCGGGATGCGCTTCGTGGCGAGGGTGACCGAGTGGCTGGTGCCCCTCATGGCCCTGGCCTACATCGCCGTGGTCGCCGTCGTCATCATCGTCTCGCTGCCCAGCGTCCCCGGGGTCTTCGGGGACATCATCGCCGGCGCCTTCAGCCTGCGGCCGGGCCTGGCGGGCGTGGGCGGGGGCCTGTTCGCCACCTTCCTCAACGGCACCAAGCGCGGCCTGTTCTCCAACGAGGCGGGCCAGGGCTCCTCGCCCAACGGCGCGGCCACCGCCGACGTCGCCCACCCCGTGGTCCAGGGACTCATCCAGTCCCTCGGCGTCTTCATCGACACGATCGTCATCTGCACCGCCACCGGCCTGACCGTGCTGCTGGCCTCGCCCTCGATCTACACCCCGGGGGTCGCGCCCGAGTGGGCCGAGACCACGCTCGTCCAGCACGCCCTGGCTGACGCCCTGCCCGGCGGATGGGTCCTGTGGTTCATGACCTTCGTCGTGGCGACCTTCGCCTACTCCTCGGTGCTGGGCTACTCGAACTTCGCGGAGATCAACCTCAGCTATCTCGGCGGCGGGCCCCGCGCCGGCGTGGCGCTGCGCCTGGCGATGACGGCGGCCACGGGATTGGGTGCGGTCGTCGCCCTCGACCTGGCCTGGGTGATGGCCGACGTCGCCCTCGCCCTTATGACCATCCTCAACCTCGTGGCCGTGCTCTGGCTGAGCCGCTGGGTCTTCGCCGTTCTGCGCGACTACGACCGCCAGCGATCCGACGGCGTCGCCGAGCCGGCCTTCGTCGCTGAGCGCGCCGGCCTGCCCGCGGCCCTCGACGGCGACATCTGGACGGCGGACAAGGCCGCCGCGCGCGTGGCCAGCCTCGACGAGGAGGCCTGAGCGGCCCGGGATCCTCGCCCACGGGCCTACGGGCCTACGGGCCTATGGGCCTACGGGCCTACGGGCCCGGCGGGGCGCCCTGTGGGCGATCTCGCACCACGCCGCGGCCGGTCGGAGGCGCTCGCGGTGGCGGCCTCTTGGTGGCATCTGGCACAATCCCCTGTGCACTCGAGCGCGCGAGGCCCCTCTCCCTCGCGCCCTCGCGTCTCGGCTCCCGCCGGAAACCGTTGCTTGACCCCACCGGGGATCGGCGCGGGCCAAACCATCCAGAACCAGGAGTTCAACCAAGTGGCAGTCAAGATTCGCCTCAAGCGCATGGGCAAGAAGTTCGCCCCCTTCTACCGGGTCGTCGTCCTCGACTCCCGCAAGAAGCGCGACGGCCGTGTCATCGAGGAGGTCGGCCTCTACGACCCGATGCAGGAGCCCTCGCTCATCCGCATCGACTCCGAGCGGGTCCAGTACTGGCTCGGCGTGGGCGCCCAGCCCTCCGACACCGTCTTCAACCTGCTCAAGATCACGGGCGACTACCAGAAGTTCAAGGGCCTGCCCGGCGCCGAGGGCCGTCTGAAGGTCAAGGACGCTGAGGCCGCCGCGGCCGCCAAGGAGGCCGCTGTCAAGGCCGTCTCCGACGACGCCGAGAAGCGCAAGGCCGCAGCCGCCAAGGCGAAGGCCGACGCTGAGAAGGAGGCGGCCGACGCCGCGGCCGCCGAGGCCAAGGCCGCGGAGGGCTCCTCCGAGGAGCCCGCTCCCGAGGCCCCCGCCGAGGAGGCCTGACATGCTCGCTGACGCGCTCGAGCACCTCGTCCGCGGGATCGTCGACAATCCCGACGACGTCACCGTCACCCCCCGGTCGCTGCGCCGCGGCGACCTCCTCGAGGTGCGCGTGAACCCCGAGGACCTCGGCCGCGTCATCGGCCGCTCGGGCCGCACGGCCCGGGCCCTGCGCACGGTCGTGGGCGCGCTGGCGGACTCGCCGGTGCGCGTCGACGTCGTCGACACCGACCGCCGCTGAGCGCGGCCCGGCCGCGAGGCCCCCGCGCTTCCCACGCCGTTGCCCGGCCCTCCAAGGAATGGAGGGCCGGGCAACGGCGTTGTGCCTCTCACCGGCCTCATCCGGGCCGTGGCGCGCAGTTCGACGAAGGAGACAGACTCATGCGCATAGGAGACTCGGACCTCGACGTCGCCAGGATCGGATTCGGCGGGAACGTCCTGGGATGGACCGCCGACGAGGCCACCAGCCACGCCCTGCTCGACGCCTACGCGGAGGCCGGGGGCAACTTCATCGACACCGCTGACGGCTACTCCCACTGGGCCAGTGGCAACCGCGGTGGGGAGTCGGAGGCCGTCATCGGCTCCTGGTTGCGCGCGCGGGGCCACCACGACGATCTCGTCATCGCCACGAAGGTCTCCACCAAGCCCGACCGGAAGGGCTTGGCCCCCAACAACGTGCGCCTCGCCGTCGACGAGTCCCTGGAGCGCCTGGGAGTCGAGGCCATCGACCTCTACTACGCCCACTTCGACGATCCCGGCGTGCCCCTGGCTGAGACCGTCGCCGTGTTCGAGGAGATCCGCGCGGCTGGCAAGATCCGCCACGTCGGCCTGTCCAACTACGCCCCTGAGCGCATCGAGGAGTGGATGGCGCTCGCCGCCGAGCAGGGCGCCGCCGCCCCTGTCGCCCTCCAGCCCCACTACAACCTCGTGCGCCGAGGCGACGTCGAGGGCCCCGGCGGCCGCGGCGAGGTGGCCGCCCGGCACGGCCTTAGCCTCGTGCCCTACTTCTCCCTGGCCGCGGGCTTCCTCGCTGGCAAGTACCGGCGCGACGAGGCCCCCACCGGCGATCGCGCCGGAATGGTCGCCGACTACCTGCGCCCCGAGTGCTTCGACGTGGTTGACGCCGTGGTCGAGATCGCCGCCGCCCACGGCGTGGAGCCGGCCTCGGTGGCCCTCGCCTGGCTGCGCGACCGCCCCGGCGTCGTCGCGCCCCTAGCCTCCGCCCGCTCCCTCGCCCAGCTCCCGGCCATCACCGCCGCGCTCGACCTCGCCCTGGCCCCCGAGGAGGCCGATCGCCTCACGCGCCTGTCCGACGCGATCGCCTGAGGGCCCGCGCCGATGCGGCCCGCGGGCGGGGCCGCATCAGCGCGGCGCCGTCCGGGCACCGCCTGGTGCCCCGCACGTGAGCAGGAGGGGACCCGTCAGGACCGGCGCCGGGGATGCCCCAGCGCGGGGAGTGACCTTCACCCCTCCTCGCGCTGGCGCGGGGGCCCAGCCGGGCGGCGCGGTAGGTTGGTGGCCGACACGGCGGATCGATCGCGCCGCCGACCCACGCCCACCCAGGAGACCAGGTGCAGCTCACTGTCGCCATCATCGGCCCCGCCCACGCCCTCAAGGGCGAGGTCCGCCTGGAGATCCGCTCCGACGACCCGCGGGGCCGTCTCGCCTCCGGCGCCGTCCTGGCCACCCAGGACCGCTCCGGGAAACCGGCTGCCGACCTCACCGTGGAGCGCCTGCGCTTCGACGGCACCCGTTGGTTCGCGGTCTTCGCCGAGGCCCCCGACCGCAGCACCGCGGAGGCCCTGCGGGGCCACCGCCTCCTCATCGACACCGACGCCGAGCCCGAGGATGAGGACGACGACGCCTGGTACCGCCACCAGCTCGTGGGCCTGGCCGCCCGCCACATCGATGGTACTGGGCTCGGCGCTGTCACTGATCTCGAGCCCGGCGTCGCCCAGGACCGCCTCATCATCACCACGCCCAGTGGGCAGCGCGTCGCGGTCCCCTTCGTCGAGGCGCTCGTGCCCGAGGTCGACCCCGAGGCCGGGCTGGTCATCATCGACCCGCCCGGAGGCCTCTTCCCGGGCATAGGCGCCGCGGAGGTCAGTGAGGAGACCGCCGGGGCATCGGGTCCCCGCGGTGCTCGCGGCGCCCGCAGTGCCGGGCAGGCGGCCGACGGCGGTGATCATGACTGACACGGGCGGAGCCTCCACGCGGTCCCGGCGGATGCGCATCGACGTCGTCAGCATCTTCCCGGCCTTCCTCGACGTCTTGGACCTGTCCCTCATCGGGCGCGCCCGGGAGGACGGCCTCATTGACCTGCGTGTCCACGACCTGCGCGACTGGGCGCACGACCGCCACCGCACCGTGGACGACACCCCGCTCGGCGGTGGCGCCGGCATGGTCATGAGGCCCGACGTGTGGGGGGAGGCCCTCGACGCCGTCCTGGCTGACGGCGCTGAGGTGCCGGGGGGCCCTGAGACTCCGGGCGGGGCGCTCGGGGCGGGCCGCGCCGTCCTCCTCATCCCCACCCCCGCCGGGGAGGTCTTCACCCAGCGCACCGCCGAGGACCTCGCCGGGGCCGACCGCCTCATCGTGGCCTGCGGGCGCTACGAGGGCATCGACTCGCGCGTGCCCCGCCACTACGCGGCGCGCGGCATCGAGGTGCGCGAGCTGTCCATCGGCGACTACGTCCTCAACGGGGGAGAGGCGGCCGCCATCGTCATGATCGAGGCCATCGCCAGGCTCCTGCCGGGCGTCCTCGGCAACCCCGCCTCCGTCGTCGAGGAGTCCCACAGCGCCCTCGGCCTGCTCGAGCATGAGGCGCTCACCCGCCCCGTCGCCTGGCGGGGGCTCGACGCTCCCGAGGTGCTGCTCTCCGGGGACCATGCCCGCATCGCCCGCGCGCGTCGCGACGAGGCCATCGCCCGCACCGCCGCCCGCCGCCCGGACATGATCCGCGCCCTGGATCCCACCACCCTCGACTCCCAGGACCGCGCCGCCCTCGCCCGCCACGGCTGGGTGGTGCCCGCCGGGTCCCTCGGCCCCGCGCCCATGCGCCTGCGCCCCGCCGAGCCCGACGATGCCCGGGCCCTCGCCGCCCTAGCCGCGCGGACCTTCCCGGACGCCTGCCCGCCCTTCCTCGCCCCCGAGGAGATCGCCGCGCATGTCGCCCGCGCCCTGACTCCCGAGCGCTTCGCCCAGTGGATCGCCGACGAGCGCGCCGGCGTCGCCGTCGCGGAGCTGCCCGAGGGCTCGCCGGCCGGCTCCGATGCCGAGCCGATCGCCCCCGGCGAACTCGTCGGCTACGCGGTCTTCCTCCTGGAGACCCGCGACGCCGACGGCGCCCTTCCCGAGGGCCTCGACGCCCGCCCGCCCAGCATCGCCGCGCCCGACGCGGCCAGCGGCAGGGCCGTGGCCGAGCTGTCCAAGGTCTACGCCGACTCCCGGCTGCGCGCCTCCGGCCTGGCCCCAGTGCTCATCTCCCACGCCCTCGCCAGCGCGGCCCGCGCCGGCGCCACCGAGATCTGGCTGGGAACCCACGAGGGCAACCGGCGCGCGCGGAAGGCGTACAAGCGCGCCGGTTTCTCAGCGCGCGGAACGCGCGTCTACGAGGTGGGCGGAACCGCGTGCCGCGACGTCGTCATGTCCCTGACCCTCGCCCCCGCTGGCGAGCCCAGCCCCAGGAAGGAGCCGCGCGCATGAGCGACGCGTTGACCAGAGCCGAGGACGCCCCAGCCGGCCCGGACGCCGAGACCGAGCCCGCCGGTGCCGCCGAGGGGGCCGACGGCGCCGACGCCGTTGACGGAGCCGACGGCGCCGGGCGGAGCCGAGCCGACCGCTGGCGCGGCCGGCTCATCGTCGTCGCCTTCCTCATCGTCGGCATCATCGGCGCCGCCCTGTTCAAGTCCTACATCGCCCAGTCCTTCATCATCCCGTCCGGATCCATGGAGAACACCCTCAAGAATGGGGACAGGGTGGTGGTGACCAGGTACGACGCCACCAACATCCACCGCGGCGACATCGTCGTCTTCGCCGACCCCGGTGACTGGCTCAACGATCCCCAGCCCACCGGTCTCGCGGGCCTCGCCCGGGACGCCCTCATCGCCGCGCGCCTCCTGCCCGACCGCACCGGCGACCACCTCATCAAGCGAGTCATCGGGATGCCGGGGGACCATGTCGTCGCCGACGGCGTCGGCCCCATCACCGTCAACGGGATCCCGGTCAGCGAGCCCTACATCAAACCCGGCCGAGCCCCCTCCGAGCTCGCCTTCGACGTCGTCGTCCCGCCGGGGAAGATCTGGGTCATGGGAGACAACCGCTCCAACTCCGAGGACTCGCGCCACCACCAGGATGATGCCAACGGGGGCTTCGTGCCGCTCGACGACGTCGTCGGCGTTGCCAAGAGCGTGGTCTGGCCGGTCTCCCGCTGGGGAGGCCTGAGCGACGGCCGGGAGGCGTTCTCCAGCGTTCCCCCCGCCTCCTGACGCCGCGGGCCCCGCGTGAGGTCGCGCACTTGGGCATGGGCGTCATCGCCGTGGCCCGTGGCCCTGTGGCAGACTGGGCCCGCCCACGGGACTCGGGGCGCCTCCGCCACTGGGGAGGTCCCAGCATCGCAGGACCCGTCGGGCACACGCTCCGGGGCGGCCCCATCCATCATGGGATGGTGCGGCTCCGACTGACCAAGCGCTCACGACCAGTGGCGCGTGCGCAGGAGAGAACAATGAACCTGATCGACGAGATCAACGCCAAGTCGCTGCGCGACGACATCCCCAGCTTCCGCCCCGGCGACACCGTCAAGGTGCACGTCAAGGTCGTTGAGGGCAATCGCTCCCGCGTCCAGGTCTTCCAGGGCGTCGTGATCGCCCGTCACGGCGGCGGCATCGGCGAGACCTTCACGGTCCGCAAGATCTCCTTCGGAGTCGGCGTTGAGCGCACCTTCCCGGTGCACACCCCCTCGATCGACAAGATCGAGGTCGTCACCCGCGGTGACGTGCGCCGCGCCAAGCTGTACTACCTGCGCAACCTGCGCGGGAAGGCCGCCAAGATCAAGGAGCGCCGGGAGGCCTGATCCCGCTTCTCCCTCAAGCGCCCGGGGCCCCGAGCCCCGGGCGCTGACTCCATCCGGCGCATGGCGCCGCCCCGTCAACGCCAGCCATCACGATCATCGAGAGGAGGCCCTGTGACCGACCAGCGCCAGCCGATCATCGTCCTGGGCGCCTCCCGGGATGATCCCGCGGACGAGGAGCCCCGCCAGGACGGCGAGGACTCCCCCCGCCCCCTCCCGCCCGCCTTCCCTCCCCGCCAGCCGGTCGCCAACGCCACCGGCACGCGCCTGGCCGACTCGGCCCCCGCGCCCTCAGCCCCCAGCCCCTGGCGGCGCCTGCTCTCGAGCCTCATCGTCGTCGCCGTCGTCCTGACCGGCTCGGCGCTCATCAAGTCCTTCGTCGTCCAGACCTTCGAGATCCCCTCGGCGTCCATGGAGCCCACCCTCGTCAACGGGGACCGGGTGGCCGTCACCATGTACGACTCCAAGGACGTGCGCCGCGGGGACATCATCGTCTTCCGCGACCCCGACTCCTGGCTCAACACCACCGACCCCACGGGCCTCAAGGGCGCGATGCGCGGCCTCTTCATCGCGATCGGCCTCCTGCCCGAGGGCTCCGGGCACCATCTCATCAAGCGTGTCATCGGGATGCCGGGGGACCACGTCGTCGCCGACGGCCAGGGCGGCCTGACCGTCAACGGCGTCCAGATCCACGAGCCCTACCTCCGTCCGGGTACCTCGCCGTCCAGCACGCCCTTCGACGTCGTCGTTCCCGAGGGCTGCGTGTGGGTCATGGGGGACAACCGCTCCAACTCCGCCGACTCCAGATTCCACACCTCCGACGCCCATGGAGGCGCCGTGCCCCTGACCGACGTCGTGGGCGTGGCCAAGAGGATCGTGTGGCCCTTCGCCCACTGGGGCACGCTGGCCGGTGGCCGCGAGGCCTTCAAGGACGTCCCCGCCGCCGATCCGGCCGCCGCCGCGCCCGTCCGGGAGGACGCGCCCGCGGGCATGGCCCGCGCGGCCTGACCCATGCCGCGCACTCGACCCGACCGCGCCCTGGAGGCCTCGCTCCTGAGGGACCATGAGTTCGTCGGCGGCCTCGACGAGGTCGGCAGGGGCGCGTTGGCCGGCCCCGTCACCGTCGGCCTCGCGGTGGTCTCCCGGAGCACCGCTGACGCTTTCCCCGAGGGCCTGGCCGACTCCAAGATGCTCAGCGCCTCCCGGCGCGAGGCCCTGACAGCCCCCTGCGCCGCATGGCTCACCGACCACGCCATCGCCCACGCCTCACCGGCTGAGATTGACGCCCTCGGCATCGCCGCCGCCCTGCGCCTGGCCGGGCGGCGAGCCTTGGCCCGGGTCCGCGAGCGCGGCCACCTGCCCGGCGTCATCATCCTTGACGGCACCGCGAACTGGCTGGCCCCTCCCGCCGAGGACCTCCTGTCCGCCCTCGACCAGCCGGATCAGATCGCGCTCCGGAGCGACTACGGCTCCGCCATCCCCGACGAGGACATCCCCGGCGTGGTCATGCGCGTCAAGGCCGACGCGGGCTGCGCCGTGGTCGCAGCCGCCTCCGTGCTTGCCAAGGTCGAGCGCGACGCGATCATGTCCGCCCTGCCCGACCCCGGCTACGGCTGGGCCTCCAACAAGGGCTACGGCTCGGCCGCGCACCAGGCGGGCCTGGCCGAGCTGGGTGCCAGCGAGCAGCATCGGCGCAGTTGGCGTCTGCCCGGGCTGGGCTGAGGACCGCGCGCCCGCCGTGGTGGGCGGGGGCTCAGGGGGGCGCGGGTGGGCGACGCAACCCGCCCTCCGCTCGCGCCGGGGTGGCGGTGGCGGGCATGATGGCCCGGTGAGTGCAGAGGACCTTGAGGCATACGAGAACGATCTGGAGCTCGATCTGTACCGGGAGTACCGGGACGTCGTGGGGCTGTTCGACTACGTCGTCGAGACGGAGCGCCGCTTCTACCTGGCCAACTCCGTGGACGTGCAGGTGCGCACCAACGGCGGCGAGGTGTTCTTCGAGCTGAGCCTGGAGGACGCGTGGGTGTGGGACATCTACCGCTCCTCCCGCTTCGTGAAGTCCGTGCGCGTGGTCACTTTCAAGGATGTCAACGTCGAGGAGCTGTCCAAGCCGGAGATGGAAATCCCCTCCTGAGCGCCTGACCCATCGCGGCGGCGGTTGCCCGGACCGGCGGGGGCTCGGCGCGCCTGAGGCCCGCGCGCCGCCATCGCGGCGCCATCGCGGCGCCATGCGCCGGGAACCACCGGGGCCGCCGCGCGCGGGTCCCGCCCCCTCCTGGGGACGGCGGGCGCGAGCCAGGCCGACGAAGGGGCACCGTGGTCACGGAGGTGACCACCATGACCCCGACGAACCCGCCCATCCCCGCTCCACCGGCAGCGCGCCTCAGCCCACCGATCCCGCCCAACGCGCGGGAGGCGCCGCCCGCCGCGCCCCCGAGCCCCGCGGAGAGGCGGCGCCTGACCGGCCAGCGGGGCGAGGGTATCGCCGCCGACTACCTGCGCGACTCCGGCTGGCGGATCCTCGATCGCAACTGGCGCGCGCCCGCCGGGTCCGGGCTTCGCGGCGAGCTCGACATCATCGCCGAGGACCCCGCCGGCGCTCTGGTCATCGTCGAGGTCAAGACCCGATCCAGTCTGCGCGCCGGGCCGCCCGCCGCCGCTGTCACCCCTCCCAAGGAGGCGCGCTTACGGCGCCTGGCCATCGCCTGGGCCGGCCGGCGGGGAGCCCCGCCGCACCGCCTCCGCCTGGACGTGGTCTCCGTGATCCTGCGCGAGGGCGCCCCCGCGCTCCTGCGCCACCACAGGGCGGTGTGCGGATCATGAGCATCGCGCGCGCCCTGGCCGTCACCCTCACCGGGCTGCGGGGGCACCTCGTCGACGTCGAGGCCCACGCGGCCCCAGGCCTGCCGGGCTTCATGCTTGTGGGCCTGCCCGACGCCGCGATCCGGGAATCCCGGGAGCGCGTGCGCGCCGCCCTCACCGTCTGCGGCACGACCTGGGGCGAGCAGCGCCTGACCGTCAATCTCTCCCCGGCGGACCTGCCTAAGACCGGCACCGGCTTCGACCTGGCCCTGGCCCTGGCCGTGCTCGGCGCGCGCGGGGCCCTGCCGCCCCGCGCCCTGGCCACCATGGCCCGGGTCGCCTACATCGGGGAGCTCGGTCTGGACGGCGCCGTGCATCCTGTGCGCGGCGTGCTCCCCGCGGTCCTGTCGGCTGTCGAGGCCGGCGTGAGCCGCGTAGTGGTCCCCGCCGCCTGCGCGTCGGAGGCCCGCTTGGTGCCGGGAGCGAGCATCCAGGCGGTCCACCACCTCGGCGAGCTCGTCCAGGGCTACGGCGGGCGCCTGCCGCGCGCCGCCGTCGAGATCATGCGCGGCGCCCAGGAGCGCCCGCCGTCCGTCATCGCCGCCCCCGCGGGCGGCCGCGCGGGCCCCGGCCACCGGGCCGACCTCGCCGACGTCGTCGGGCAGGCCCAGGCCCGCCATGCGCTCGAGGTCGCGGCCGCCGGCGGGCACCACCTGCTCATGGTCGGGCCGCCCGGGGCGGGCAAGACCATGCTCGCCGAGCGCCTGCCCTCGATCCTGCCTCCCCTGGCCGAGAGCGACGCCGTCACAGTCACCTCCCTGCACTCCCTGGCGGGCCTGCTCAACGCTGACTCCGGCCTGCTGGCCGAGCCGCCCATGCGCTGCCCGCACCACACCGCCACGCGCGCCGCCATCATCGGCGGGGGCTCCGGCCTGCCCCGCCCGGGGGACGTGTCCCTGGCGCACCGGGGCGTCCTCTTCCTCGACGAGGCGCCGGAGTTCCCCGCCAGCGTCCTGGACTGCCTGCGCCAGCCACTGGAGGCCGGGGAGGTGAGCATCGACCGCGTCGGCGGGCGGGCCGACTACCCCGCGGCGTTCCAACTCGTGCTCGCCGCCAACCCCTGCCCTTGCGGGCGCGCCAGCGGCAAGGGCCTGGAGTGCGCCTGCACCTCCCTCCAGCGGCGCCGCTACTTCTCCCGCCTGTCCGGGCCGCTCCTGGACAGGGTGGACATCCAGGTGGAGGTCGACGCGGTCAGCGCCGCCGACCTCGCCTCGGGCGCGCCCGGGGAGTCGAGCGCCGCGGTGGCCGCCAGGGTGCTCGCCGCACGCGAGCGGGCCGCGGCGCGACTGGCGGGAACCCCCTGGCGCCTGAGCTCCCAGGTTCCGGGCTCCTACCTGCGCAGTGAGGAGGGAGGGGCCGATCCGGCCCTCATGCGCCCTCTCATGGAGGCCCTCGACCGGGGCGACCTCACTCTTCGCGGTGTCGACCGCGTTCTCCGCCTGGCTTGGACTCTCGCCGATCTCGCTGAGCGCGACCGCCCCACCCCGCCCGACCTCGGGGCTGCCCTGGCCCTGCGCACACGAGGAGCCCGCCCATGAGCGCCCGCGACACCACCGCTGCTTCCGGCCCCGACGCCGCCTCCCACCGCGCCACGCCGATCGATGGGGCCGCGCCACGCGGCGGCGCGCCGGTTCCCGGGCCTCGGCAGGCGCGACCGGCCGAGCCGACCGATGAGTCGGATTCCCTGGCCCGCGCCACCTGGTCGCGGCTCGCCGAGCCGGCCGACCACGCCGCGGCCCTCCTCGTGGCCGGCCTCGGCGCGCCCGAGGCCCTGGCCTGGGTGCGCCACATGGCCGAGCGCGGCTCGGGGAGCCCTGAGCCCCCGCCGCTACCGGAGCCCCTCCTGGTGAGCGCCACGCCCCGCCGATGGGAGGTCGCGGTGGGGCGGTGGGCGCCCCGGCTCGCGGGCCTGGACATCCGCCGTGAGCTCGATGTCCTGGAGCGCTTGGGCGGCTCGCTCGTGGTCCCCGGCGATCCCTGGTGGCCACCGGGCCTGGATGACCTCGAGCATCCCCCCTTCTGCCTTTGGCTGCGCGGGGACCCCGCCCTGCTCGTGGGCCGCCAGGAGGCGGGCGCCGGGCAGAGCTGGCCGGGGCTGCCGGCGCGGGAGGACCGCATGGCCGCGGGGCGCGGGGCCGGTCGCGCCCTCGCGCTCGTCGGCGCCCGGGACTCCACCGCCTACGGTGAGCGCATGGCCATCGACCTGGCGCGGGGGCTCACCGAGCGCGGCGCGCTCATCGTCTCCGGCGGCGCCTTCGGCATCGACGCCGCCGCGCACCGGGGGGCGCTCACCGCGGGGCCCACGCTGTCGGTGTCGGCCGGGGGAGTGGACCGCCTCTACCCGGCCGGCAACGCGGCCTTGCTCCAGGCGGTGGTGGACCATGGGGCCCTCGTGGCCGAGGTGCCGCCCGGCAGCCAGCCCGCTCGGCACCGCTTCCTGACCCGCAACAGGATCATCGCCGCGATGACGGGCGCCACCGTCGTCGTGGAGGCGGCCTGGCGCTCGGGCGCGCTGTCCACCGCCCACCACGCCATGGAGATCGGGCGCCCCGTGGGGGCCGTTCCCGGGCCGGTGACCTCCATGGCCTCAGGAGGCTGCCACCGCCTCCTGCGCCAGGGGGCGACCTGCGTCACCGACGTCGAGGAGGCCCTCGAGCTGCTCCTCCCCTTGGGAGCCGCGGACGCCGATGCCCCCAAGGAGGCGCTCTCCGCGGCGCGCCGGCCCGGCCTGCTCGACGGGCTCGACGCCATCTCCGCCGCCGTCGTCGACGCCCTGCCCGCGCGTGCGGCGGCCAGCATCGAATCCGTCGCCCGGGCCGCCGGGCTGTCCGAGCGGGAGACCCTGGCCGCCCTGGGCGCGCTCGAGCTGGCCGGCCGCGCCCAGAGAGATGGCGCCCGCTGGCGACGGCCCGCCCGGAGCCGCTGAGCGCCAGCGGTCCGGGCCCGGTCCTCTACCCTGGGCGCATGAGCGGCGACCACGGCCCCGGGGCGGGGAAGGACCTGCCCTCCTCGCGAGGGGAGCTCCTGGACGCCTGGTTCCGGCATCTGAGCCTGCAGCGAGGCCTGTCGGAGCACACGGTGCGCGCCTACGTGGGCGACCTGGAGGACCTGCTCGACTTCCTCGGGGCGGGCGCGGGGGAGGCCGAGCCGATCGGGCCCGCCCTGGCCAGCCTCGACCTGGCCGACCTGCGCGCCTGGCTCGCCGGCATGTCCGGCGCCGGGCGCTCGCGGGCCACCATGGCCCGGCGCAGTGCCGCGATCCGCGCTTTCTCCACCTGGGCCCAGCGCTCGGGCCTCCTCCGCTCCGACGTCGCCGCGCGCCTGCGCTCCCCGCGAGTGGACAACCGCCTTCCCACCGTCCTGACCACAGGGCAGGCCGCCGCGCTCCTGTCCGCGGCATCCGAGCGCGCCAGCCAGGCCCCACCCTCCGAGCGTCCCCTGGCCACGCGTGACCTCGCCCTCCTGGAGATCCTCTACGCCACCGGCATGAGGGTCTCCGAGCTCGCCGGACTGGACCTCGGGGACGTCGATGACGCCAGGCGCACCATCCGCGTCCTGGGCAAGGGGGGCAAGGAGCGTACCGTCCCTTACGGCGCCCCGGCTGCCCGAGCCCTGGGGCGATGGCTCGATCAGCGCCCCGCCCTCGTCCGCCCCCGCACCGGCACCGCTCTGTTCCTCGGCGCCAGGGGCGGGCGCGTGGATGCCCGCGCCATCCGCGAGGTGGTCCACCGTGCCGCCGCGGCCGCCGGGGTCCCGGACCTGGGCCCGCACGGGCTGCGGCACTCTGCCGCGACGCATGTCCTTAGCGGGGGCGCGGATCTGCGCAGCGTTCAGGAGCTCCTGGGCCACTCATCCCTGGCCACCACCCAGCGCTACACGCATGTCAGCGCTGAGCGCCTGCGCGCCGTCTACGAGCAGGCCTTCCCCCGGGCCTGAGGACGCGCCCAGGGCGGCGCCCATCGACAGGTGCGTGCCGCCCTGAGTGGTGCTATTTCCGCCGAGTGGGGCGTCCTGCCCGCACCGGTGGGTGCGGATGGCACCGGTCAGCGCGGATGGCACCGGTTGGTGCGGCGGGCTTGAGGCGGATGACAGGCGGGCGCAGGAGGCGCAAGGGGTTGATGTAGGACTTCCTGGCGGTCCTGGCGCCCCAGTGGAGAGCATCGACGCCGTCGGAGCGGTGACCGGGCAGCAGGGTCCCGATCACCTGGCCGGCGCCCACCGCGTCGCCCGCGGCCACGCTCGGCGCCACCGGCTCATAGGTGGTGCGGATCCCGTCCGCATGATCGATCGAGACCACGGGGCGCCCCGCCACCATCCCCGCGAAGGCCACCTCGCCCGCGCCCGCCGCGCGCACGGGGCTGCCCGCGGCCACCGCCAGGTCGACGCCGCGGTGCCCCGCGCCCCATACGACGGTGGGAGGATCGAAGCCCTCGACCACCGCCACTGGCCCACCCGTGGGCCACACGTAGCGCGCGCGCCGATGCGCGTCCTTGGCGCGCTCCAACGGCGCGCTCACGGGGAGGACCGCGCCGCGCGCCGCCACTTCGGCGCCGGGCCCCGCGGGTGGGGCGCCGACGGCGGGGAGGGGGATAAGCGCCGCGAGGGCCACAGCAGCGAGCGACGTGACCAGCAGGCGCAGCGCGCGGCGCGGCCCTGGGGAGGCGCGGGGGAGCGGGGAGGGGGCGGCGGGCGAGGCCGGCGGTGAGGCGGGTGGCGAAACGGGCGGCGAGATCGGCATGGCCCCATGCTCAGGCTCCTCAGCGCGCCCCGGCGTCGCGCGCTCACAGGAGCGCCGGGAGCCGAAGCGCCTCCATGCCTGTGGTTCCCGGGCGAGGGCTGGCCCCGTGACGAGAAAGACACCCGGGCAGTGGCATCATTGCCCGGCACGATGCGGAAAGGTCGATGTCACTGTGATAACCTCACGGGCGCGGTTCGCTGTGATGCGCGCTGGTCGGGCTCCCTCGGGAACACCGGTCCGGCGCGGGCCCGGATCCTCATGGCCCCGGGGAGCGGCGACCGACTTCGCGTGCCCGCACCCAGCGCCCCCGGGCTCTGGGAACGTCCTTTCGGACGCCGCGGTCGCGGTCCCGCACGGCCCTCCCGAATCACCGGGGGCGCAGGCGGGTGGCCGCGCGTCGCGGGCACCAGGCCCTATCCGCCCGCTCCAGGGCGGACCCGGCGCGTCCGGGCACAGGGGATCAACTCAAAGAACCCATGGGACGCCGTCGCTGATCGGCGGCGCCCCCTGACACATGGCGGACCGGGCAACCTCCCGGCCGCGCGAAAGGACGAGTCATGGCAGTCGTGACCATGCGCCAGCTCCTCGAGTCCGGTGTCCACTTCGGGCACCAGACCCGCCGGTGGAACCCCAAGATGAAGCGCTTCATCCTCACCGAGCGCAACGGCATCTACGTCATCGACCTCACGAAGTCCGTCGACGGCATCAACACCGCCTACGACTTCGTCAAGGAGACCGTCGCCCGCGGCGGCAACATCCTCTTCGTCGGCACCAAGAAGCAGGCACAGGCCGCCGTGGCCGAGCAGGCCCAGCGCGTCGGCATGCCCTACGTCAACCAGCGCTGGCTGGGCGGCATGCTCACCAACTTCTCCACCGTGCGCGCCCGCCTGGACCGCATGAAGGAGCTCGAGCAGATCGACTTCGACGACGTGGCCGGCTCCGGCCGCACGAAGAAGGAGCTGCTCATGATGCGCCGTGAGAAGGACAAGCTTATCCGCACCCTCGGCGGTATCCGCGACATGTCCAAGCTCCCCGCCGCCGTGTGGGTCGTGGACACGAAGAAGGAGCACCTGGCCATCTCCGAGGCCTCCAAGCTCAACATCCCGGTTATCGCGATCCTCGACACCAACTGCGACCCCGACGAGGTCACCTACGGCATCCCGGGCAATGACGATGCCATCCGCTCCGTCAGCCTGCTCACCCGCGTCGTCGCCGACGCCGCCGCCGAGGGCCTCCTCGCCCGCTCCGCCGGCCGCGCCCGCACCGGCTCCGAGGCCGAGGTCGGCACCCCCGAGGCTGAGCCGCTGCCCGAGTGGGAGGCCGAGCTCCTCGCCGGCGCTGAGGCCGCCACGGCCGAGCAGCCCGCTGAGGCTCCCGCCGCCGCCCCGGCCGAGGCCGCCGACCAGGCCCCGGCCGAGCGCGCCTGAGCGCCCCTGACGACATTCCCCACGCTTCAACACCAGGAGAATCCATGGCGAACTACACCACCGCTGACATCAAGGCGCTCCGCGAGAAGACCGGCGCCGGCATGCTCGATGTCAAGAAGGCCCTCGACGAGGCCAACGGCGACGTCGAGAAGGCCATCGAGATCATTCGCGTCAAGGGCCTCAAGGGCATCGCCAAGCGCGAGGGCCGCGCCGCCTCGGCCGGCCTCATCGCCGCCAAGGTCGTTGACGACGCCGACGGCCAGACCGGCGTGCTCGTCGAGATCAATGCCGAGACCGACTTCGTGGCCAAGAACGAGAAGTTCCTCGGCTACGCCGACAAGGTCCTCTCCGCCGCCCTGGCCTCCGGCGCCGAGTCCGCCGAGGCCCTGGCCGAGGTCGAGGTCGACGGCTCCACCGTCAAGGACCTCACCGACTCCATGCAGGCCGTCATCGGCGAGAAGATCGTCGTGCGCCGCGTCGGCCGCCTGAGCGCCCCCAAGGTGGAGCTCTACCTGCACCGCACCAACCCCGACCTGCCCGCCCAGGTGGGCGTGCTCGTCGGCACCGACGCCAAGGCCGCCGAGGCGGCTCACGACGTCGCGATGCACACTGCCGCCTACTCCCCGGCCTACCTCACCCGTGAGGACGTCCCCGCCGACGTCGTGGCCAAGGAGCGTTCCATCGCCGAGGAGACCACCCGCGCCGAGGGCAAGCCCGAGCAGGCCATCGCCAAGATCGTCGAGGGCCGCCTGGGCGGCTTCTTCAAGGAGAACTGCCTCGTTGAGCAGGCCTTCGCCAAGGACCCCAAGACCACGGTCGGCAAGGTCGTCGAGGCCACCGGCGGCGAGCTCGTCGGCTTCGTCCGCTTCCGCGTCGGCGCCTGATCGCTAAAGCCCGCTGACCAGCGGTCAGCAAGAGCACGGCCCCCGGTCCCTCGTGGACCGGGGGCCGTGGCGCGCGCGGCGCAGTGCCGCACAGTGCGGCGCAGTGCCGCGCAGCGCGGCGCAGTGCCGCGCAGCGCGACGTGGCGACGGGGGAACTGAGGAGCGGGCGGCCTCAGCCCTGGCGCTGGGCTCCGGGATCGGACGGCGAACCGTCCGACCCCTTGCCGGAGTCGCCGGGGGAGGCTCCCCACCACAGGGCCATGAGCACCGCCACGACGACGAGGGCGATGCCCGCCCACAGGTTCGCGTTGACGCCGCCCGTCTTGGCCATCTCGTCCTCCCCGTTGAGGAATCCCGAGCAGACAAGCAGGAAGAGGCCGAAGATGCCGAGGACCGCGGCGATGACCGTGCGGATATCGGCCAGGATCTTTGACAGCAATGACATGTCCGTGGCTCCTCAGTGGAAGATCGAGTTGAGCAGGATGACGAGCGCGCCCGCGCAGACCGCCAGCGGGACCGGCTTGCGGAACCAGGGCAGCGACGCCTCGTTCGGGTCTGTGCGCGCCTCGTGCGGCGTGAGGGAGTAGACGAAGCCCTCCAGCTCCACGGCGGGCTTGGGCGTCGTTATCAACGAGACGACGACGGTCACGAGGATGTCGACAGCGAAGGCCGTGCCCGCGGCGAGGAAGGCCAGGCCCTGGCCGGGCAGCGTCAGGTGCCCGGTCCAGGACGCCACGTTGAGGGCGAGCGCCGCCAGTGTCCCGCAGGCCAGCCCGGACCAGCCCGCGTGGCTCGTGGCCCGGCGCCAGAACATCCCGATGATGAACGTGGCGAACAGTGGCGCGTTGAACATGGAGAAGAGCTGCTGGAGGTAGTCCATGAGGTTGGAGTAGTTCGACGCGATGAGCGCGGTGAAGATCGCGACGGTGGTGGCGACCGCCGTCGTGAGCTTGCCCATGCGCAGGTAGGTGGCGTCATCGGCCCTCGTGTTGATGTAGCGCTCGTAGAGGTCCACGGTGACCACGGTGTTGAAGGCGGAGATGTTCGCCGCCATGCCCGCCATGAAGGAGGCCAGCAGACCGGTGATCGCCAGGCCCAGCAGGCCATTGGGCAAGACGTCGCGCATGAGCAGCAGGACGGCGTCGTTGTAGGTGATCTCCCCGTTGGCGGTCGCGCCGCTGAGCGAGGACTGCTTGAGCCCGATGATCTCCGAGACGAGGACCGCGGCCACCATGCCCGGGATGATGACGAGGAAGGGCACGACCATCTTGGCGAAGGTGCCGATGATCGGGGCTGAGCGCGCCGCCGATATCGAGTCGGCCGCCATGGCGCGCTGGACCTCTACGAAGTTCGTCGTCCAGTAGCCGAAGGACAGGACGAAGCCCAGGCCGAAGACGATGCCGAAGACGGACAGGGCCGAGGAATCGAAGCCGGACAGCAGGTTGCCGGGCCAGGAGTGCAGTTGCGCGCTGGGGTCGGCGTAGGCCCCGGTGCCGTGGGTGGTGGCCGCCTCCGTGATCTTCTCCTTGAGGCCGCTCCACCAGCCCACGCGGTTGAGGCCGACGAGGGTCAGCGGCAGCAGCGCCACGATGATGACGAAGAACTGGAGGACTTCGTTGTAGATGGCGGCGGACAGCCCGCCCAGGCTGATGTAGCTGAAGACGATGATGGCGGCGACGATGAGCGCCACCCACAGCGGCCACCCCAGCAGGCGGTGGACGATCGAGCCCAGGAGGTACAGGTTGACGCCGGCGATGAGCAGCTGGGCCAGCGCGAAAGACAGGGCGTTGATGAGGTGGGCGGCCCGGCCGTAGCGCTTGAGCATGAACTCGGGCACGGAGCGCACGCCGGAGCCGTAGTAGAAGGGCATCATGACCAGGCCCAGGAAGATCATGGCCGGGATGGCGCCGATCCAGAAGTAGTGGAAGGTCGGCAGGCCGTACTGGGCGCCATTGGCGGACATGCCCATGATCTCGACGGCGCCGAGGTTGGCCGACACGAAGGCGATGCCGGTCACCCAGGCGGGCAGGGAGCGGCCGGAGGTGAGGAAGTCATCGGAGGAGGCCATGCGCCGCTTGGCCATGAAGCCGACTCCCACGACGAAGGCGAAGTAGACGATAATGGGGAAGTAGTCGTACCAGCGGGCCTCCAGCAGCGTGGAAGAGCTCGATGCGGCGAGGGATGGGATCAGGTGGGATGTGGTCATCAACGCCTCCTGGGTGTGAGCCGAGACACGTGAGTGGGTCTCCTCCGCGAGCCTAACGCCCGTGTTAACGGATCGTGACCGTTTTGGCCCACCGATCTGCCCGGGTCCCCCGCCCGCGCTCCACCGCCCCGCCGCCCCATGCGGGCTTCCCGCGACGGCGCGAGCGGGTAGTCTCTACCGGACGGCTCAAGGCCCGTCCGCGACCACCGTCCCGCCCGAGCACGGGCGTCCCCCGGCGGCCGCGCGGGCGATCCACGACACAGGCAGACAAGCAGAGAGGCAGAGATGGCAGACAAGAGCAGCAGAGACGACCGCGTCGCGCACGGCCACCACCCGCGGCGCGTCCTGCTCAAGCTCTCGGGCGAGGTCTTCGGTGGAGGCTCCATCGGCCTCGATCCCGACGTCGTCTCCGATGCCGCCACGCAGATCGCCGACGCCGTGCGCGCCGGGGTCCAGGTCGCCGTCGTCGTCGGCGGGGGCAACTTCTTCCGCGGCGCCGAGCTGTCGGCCCGCGGCATGGAGCGCGCCCGCGCCGACTACATGGGCATGCTCGGCACCGTCATGAACGCCCTGGCCCTGCAGGACTTCATCGAGAAGGCCGGGGTGCCCGCCCGCGTGCAGACCGCCATCGCCATGGGGCAGGTCGCCGAGTCCTACATCCCGCTGCGCGCCATCCGCCATCTGGAGAAGGGGCGTGTCGTCGTCTTCGGGGCGGGCGCGGGCCTGCCTTACTTCTCCACGGACACCGTCGCCGCCCAGCGGGCCCTGGAGACCGGCTGCGACGAGCTGCTGGTCGGCAAGAACGGAGTCGATGGCGTGTACACGGCCGACCCCCGCAAGGACCCCAGTGCCGTCAAGCTTGACCACCTCACCTATGAGCGCGCCCTGGCGGACGGGCTCGCCGTCGTCGACGCCTCCGCCTTCGCGCTCTCGCGCGATAACGGCCTGACGATGCGCGTGTTCGGCATGGGCAAGGACGGCAACATCACCAAGGCCCTCCTGGGTGAGAAGATCGGCACGCTCGTTTCCGGGGGGAGGCCCTGAGCCGCGGGGCGCGCGAGAACCGGTCCAGTCAGATCCAGCACGTGCCGCGCCGCGGCGCGATGACCACCCAGACACCTCCCAAGCGAAGGAAGAACGATGATCGACGACGTCATGCTCTCCACCGAGGAGAAGATGGAGAAGGCCCTGGAGGCCGCTAAGGGCGAGCTCGCCGCCATTCGCACCGGCCGCGCCAACCCCTCCATGTTCAACTCGATCCTGGTGGACTACTACGGCGCCCCCACGCCCCTCCAGCAGCTCGCCTCCCTGACGATCCCCGAGGCCCGCACGGTCATCGTCAGCCCCTTCGACCGCTCCGCGATGAAGGCGATCACCACCGCCATCCGCGAGTCCGACCTCGGGGTCAATCCCACCGACGACGGCACGGTCATCCGGGTCGCCCTGCCCGCGCTCACCGAGGAGCGCCGCAAGGACTACGTCAAACTCGCCCGCTCGCGCGCCGAGGAGGCCCGTGTCCAGGTCCGCGGCGTGCGCGGAAAGGCCAAGAAGGAACTCGAGGCCATCAAGCGCGACGGCGAGGCCGGCGAGGACGACGTCAAGCGCGCCGAGGGCGAACTCGACCAGCTCACCAAGCGCTTCGTCGACGCCATCGACAAGTCCCTGGCCTCCAAGGAGGAGGAGCTCCTCTCCGTCTGATCCGCCTGAGCCCGCCGGCCCCTCGCGGGGCTGACGGAGGCCCCCACCCCGACCCGAAGAACCCCTCGTGACCATTCTGAGCGCTCTGCTGACACCGCCACCGACACGCAATCGCGCGCCCCTGCCCGCCACGGGCCGGGCCGGCCGCAACCTGCCGGCCGCGATAGGCGTCTCCGCGGTCCTCATCGCCGGGATCCTGGCCTCCCTGGTCTTCGAGAAGAAGTACTTCGTCGGCGTCGTCATCCTCGCCGTGTGCGGGGCGCTGTGGGAACTCGCGGGCGCATTCGCTCGCAAGGGCATCGCCCTGCCTCTCCTGCCCCTGTGGGTGGGGTCCGCCGGCATCGCCATCACCGCCTGGACCCTCGGCGCCGAGGGCGCCTTCGGTGCCTACCTGGCGACCGTCGGGGCCTGCGTCCTGTGGTCCTTCGTGGAGCGCGCCGAGGCCGAGGACGGCACCATCCTCGAGGCCAGCCCCCACGACGTGCCGCGCACCGACGCCCACGACGAGGCCCGGCGCTCGCGCTCCGTGGATGCCACGGCCTCGGTCCTGGCCGCCACCTACCTCCCGTTCCTCGCCAGCTTCGCCGTGCTGCTCGCCGCCCAGGACCACGGCGTCGCCAAGGTCATCACCCTGTTCGCCCTGCCGATCGCCAACGACACCGGGGGCTGGCTGGTCGGCATCACGATGGGCCGCAACCCCATGGCCCCCGCGGTCTCCCCGAAGAAATCCTGGGAGGGGTTCGCCGGCTCCCTCATCGCCGCCGTCGGGGCGGGCGCGGCCTGCGTGGCGTTCCTCGACGGGCCGCTGTGGGCGGGCGCCGCGCTCGGCGCCTGCTGCACGATCGTGGCCACTCTCGGGGACCTGGGGGAGTCCCTCCTCAAGCGCGATCTCGGCCTGAAGGACATGGGCACGCTCCTGCCCGGGCACGGCGGCCTCATGGATCGGCTCGACTCGATTCTGGTCACCGCGCCCATCGTGTACCTGTTCACCCTCATCCCCTGGTGAGAGCCGCGCCGGACGAGACCATGGCACCAGCGAGACAATCGAGAGAAAGGACCCCGAGCCCCGTGAGCCCCACCGTCGGCCGCGCCCGCGCCGGGCGCCCCGAGCCCGTCGCCCTGCGGCGCCGGGCCAGCGGTCCAGCGCCCGGCGAGGTCCAGGTGATGCCAACGGACCAGCCTCCCGAGGGCGCCACCACCCCTGACGCGCGCCCCCGCCTGTCCTTCGCCGTCCCGCCCGCCCGTGGCAAGGCCCCCCGCCACTTGGCCGACCTCGGCCTCGCGGGCAGGAGGGCAGCGCTGGCCGAGGCCGGCCTGCCCGCCTTCCGCGCTGACCAGCTCTCCCGCCACTACTTCACCCGCTTCACCCGCCGCGCCGCTGAGATGACGGACCTGCCCGCCTCCGTGCGCGAGCAGCTGGCCGGCGAGCTCCTGCCCGAGCTCATCACCGAGGTCAGGATCATGCGCGCCGACCGCGGCCGCACCCTCAAGCACCTCTGGGAACTCCACGACGGGGTGCGCGTGGAATCCGTGCTCATGCGCTATAAGGACCGCGCCACCCTGTGCGTCTCCTCCCAGGCCGGCTGCGGCATGGCGTGCCCCTTCTGCGCCACCGGGCAAATGGGCCTGACCCGTAACCTCACCACCGCCGAGATCGTCGAGCAGGTCCGCCACGCCGCCCGCGTGTGCGCCGACGGCGCCCTGGCCGGCGGCCCCGCGCGCCTGAGCAATGTCGTCTTCATGGGCATGGGCGAGCCGATGATCAACTACAGGAACGTCGTCGCCGCCCTCCACCGCCTCATCGACCCGTCGCCGGAGGGCTTCGGCCTGTCCGCGCGCGGCATCACGGTCTCCACTGTCGGCCTCGTCCCGCTCATCCGCAAACTGGCGGGGGAGGGGATGCCCGTCACGCTCGCCGTATCCCTCCACGCCCCCGACGACGAGCTGCGTGACGCCCTCATCCCGGTCAACTCCAAGTGGAGGGTCGGCGAACTCCTCGACGCCGCCCACGACTACTTCCGCGCCACCGGCAGGCGCGTATCCATCGAGTATGCCCTGATCAAGGACATGAATGACCACGCCTGGCGGGCCCAGATGCTCGCCGATGAGTTGAACCGGCGGGGCCGCGGCTGGGCGCATGTGAACCCGATCCCGCTCAATCCCACGCCGGGTTCGATCTGGACGTGCTCCGAGCCCAGTGTGCAAGATTTATTCGTGGGCACGCTTCGGCGCGCCGGCATCACCACCACCGTGCGCGACACGCGCGGAAGCGACATCGACGGCGCCTGCGGCCAGTTGGCGGCGGAGGTTCTCAAGCAGGAGAGGATCAGGTCATGACCATGTTCCCCAGGACGTCGTTCTTCCGCCGGGGATACCGTCCCTCGCAGGTGGACGGCTACTTCGAGACGGCCAAGGACATCTACGAGTCCGAGGACCTCGACGAGATGGACTCCGAGGGCGTGCGCACTGTCGCCTTTGACATCGTGCGCCGGGGTTACGAGCCCGGTGCCGTCGACGCGGCCCTCGACCGTCTCGAGACTGCCTTCCTACAGCGGCGCCGGGCCGAGTTCGTCGCTCAGAACGGGCGCCAGGCCTGGATGGACCAGGTGGCCGAGCTCGCCACCACGCTCTACCCCCGCCTCCTGCGCCCCGCTGGGGAGCGCTTCGCCCCGGCCCGCCGCCACGGCTACTCCAAGGCCGACGTGGACGCCCTCATGGACCGCATCGCCGCCTACTTCGACTCGGAGGCGCCCCTGACCTCCGCCGAGGTCCGCACGGCCGTATTCGGCAGCGCGCGCGGCTCCAAGGCCTATGACGAGTCCAGCGTCGACCGCTACCTCGCGCGCGTCGTCGAGGTCGTCTTCTCCGTCGAGTGATGCCCGCCCGGGCCGCGTCCGGAAGGGGACGAGCATGAGCAGCATGACCGCCCGCGCTGGCGCCCCCGGGGCCCTCGTCCTCCTGGGCTCCACGGGATCCATCGGCACCCAGGCCCTCGAGGTCGCCCGGCGCCTCGGGCGGGGCGCCCCCCGTGTCGCCGCGCTGGCCGCCGGCGGCTCCCGCCTCGATCTCCTGGCCGAGCAGGCCCTGCGCTTCGCCGTCCCGCTCGTGGCCCTGGCCGATGGGCGCCCGGGAATCGAGCGGGCGCTGCGCGAGGCCCTGACCGCCGCCTCTGAGCGCCTGGGCCGCCCCGACCCCGTCACCACGATCCTGACCGGCCCGGACGCCGCCGCGGACGCCATCGAGGCCTCCGGCGTAGGGGAGGGGGACACGGTCCTCAACGGCATCACCGGCTCGGTGGGCCTTCGCCCCACCCTGGCCGCGCTCGCCAGCGGGGCACGCCTGGCCCTGGCCAACAAGGAGTCACTCGTCGTCGGCGGGGCGCTGGTCAGGGAGGCGCTGCGCCGCCCCGGCCAGGTGGTCCCCGTGGACTCCGAGCACTCCGCGATCGCCCAGGCCCTGGCCTCCGGGCGTCACGAGAAGGGCCTGACCAGCCCCGTCGTCACCGGGACCAGCGAGGTGCGCCGCCTGATCCTGACCGCCTCCGGCGGGCCCTTCCGCGGGCGCGACCGCGCCTCGCTCGCCGGTGTCACCGCCGAGCAGGCCCTGGCCCACCCCACCTGGGCGATGGGCCCGGTGGTGACCATCAACTCCTCCACCCTCGTCAACAAGGGGCTCGAGCTCATCGAGGCGCACCTCCTGTTCGACATCCCGCCCGAGCGCATCGACGTCGTCGTCCACCCCCAATCGGTTATCCACTCCATGGTCGAGTTCATCGACGGCGCCACGATCGCCCAGGCCTCCCCTCCGGACATGCGCCTGCCCATCGCGCTGGGCCTGACCTGGCCCGAGCGCCCGGACCTGGCCGGGCTGGTGGCCCCCAACGACTGGAGCGCCCCTGTGGCCTGGGGCTTCGAGCCCCTCGACGACGACGCCTTCCCCGCCGTCGGCCTGGCGCGCTCCGCCGTGGCCGCCTCAGCCACCCACCCCGCCGTCCTCAACGCCGCCAACGAGCAGGCCGTCGCCGCCTTCCTGGCGGGCGGCCTGGAATGGATGGACATCGTGGGCATCGACGCCGCCGTCCTGGGCGAGCACGAGGGCTTGGCCACGCCCGGGCTCGACGAGGTCGCGCAGGTGGAGGCATGGGCGCGGGCGCGCGCCGACGAGCTCATCGCCTCCCGTGGCAGACTGCGCGCATGACTCAGGCCCTCGCATACGCCCTCGGCATCCTCGTCCTCGTGATCGGCATCGGCATCTCGGTGGCTCTTCACGAACTCGGGCACATGATCCCCGCCAAGCGCTTCGGAGTGAAGGTCCCCGAGTACTTCATCGGCTTCGGGCCCCGTGCCTGGTCCACGCGCCGGGGGGAGACCGAGTACGGGGTGAAATGGATCTGGCTGGGCGGCTACGTCAAGCTCGTCGGCATGATCCCCCCGGCCAGGCCGGGCCGCCCGGACAAACCCGGCTCCCAGATCGCCGAGGCCCGCGCCGAGGCCCTGGCGGAGATCGAGCCGGGCGAGGAGCACCGCGCCTTCTACCTCCTGAGCGTGCCCCGCAAACTCCTCGTCATGGCGGGCGGGATCCTCACCAACCTCGTGCTGGGTGTCCTCCTGCTCACCGTCGCCTTGTGCGGCATCGGCCTGCCGGGCGGCACCACCACGCTCAAGAGCGTCTCAGCCTGCCTGACCTCCGACGTCGACTCCGGCACTGCCTGCGCGGACACCGACCCGACGGCGCCCGGGGCCCAGGCGGGCCTGCGGGCGGGCGATGAGATCCGCTCCTGGGACGGCGCGCGGACCTCCTCCTGGAAGGACGTCCAGGCCGCTATCGCCGCCTCCGGCACGCGCCCCGTGCCCGTCGTCGTCCAGCGCGACGGCGCCGAGGTCACCCTGACCGTCACCGCTGTCGAGGTCCAGCGCAAGGTCCTCGACCCCCGGGGCAACCCCGTGCTCGATTCCGACGGCAACCCCACGACGACCACCCGCCCCTATGTCGGTATCAGCCCCGTCCACGGGGCGGTGCCCCTGCCGATCGGCGAGCTCCCATCCACCATCGGCCAGGCCGTCACCGGCACCGTCAAGGCGATCGCCACCCTGCCGGTGGGCCTTTACCACGCGGTGGCCGCCGGGCTCGGCCACGAGGAGCGCTCCGCCAGCGGCGTCATCGGCCTCGTGGGCGTCGGGCGCATCGCGGGCGAGGTGTCCAGTGCCGGCACGGGCGCGTCCTCGGTGAGCGTCCCGCTGGAGCTGCGCGTCTCCCAGATGCTCATGCTGCTCGGCTCCCTCAACCTGGCGCTCTTCGCCTTCAACCTCATCCCCCTGCTGCCCCTCGACGGCGGTCATGTGGCCGGCGCGCTCTGGGAGGGGGCCCGGCGCCGCTGGGCGCTGGCGCACGGGCGTCCCGACCCCGGCCCCGTGGACACCGCCCGCATGCTGCCCGTGGGCCAGGTGGTCTTCGGCATCCTCATCGTCATGACTGTCGTCCTCGTGTGGGTCGACCTCGTCGCCCCGATCACCGGATAGGGGCTCTGACCAGGCGGTAGCCTGCTGACGGGCCGGCATCGCGGCACGGCGGCTTATCATGGCCATCGCGGCGCAGGAGTTCACCTTGGATCTCATGGCCTTCTTCCTGCCCGATGCCGATGATGTTCAGGCTCTTTCGATCCTCCGCGCCTGGGGCGCGCCCGAGGCGACCGCTGGTCTCATCGTGGGCACGCTCGTGCTCGGCGCGCTCATCGGGGCCGTCCTCCTGCTCGTCACCGTCGTGGCGGACCTCCACTCGGCCCGTCAGAGCGGTGGTGGCCCGCCTCAGCCCCATTCGGGTGACACCGCCGGGTGACCTGGTTGGCCGCGGCATCGCGCTCACCACACCCTCCGTCGTCGTGCGCGCGCGCAGCGCGGTGCCATACTGGGGCGCGTGACTGAAGCGATCGCCCTTGGCATCCCCTCCGTGCGTGAGGAGCGCCCTGTTCTCGCCCCCCGCAGGCCCACCCGGAGGATCCGGGTCGGCGACCTCGCCGTCGGCGGCGACGCCCCCATCACCGTGCAGTCGATGACGACGACGAAGACCCACGACATCGGGGCCACCCTCCAGCAGATCGCCGAGCTCACCGCCTCCGGCTGCGACATCGTGCGCGTCGCCTGCCCCACGGACAAGGACGCCGAGGCCCTGCCCATCATCGCCAAGCAGTCCCGCGTGCCCGTCATCGCCGACATCCACTTCAAGCCGAAGTACGTCTTCCAGGCGATCGAGGCCGGATGCGGGGCCGTGCGCGTCAACCCCGGCAACATCCGCAAGTTCGACGACCAGGTCGCCGCGATCTGCAAGGCCGCCTCCGACGCCGGCGTGAGCCTGCGCATCGGCGTCAACGCCGGATCCCTGGACCCGCGCCTGCTCAAGAAGCACGGCAAGGCGACCCCGGAGGCCCTCGTGGAGTCCGCCGTCTGGGAGGCAGGCCTCTTCGAGGAGTGCGGCTTCCACGACTTCAAGATCTCGGTCAAGCACCACGACGTCGTCACCATGGTGCGGGCCTACCAGATGCTCAGCGAGAAGGGCGACTGGCCGCTCCACCTCGGTGTCACCGAGGCCGGCCCCGCCTTCCAGGGCACCATCAAGTCCTGCGCCGCCTTCGGCACGCTGCTGGCTCAGGGCATCGGGGACACCATCCGCGTCTCCCTGTCCGCCCCGCCGGTCGAGGAGGTCAAGGTCGGCACCAAGCTCCTGGAGTTCATGGGCCTGCGCGAGCGCAAGCTCGAGATCGTCTCCTGCCCCTCCTGCGGCCGCGCCCAGGTGGACGTGTGGACCCTCGCCGAGTCCGTCGAGGAGGGCCTGAAGTCCATCAGCGCCCCGCTGCGCGTGGCCGTCATGGGCTGCGTCGTCAACGGTCCCGGAGAGGCTCGCGAGGCCGACCTCGGCTGCGCCTCGGGCAACGGCAAGGGCCAGATCTTCGTCCATGGCAAGGTCGTCGAGACCGTCCCCGAGGACCAGGTCGTCGAGACCCTCATCAGGCACGCCGAGGCCATGGCCGAGCAGATGCGCGCCGAGCTCGGCGAGGACGCCCTCAAGGGCACGGCCCCCTCGGTCTTGACGGTCTGAGGGACGGCGGTCCGGCGGGCGCGGCCCGCCCGCATCGGAATGCCCCTGTTCACGCGCCGACTGACCCCCGTGAGCCCCCGCCGCGCCGGGGGCGTGCTCGCCCTATGCTCCCGCGACCCCGTCCTGTCGCTGCCGCTCGCCCAGCAACTCGAGCGCTGGAGGCAATGGGGATCGGGGGACGTCGTCGTCCTGGGACGGCCCGCGGCCCCCGACGCCGCCGCCTGGTCCACGGGCTCCCTCATCGTCATGGGTCTGGCCCCGCGCCCTGATCTGGGCCTGCCCGGGGCGGGCCGCGTTGGCGCCCGGGCGCTCGCCGAGCACGCCCGCCCGCGCCTGACGCGCAACGGATCGATCCTCGGCAGCCCCGAGGACGTCTCGCTGCTGTGGGATCGCCTGGAGGCGGCCGGGATGCGCTACCGGGAGGCGCGGTGGAACCAGCCCGTCCTCATCGCGCCGAGCCCACCCGGGGGGCTAGCCGCCCGGGCGGTGGCCCGGCGCCCCTTCCTCGACTGGGTCGCGCGCGGGACGCGCCAGGCGCGCCCCGAGGAGGAGCCCCTCGTCCTGCCGGCCTCGGTGGCCATGTTCACAGAGGAGGTCGGCTACGACCCCATGTCCTCCGGCGGCTCCTACGCCCGCCACGTCTCCTGGCTCGTGGGCGAGGGCCGCAGCTACGTGCTCCTCGACGACGGCCAGGGGCGCCCCGCGCGCCCCGGGGGCCCGGCGCGAGTGGCCTTCAAGGTCGACGTCGGCGGGATCTGGCACGCGCCCAACGGCGCGGTCGCCCAGCTCACCGGCGTGTGGACGCGCCCGGACCTGCGGGGCAGGGGAGTGGGCGGCGTGGCGCTGGCCGCCGCCGTCGACGCCGTGCGACAGGAGCACGTGGGGCCCGGCGGCGGGGTGAGCCTGTACGTCAATGACTTCAATGCCCCGGCGCGGGCGCTCTACCGCTCGCTCGGCTTCACCCAGCATGGCGCCTTCGCCACGGTGCTGCTCTGATCCATCAGGGGGCTCCATCCCGGGCCGCGCCGTGGCGGCTCCACCCATCCCACCCTGATTCGGGCGCCTGCGGGCCGACCACGTAGGATCGCCCCGTGCTACAGACGATGTCGAACGCCTTCATCCGTACCCTGCGTGAGGACCCCGCCGACGCCGAGGTCGACAGCCACAAGCTCCTCGTGCGCGCCTGCTACATCCGCCGCGCCGCGCCGGGCATCTACACCTGGCTGCCGCTGGGGCTGCGAACCCTGCGCAAGGTGGAGGCGATCGTGCGTGAGGAGATGGACGCCATCGGCGGCCAGGAGGTCCACTTCCCCGGGTTGCTGCCCGCCGATCCCTACAAGGCCTCCGGCCGCTGGACCGAGTACGGCCCCACTCTGTTCACCCTCAAGGACCGCAAGGGCGGCGACTACCTCCTGGCCCCCACCCATGAGGAGATGTTCACCCTGGCGGTCAAGGACATGTACTCCTCGTACAAGGACCTGCCCACCATCGTCTACCAGATCCAGACCAAGTACCGTGATGAGGCCCGCCCCCGCGCCGGCATCATCCGCGGCCGCGACTTCGTCATGAAGGACTCCTACTCCTTCGACATTGACGAGGCCGGCCTGGACGCCTCCTACCAGCTCCACCGCGACGCCTACGAGCGGCTCTTCAAGAGGCTGGGCCTGGACTACGTCATCGTCAACGCCATGTCCGGCGCCATGGGCGGCTCCCACTCTGAGGAGTTCCTCCACCCCTCACCCATCGGGGAGGACACCTTCGTGCGCTCCGCCGGCGGCTACGCCGCCAACGCGGAGGCCGTCACCACCGTCGTGCCCGATGAGATCGACGCCACCGGGGCGCCCGAGGCGCGCGTCGTCGATACGCCGGACACCCCCACGATCGACACCCTCGTCGCCCTGTGCAATGAGGCCTACCCGCGTTCCGACGGGCGGGCCTGGGAGGCCGCCGACACCCTTAAGAACCTCGTCGTCACCCTCACCCACCCCGACGGTGAGCGCGAACTCCTCGTCATCGGCATCCCCGGTGATCGCGATCTCGACATGAAGCGCCTGGAGGCGGCCGTCGCCCCCGCCGAGGTCTCCATGGCCGAGGAGGCGGACTTCGAGGGGCACCCCGAGCTCGTGCGCGGCTACATCGGCCCGCAGGCCATCGGCCCCAACTCGCCCCTGCGCCGCGTGGAGAAGGCCGACGACGGCACTGAGCGCCTCGTGGGCTCCGCGCGCTTCCTCGTCGACCCCCGCGTCGTCAACGGCTCCAGCTGGGTGACTGGCGCCAACGAGCCCAAGAAGCACGTGCTCGGACTCGTCATGGGCCGCGACTTCACCGCCGACGGCACCATCGAGGCCGCCGAGGTCCGCGAGGGCGACCCCGCCCCCGACGGCTCCGGCCCGCTCAGCCTCGCCCGAGGCATCGAGGTCGGCCATATCTTCGCCCTCGGCCGCAAGTACTCCGAGGCCCTGGGGCTGAGCGTCCTGGACGAGAACGGCAAGTCCCGCGTGGTCACCATGGGCTCCTACGGCATCGGCGTCTCGCGCGTCATGGCGGCCCTGGCCGAGGCCAACCACGATGAGCGCGGCCTGGCCTGGCCCATCGCCGTGGCCCCCTTCCACGTGCAGGTCCTGGCCACGGGCAAGGACGACGCCGTCTTCTCCACCGCTGAGGGGATCGCCACCGCCCTGGACGCCGACGGCGTCGAGGTCCTCTACGACGACCGCAGGAAGGTCTCCGCCGGCGTCAAGTTCGCCGACGCCGAACTCCTGGGCCTGCCCTACACCATCGTGGTCGGCCGCGACCTCGCCAAGGAGGGCACCGTGGAGATCCGTGACCGCCGCAGCGGCGAGCGCCACAGCGTGCCCGCTGACCAGGCCGCCGAGCGGGTCCGCGCGCTCGTGCGCGACGCCCTCGCCCGATAAACCGGTGGCGGGCGCGGCGGCGCTCCCGCCGGCCTCCCGGTGCCGGCGGGCGCCTCAGCCCTGGGTGCCGGGCAGCGCCTCGGCGCTCTCGACCCCCCAGGAGGCCGCCCGCAGCGCGGCGGCCACGGAGGCGTCTGAGGCCACCAGGCGCTGATCGCCCGAGCCGGAGACGGCGATCGACATCTCCTCGACCATGATCGAGCGCCACAGCGAGCCGATCCACTGGCCGGAAGGGGAGTCCGCGGAGTCGGCCCCTGCGGGCGCGCCATAGGCCGGCTGGCGCGGGTCGGCGGGCCGCGCCGTCGCCGGGCCCCCGGCTGTGATCGAGGCGTTGACCACCGCGGTGGCGGCCCCGGCGTCCTCGATGGAGCGCCCCCGCGCGGTCGGGTCCGAGGCCGACTGCGCCGCCAGCAACTCACCGGTGTAGCGCAACTGGTCGTAGAGCGCCAGGGCGTTGTCGGGCAGCGGTGAGGTCGTCGTCGAGGCCGATCGCGCGGACGCCGCCACCGAGCCGGGGGAGAGGGCCTCCTGGCGCAGGGACCACGCGATGCGCAGCGAGGCGGCGAGCCTCGCGAGGCCCTTGTCCTGAGCGGTCCCCAGCGCCGAGCGCGCCGACGCCGCGCCGTCGCCCAGCGCTGTGACCAGATCCTCGGTCGTGGCCGTCCCGGCCGCCGTCTCCACGGGCGTGGCGGTGGGGTGGCCCGTTGGGGCGCCGGTCGGCCAGGGCTCCCAGACGCCCCCGAGGGCGGCGAGCTGGGCATCCGCCTCCTGCGCGATCACCTCCGCCCTCGCGCCGTCCTGCCCGCCCCGGGCGATGACGGCGCGCGCGGTGGAGCCGATGAGCGCGGCACGACGGGCCAGGGCCTCGCGCGAGGCCTCATCACCCGTCATCGTCGGCAGCGGATCCGGATCGGAGGGGGCCAACGGCACTTCGCATGCCGCGGTCCCCGCGATAGCGGCGATCCCCAGCACGGCAGCGCCCATTCTGACCAGGGCGGACCGCCTGGGAGGAAGAGAGCGGGCCGCCTGGGAGGAAGAGAGCGGGGAGCGTGGGCGCGCGGTGTCGTTCACGGACCGATCCTCCCATGCCGCGGCACGGTGCCGCCCACCCGCTCGGCCATCCGTGGAGGGCGGGTACGATTGGCCCGACCGAACGCGCGGTGCCCGCCGGCATCGCGCCAGCACGATGCCGGCGTCCAGCCGGCGCCACGCCAATGAGGAACGAGGGACACCATGACGGACACGCTCGCGTCGCGGCTCACCGATCTGCTGGGCCCCGTCGTCGAGGCCGAGGGCCTCTTCCTCGAGGGCGTCCAGACCACCCGGGCCGGCAAGCACTCGGTGGTCAGGGTGATCGTCGACCTGCCCGATGGCCCCGGTGACCTCGACCTTGACCGCATCGGTGAGGTCACCGCCGCTGTCTCCGCCGCCCTCGACGACGCCGACCCGGTCAAGGGCCAGTACACCCTCGAGGTCTCCACCCCCGGCGCCGAGCGCGAGTTGCGCACCCCCCGGCACTTCCGCCGCGCTGTCGGTCACAGCGCCACCGTCACCACCGGCGGCGGTGAGGGCTCTGCCCCCCTCACCGTGACCGGCGTCGTGACTCATGCTGACGACGAGGCCGTCACGATCGAGGCGGATGGCACCGCCACGGCGCTCCGCCTCGACGACATCGCCAGCGCGCGGATGATCGTCGTCTTCTGACCATACGAACCGTCCAGACCCCCATCCCCGAATCAGCACACGGCACCAGACAAGAGGAACCATGGACATCAACATGCCGGAGCTGCGCGTCGCAGCCGACGAGCTGGGCATCGACCTCGAGGCCCTGCTGCCCGCCATCGAGGACGCCATTCTCGGCGCCTACTCCAAGGTGCCCGGGGCCATCCGGGGCGCCCACGTCGAGATCGACCGCAAGACCGGGCACATGTCGGTGCTGGCCCCGGAGGTCGATGAGGAGGACGAGCCCACCGGCGAGTTCTTCGACGACACCCCGGACGACTTCGGCCGCATCGCGCAGGCCACGGCCCGATCCGTCATCGTCCAGCGCATCCAGGACCGCCGTGACTTCGAGGTCCTGGGCGCCTTCAAGGATAAGACCGGGGAGCTCATCTCCGGCGTCGTCGAGCAGGGCCGCGACCCCCGGATCATCCACGTGCGCCTCGACGAGGAGCACGAGGGGATCATGCCCCCGCACGAGCAGGTTCCCGGCGAGCGCTACCGCCACGGGGACCGCGTCCGCGTCTACTGCACTGAGATCTCCCGGGGCATGAAGGGCGCCCAGATCATCCTGTCGCGCACCCACCCGGGGCTGGTCAAGAAGCTCTTCGAGCGCGAGGTCCCGGAGATCGCCTCCGGCGACGTCGAGATCGTCGCCATCGCCCGCGAGGCCGGGCACCGCACCAAGATGGCGGTTCGCGCCCGCACCCGCGGCGTTAACGCCAAGGGCGCCTGCATCGGCCCCATGGGCCAGCGCGTGCGCGCCGTCATGGCCGAACTCGGCGGGGAGAAGATCGACATCGTCGACCACTCCGAGGACCCGGCCCGTTTCGTGGCCAACGCCCTGTCACCGGCGCGGGTGGCCTCCGTGACGGTCGTCGATGACGCCGAGCGCACCGCCCGCGCCGTCGTCCCGGACTTCCAGCTCTCACTGGCCATCGGCAAGGAGGGGCAGAACGCCCGCCTCGCCGCGCGCCTGACCGGCTGGAAGATCGACATCCACGCCGATGCCGAGCTCGGCGAGATCGTCCCGGGCCATGGATCGCGCGCTGACGACGTGACAGGTACCTCAACCCCCGACGACGGCTCCTGACAGCGCTTTCGGTAGTATTTCCGCGGGCCCTGGGCGGGTCGCGGGGCGCTGAGCGGCGCCCTCGTGCCCGGAGTGGTGGGCGGTGAGTTCCCGGAAGGACACGGTGAGTCGGTGACAGCCTCCTCGCATGTGCCTGAGCGGACCTGCATCGGCTGCCGCGCCAAGGCCCCCAGGCCGCAGTTGCTGCGGCTGGCCCTGACCGCGAGCGGCGAGCTCGCGGTCGACGCCCGGGCCCTCATGCCAGGGCGCGGCGCCTGGATCCACGCGGATCCGGCGTGCCTCGATCTCGCCGAGCGCAGGCGCGCCCTCGGGCGCGCTCTGCGCGCCGAGGGCCCGCTCGACGCGGCCCATGTGCGCGACTGGCTCGCCGCCCACGCGGCGCCCTCGGGAGCGCATGATCCGACCGGTCCCTCCCGGGGCCGGACCACCGATAACGAAGGCGGGTAGGAAGCTGATGGGCACCCGATGAGTACCCAGCGATGAGCTGCCTCTACTAGCGCCCGCTCCTGTCAGGGAGCGGGCAACCTGACAGGAGAAAAGTGGCAAAACCACGCGTTCACGAGCTCGCCAAGGAGCTCGACCCCACTGGCAAGAAGATCACCTCGAAGATGATCCTCTCGTGGCTCAAGGACCAGGGGGAGTTCGTCAAGGCGGCCTCCTCCGCTGTTGAGCCCCCGGTCGCGCGCCGCGTGCGCGAGCACTTCGCGGCGCAAGCGGCCGCGACCCCCAAGGCCGCCAAGCCCGCCAAGCCCGCGGAGGCGAAGAGGGAGGTCAAGGCGCCGTCCGCGCCCAAGCCCGGTGCGAGGCCGGTGGCTCCCAAGCCCGGCGCGCGCCCGTCCGCACCCGCCCCGGCCCCCGCCGCCCCGTCGGAGCCCGAGGCCGCGCCCGTTCCTCAGCCGGCGCCCGCGCCGGACAGCCCCCGGGAGCCCTCCAAGCCCCAGGCCGCGACGCCCTCGGCCCCCCGGCCCTCG
>NZ_VWPE01000020.1:0-46190 GCF_009829635.1 Actinomyces sp. zg328
GGGCGCCCGCCCGGAGGGGCCCGCGGCCGAGCCTGCGGCCCCCGTGGCGCCGCCCACCATCACCGCCACCCTGCCCGCCGCGCCCGGGCAGGAGCCCGCCCCCGCGCAGCCCGAGGCCTCGCCGAGCGCGAGCCCGTCCGCTCAGCCCACTGAGCCCAAGCCCTCGGACCCGCCCCGCAGCCCCGTGGCCGACGGCAGCCAGTTGACCGCCGACAACGCCGGCTCCCTGTCCGGCGGGCGCCAGGGCGACCGCGTCAGCCTCGTTCTGCCGAAGGACAAGGCGAAGGAGGGCGACTGGGTCGCGGTCTTCCTCTACCCGGGTGGCAAGAGCGCCGGGTGGGTCCAGGTCGACCACTCCAACTCCGTCAAGGTTGACATCTCCAACATCGACGCCGGATCCCACAAGCTTGCGATCGCGGGCCGCGATTCCCAGCTCCTGGGATGGGTCCAGTTGGAGATCGCCCGCACGGACACGGTCAACACCGATCTCATGGACAAGGCGAACGGAGCCCCGGTCAAGGAGGCCGTCCTCGGCGGTGACGACTGGATGCTCATCAGCGCCGCCGGGATCCTCACCGCGGGCGCGGCCGCCTACATGTTCCTGGCCCGTCCGCGCGCGAGGCGCCCAGTCCAGTGAGCACAGGGCGAATGGGAAGGCCTCGCCTGGGGAGCGCCGTCGCACTGGCGGTGATGCTCTCCCTGGGCGCGGCCGCGGCCGTGGGCGCCACCACCGCCCCTCCGGCGGCTGCCGCGGACTTCATCGGCGGAGAATCAACCACAGGCACGGCATCGACCGTCAGCCCCTCGACGATCGCCTCGGGCGGTTCGCTGAGTTACACCCTCTCCGGATTCCCACCCGGGGCCATCGTGCAGATACTCATCGACGACGGCGCCGTCGGGCCCGAGCAGAGCCCCGCCGCGAGCACCGGCTCGCCGTCGGGAGGCGCGGTCGCCCAGTTCACCGTCCAGCCAGACGGCACGTACTCCGGCGCCTTCGAGCTCCCCGCCTACGTCCCGCCGGGCACCCACTGGCTGCGGTTCCGCGTCATCGGCGGCCCGGACGTGCCGACCTCCACGGTCCGCACCGCGGACTACACCAACAAGAGCCCGTACTTCACGGTCGGCGCCGTCACCGTGATCGGCGGTGAGGCCCCCACCGCGCCGGCGGCGTCCGCCTCACCAGGAGAGTCCCACAGCCCCGGGGCCACGAGCAGCCCCACCGGGGCCCCCGGGACGACCGCGCCAGCCATCGCCGAGCCGAGCAGCGACCCCGGCGACCCCGGCGACACCTCGCCGGTCGAGGTCAAGGAGGATTCCTTCCCCGTGGTGGGGGCCTGCGTCCTGGGCCTGTCCGTCCTCCTGGTCATCCTCGCCGCCACCGTGGGGACCAACCGCTGGATCCTGGCCAGGCAGCGCCGTCGCAACGACTCCGCCATCCCTGAGTACTGACGCCCCGCCGGCTGGGTAGGCTTGCCCCCGGCGCCCGCCCGTCTCGCGGTGCGCCCCGACGGGCACCGGTCTCAGTGCCCCGAATGGGAAGGAACCCAGTTCCATGCTGCGAACCCACACCGCGGGCTCACTGCGCGCCTCCGACATCGGCACCACGGTCACCCTCGCCGGATGGGTGGACCGCCGCCGGGACCATGGGGGCGTCGCCTTCATCGACCTGCGCGATGCCTCGGGCATCGCCCAGGTCGTCATCCGCGAGGACATCGCCCACGACCTGCGCGCCGAGTACGTCCTGGCCGTCACAGGCGAAGTGAGCGCCCGCCCCGAGGGCAATGCCAACCCCAACCTCCCCACCGGTGAGATCGAGGTCGTCGTCACCGACGTCGAGGTCCTCAACGCCGCCGCCCCCCTGCCCTTCCAGGTCTCCGACCACGCCGAGGACGCCGGGCAGGTCGGTGAGGAGGCGCGCCTGAAGCACCGGTACCTCGACCTGCGCCGCACGCCCATGCAGCGCGCCATCCGCCTGCGCTCGAAGGTGTCCCAGGCCGCGCGCGCAGTCCTGGCCCGCCATGACTTCGTCGAGATCGAGACCCCCACGCTCACCCGCTCCACGCCCGAGGGCGCCCGCGACTTCCTGGTACCCGCCCGCCTGGCCCCCGGCTCCTGGTACGCCCTGCCGCAGTCCCCCCAGCTGTTCAAGCAGCTGCTCATGGTGGCCGGCATGGAGCGCTACTACCAGATCGCCCGCTGCTACCGCGACGAGGACTTCCGGGCGGACCGCCAGCCCGAGTTCACCCAGCTCGACATTGAGATGTCCTTCGTCGAGCAGGGCGATGTCATGGAGGTCGCGGAGGACGTGCTCAAGGAGGTGTGGGCCCTCATCGGCCACGAGCTGGCCACCCCCATCCCGCACATGACCTACGCCGATGCCATGGAGCGCTACGGCACCGACAAGCCCGACCTCCGCTTCGGCCTTGAACTCGTCGAGCTCACCGACTACTTCAAGGACACCACCTTCCGCGTGTTCCAGAACCCCTACGTGGGCGCCGTCGTCATGCCCGGGGGCGCCTCCCAGTCGCGCCGCACCTTCGACGCCTGGCAGGACTGGGCCAAGCAGCGCGGCGCCAAGGGCCTGGCCTACGTCACCGTGGGCGATGACGGCGAGCTCGGCGGGCCCGTCGCCAAGAACATCACCGACGCCGAGCGCGCCGGCCTCGCCCGGGCCGCCGGCGCGGCCCCCGGTGACTGCATCTTCTTCGCCGCCGGCCCCGTCGACTCCTCGCGCGCGCTCCTGGGCGCCGCCCGCGTCGAGATCGGCAAGCGCTGCGGGCTCATCGATCCCGACGCCTGGTCCTTCGTGTGGGTCGTCGATGCCCCGCTGTTCAAGCCGAGCGCGGAGGCCCGCGCCGAGGGTGATGTCGCGCTGGGCGCCTCGGCCTGGACCGCCGTCCACCACGCCTTCACCTCGCCCAAGCCTGAGTGCCTCGACACCTTCGACACCGACCCGGGCAACGCCCTGGCCTACGCCTATGACATCGTGTGCAACGGCAACGAGATCGGCGGCGGGTCCATCCGTATCCACCGCCCCGACGTCCAGGAGCGGGTCTTCAAGGTCATGGGCATCGGGGAGGCGGAGGCCCACGAGAAGTTCGGCTTCCTGCTCGACGCGTTCAAGTTCGGCGCCCCGCCGCACGGCGGTATCGCCTTCGGCTGGGACCGCATCGTCTCCCTGCTCACCAAGGCCGAGTCGATCCGCGATGTCATCGCCTTCCCCAAGTCCGGGGGCGGCTACGACCCCCTGACCGAGGCCCCCGCGCCGATTACCGCAGAGCAGCGCAAGGAGGCCGGTGTCGACGCCGTCCCCGGCGACAAGGACTGACCTGAGGAGGATCCCCACGCGGAGAACCGCGGCGGGCGGCGCGAATTCGCGCCGCCCGCCGCGGTTTGACATGCGGTGGGCGAGAAGCCGTCCTCAGGCCGCGTGGGCGCAGGTGGGGCAGGCGCAGTCCGCGCAGGCGCACGAGGAGCAGGAGTCCGAGCAGTGCTCGCACTGGCAGGTGTTGTGGTTGCAGGTGGGGCAGGCGCAGTCCGCGCACTCGCACACGGCGCAGGCATCCGAGCAGTGCTCGCACTGGCACGCGGCGCACTCGTCGTAGTGGCCGCCGTCCTCGCGGTGGGCGTGGCCGTCGTGGATGTAGTCGACGTGGTCCCCGTGGATGACGGCGAGGTGGCCGCAGTCGGGGCCGTGGGTGTGGTTGTGGGCCTCAGCGGGACGGTGCTCAATGGTGGCAGTCATGGTCATGCTCCTTGGTGTGCTTGATGGCGTCGAGAACGATGTGGGCGACGTGCTCATCGATGATCGAGTAGCTCTGCCGCCTGCCGTCGCGCCGCGCCTCGACGAGATGCGCCTCGCGAAGGACTCGCAGGTGGTGGGAGACGAGGGGCTGGGAGACGCCGGTGAGCTCGACGAGCTCGGTGACATCTGCGCTGCCCTGGGTCAGGCGATGGATGATCGTGGCCCGAACGGGATTCGCCAGCGCCTTGAACAGACGGATGACCGCTGAGTCCTCCTCAAGCACCACAACCTGCCGCATACGAGGAATTTTATATCAACCCGCGCGTATATGCAATTCGATTCATGCGATGCTTCGTCGGCTCCTCCCGCCCGGATCCGCCCCGGATCGGATGGGGGAGGAGCACAATGGTCACATGTCGCGCTACATCGAGTTGCACCCGGTCAACCCCCAGGCCCGTCTCATCACGAAGGTCGTTGAGCGGCTCCGCTCCGGCGCCCTCGTCGCCTATCCGACCGACTCCGGCTACGCCCTGGCCTGCGCGCCCGGCAACAAGGAGGGCCTGGACCGGATCCGCGCCATCCGCCAGCTCGATGACAAGCACAACTTCACCTTCGTGTGCGCCGACTTCGCCCAGGTCGGCCCGTTGGCGATCGTCGGCAACAACGCGTTCCGCCTTATCAAGCGGCTCACCCCCGGCCCCTGGACCTTCATCCTCAAGGGCACCAAGGAGGTGCCCCGGATGACCCTCCACGCCAAGAAGCACACCTTGGGCGTGCGCATCCCCGACCACCCCGTGGCCCAGGCCCTCGTCGCCGAGTTCGGCGCGCCGATCCTCTCCTCCACCCTCATCCGGCCGGGCAGGACCGTTCCCGAGTCGCACGGCTGGGAGGTCGAGGAGGGCCTCGGGCACCTCATCGACGTCGTCATCGAGGGCGAGGTCGCCTCGGTCGAGCCGACGACGGTCGTGGACCTCACGTCGGATGTCCCCGAGGTCGTGCGCCAGGGCTCGGGAGACCCCGGCCTCATCTGACGCGGGCGCCGAATCGCCCCGCGACGGCTCCCGCGCCGTCGTCCTACTCGGCGGCCCCTGACTCGGCGGCCCCTGACTCATCGCAGGCGCCGGGCTCTCGAGCATCCCCGGTCGCCCCGGCGCCCTCGGTCTCGTGGGCGTCAGCGCTCTGCTCCGGCGCCCACGAGCCGCCGCCCGCCCTGACGCCCGCCCAGCGCCGCAGGGAGGGCGGAGCCCACCAGGCGCGCGGGCCCAGCAGGCTCATCGCCGCGGGGAACAGGAGGAGGCGCACGATCACCGCGTCGATGACGACCATGAGCGCCAGGATGAGGCTCACCTCCTTGATCGCGATGAGCCTGCCGGTGGTGAAGCTGACGAGGACCACCAGGAGGACCGCTCCGGCCACCGAGAGGATCCTCCCGGTGCCCTGCAGGCCGGCCGCGACCACGGCGTCGCCCCGCTCACCGCGCGCCCTGCGGTCCCTCATGCGCGTCAGGACGATGAGCTCCCGGCTCATGGCGAGCCCGGCCCCCAGGGCGAGCGCCGTGGCGACGGCGTAGCCCTCCACGCCGCCGATCGGCGTCACACCCAGGGCGCCCGCCAGGTGGCCGTCCTGGATCAGGAGGGTCGCCGCGCCCAGGGAGGCCGCCAGGGACAGGGCCGTGGTCAGGAGCGCCAGCAACGGGATGATGAGCGATCCCGTCATGAGGAGCATGAGGAGCATGGCCGCGCCCATGCCGATGACGATCATGATCGGCAGCGCGCCCACGAGGGCGGAGCGGAAGTCCACCTGCGTCGCCGCCTTGCCGGTCACCCATGTGTCCGCCGGCGGGTTGAGCGCGCGGACCGCCGCGACGGCCCTCTCGGCGGAAAGCGATGATGCTGAGCCCTCCAAACTGAGGTAGGCCACCGTGTACTGGCCCGCCTTGGTCTGCGTCACGCTGGACACCCCGGGCGCGTGGGCCACCTGCTCGTCGATGAACGACTTCGCGGAATCCCCGGTGGCCTGCATGATGAGCACGGCATCGGTGGCGGCGAGGTTGGGGTACTGCTCCTCCAGGACGCGCTGGTACACCCGCTGGTCGGCATTAGGGGGGAGGAGCTCGCGATCGGAGACCAGTGGGTGCAAGTGCGCCAGCGGCCACGCCAGCAGTGCCAGGAGGGCCGCACAGGCTGCCAGGACCGGCCAGGGGCGGGCCTGCGCCCCGCGCGCGAGCGCCGCGAAGGCGCCGTCGTCGCGGGAGGAGCCGTCGACCGGGTGGACGAGGGCGCGCAGCACCGGCACCCGGCTGAGCAATGGGGGCCTGGACATGAATCCGTGGAGCAGGACGAGCGCGGCGGGGACGAGCGTGATCGCCGACAGTGCGGCCAGCGCCACGACGACCGCCCCCGCGATCGCCGTCACCCGCAGTGAGGGGGCGCCCACGGACACCAGCGCCGCCAGCGGCAGCGCCACCGCTGCGGTGGTCACGAGCACCGTTCGCCCGGCCGTGAGCATCGTGCGCTCCATGGCCTCGGCGATGAGCGGGTCGCGGCGCCCGGTGCGGCGCCGTCGGCTGCGGGCGGCGGGGGGCGCGGTCGCCCGCGGATCGGCGCGCCCGAGTCCGAGCTCCTCGCGGAAGCGGACGGTCATGAGCAGGGCGTTGTTGATCGACAGGCCCAGGCCGATCATCGTGATGACCGTGACCTCCAGCCCTCCCAGATCCACCATGAGGCTCGCGAGCCAGAGCACGCCCAGGCTCGAGACGATCGAGGTGATCCCGCCGAGCAGCGGCATGCCCGCCACGAGGAAGCCCCCGAAGACCAGGACCATGAGGATGAGCGCCGCGGGCAGGGCGAGGGCCTCCCCGCGCGCGAGATCGGCCGCGGCCTGGTCGTTGACCGCCTCCGACACGAGGGCGTCCGTGGTGACGATGCCGCTGACCCCCGGCGCGATCTGGCGCAGGTCGTCGGGCACGCGGCGCAGACGGTCCGTGACGCGTTGGACATCGCGCTGGAGTTTGCGGGCGTAGGCGGTGTCATCGGGGGAGGCGATCTCGCGGCCGTTGGGGTTGACGGTCACGAACATCAGGAAGCCACTGTGGTCCTGGGCGATGAAGGCCTGGACCCCCTTGTTCCCCAGGGGGTCCGGCACGACGAACGGGTCGGCCACGTTCACTTCGCCGACGAGGTCGTTGAGGTCGGCGTGGACCGGTGCCAGGGCGGTCGCGACCGCGTCGATCTGGGTGTCGAGGTCGAGGCCCCTCACCTGCAGAGTGACCGCCACCCCGTCGCCCTGGAGCGCGGAGTAGATGGACTGGCCCTGAGCGCTCTGGGAACCGTCGATGGAGGTCTTGGTGGGTCCGAGGCGGTTGAAGAGCCCATCGATGCCGGCACCGCCGAGCGCGGGGGTGAGCAGCACGAAGGCGATGACGGCCCAGGTCGCGACGACGAACCAGGCGTCCTTGACTATGCGGCGGGCGAGCCAGGAGAGCATGGCGGCATTGTTCCACCGATGGAACCGGCTCGCGCGCCCGGGGGCGGGGCCCGGATGAGGATAGGGTCACCCCGTGGACCTGTTCGACGCTGCCGGCACCGATGAGGCGGGCCTGCCCTCCGACGCGCGCGCGCCGCTCGCCGTGCGCATGAGGCCGCGCGATCTCAACGAGGTTCTGGGCCAGGGGCACTTGCTCGGTCCGGGCTCCCCGCTGCGCCGGCTCGTCGAGCCGGCCGGTGGCTCGGGTGGCGCGGGCGTGTCGAGCGTCATCCTCTGGGGCCCCCCGGGAACGGGCAAGACCACGCTCGCCTACCTCGTGGCGCGCGGCTCTGGCCGGCGCTTCGTCGAGCTCTCCGCGGTCACCGCCGGCGTCAAGGACGTGCGCGCCGTGGTCGCCGATGCTAGGAGGCGCCTGGCGGCCTCGGGGGAGGAGACGGTGCTCTTCATCGACGAGGTCCACCGCTTCTCCAAGTCCCAGCAGGACGCCCTGCTGCCCAGCGTGGAGAACCGATGGGTGACCCTCGTGGCGGCCACCACTGAGAATCCCTCGTTCTCCGTGGTCTCACCGCTGCTGTCCCGGTCGCTGCTGCTGACCCTCCACCCGCTCGGGCCCCATGACATCCGCGCCCTGGTGTCCCGGGCGGTCACCGATGAGCGGGGGCTCGCGGGGGCGGTGGCGCTCGACGACGACGCGCGGGAGCAGATCGTGCGCATGGCCGGATCGGACGCGCGCAAGTCGCTCACCGTGCTTGAGGCGGCCGCCGGCGCCGTCCTCGCGGCCCGGCCGCCGGGCGCCGGCGCCCCCGAGGATGGTGGGCCGCCGGTGGTGGGGCTGGCCGACGTCGAGCGCGCCGCCGACATCGCCGCCGTGCGCTACGACCGCGCCGGCGACCAGCACTACGACGTGACCAGCGCCTTCATCAAGTCCATGCGCGGATCGGATCCCGACGCCGCCCTGCACTACCTGGCCCGCATGATCGCCGCGGGGGAGGACCCGCGCTTCATCGCCCGGCGCATCGTCATCCACGCGGCGGAGGACGTCGGGCTGGCCGATCCCGGGGTCCTGGCCACCGCGGTGGCGGCGCAGCAGGCGGTCGCCATGATCGGGATGCCCGAGGCCCGCATCGTCCTCGCCGAGGCGGCGCTCGCCGTGGCCACCGCGCCGAAGTCCAACGCGGTCATCACCGCCATCGACTCCGCCATCGCGGACGTGCGCGCCGGCAAGGGCAGCGCCGTGCCCGCCCACTTGCGCGACGCGCACTACGCGGGCGCCTCCGGGCTCGGGCACGGCGAGGGCTACCGCTACCCCCACGACTTCCCGCACGCCGTCGTCGCCCAGCAGTACCTGCCTGACGATCTCGACGGGAGGCGCTACTACGAGCCCACGGGCAACGGCTTCGAGAAGCAGATCGCGACCCGCCTTGAGGCCGTGCGCCGCATCCTCGGCGACGACGGGCCTGGCCGATGAGCGCCCGCGTGCCCGCCGCCCGCCCGCCCGCGCGCGTCGCGCTGCTCGTGCTCGCCACGGGCCTGGCGTCCGGGTTCCTCGCCGGCCTGTTCGGCGTCGGCGGCGGCCTCGTCATCGTGCCCGCGCTCATGAGTGTCCTGCACATGGACCAGCGTCGCGCGGCCGCCACCTCACTGGCCGCCATCGTCGTCACCGCCGCCGTCGGCACTGTCTCCTACGCCCAGTGCGGCCAGGTCTCCCTTGAGGCCTTCGCCATCGTGAGCGTGGGCTCACTGGCCGGGGCGCGACTGGGGACATGGCTGCTGCGGCGCCTGCCCCGCGCGGTCCTGCCGTGGGTCTTCGTCGGATTCACCCTCAGCGTCATCATCTCCCAGCAGTTGCGCTCTCCCGTGCGCGAGGCCGCGCTCGTCCTCGACCCGGTGGGCGCCATCGGCCTGGTCGCCGTCGGGCTGGTGGCGGGGATCCTGGCCGGCCTGGTCGGCGTAGGAGGCGGCGGTGTCATCGTGCCCGGCTTGCAGCTCGTCGTCGGCGTCGGCGACCTCCTGGCTCGCGGAACCTCCCTGCTCATCATGATCCCCACCGCGATGGTCGGCACCTGGTCGAACCTGCGTCACTCCGTGGTGGACCTGCGCGTGGGCCTGCTCGTCGGCGCGGCAGCCGTCGTGTCCGCACCCCTGGGCGCCCGGGCGGCCGCCGCCCTGAGCCCCACGGCCGGAACCGTCCTGTTCAACATCTTCCTCGTGTGCGTCATGCTCACCATGCTGCTCAAGGAGCGCCTGCGCCGGCAGGCGGACCGCACCGGGGGCCAGGAGCGCGGCGGAGCCTGAGGAACCGGTCACACGGGCCGGTCATGGCTCGCCGCGGCGAGCGCCAACCGCTAGTGTTCCTGGGTCGCCGTCGCGCGGGCGCGTACCGTGCGCGGCACCCCCTGGGGTCCTGGCCCGCTCACGTGGCTGACCCCGCGCCGCGAGCACCCGCCCGTGGCGTGCGATCACTCCGACAGGAAGAAGAGACGAGCATGAGCTCCTCCCGATCCCGCCGCCAGGTGCGCCTCTCGCGCGCCCTCGGCATCCCGCTGACCCCCAAGGCCGTGCGCTACTTCGAGAAGCGCCCCTACGGCCCCGGCGAGCACGGCCGCGCCCGCCGCCGCACCGAGTCTGACTACGCCGTCCGCCTCAAGGAGAAGCAGCGCCTGCGCGCCCAGTACGGCATCCGCGAGGCTCAGCTCCAGCGCGTCTTCGAGGAGGCCCGCCGCGAGAAGGGCCTGACCGGTGAGTCCCTCGTCGAGTTGCTCGAGATGCGCCTGGACGCCCTCGTCCTGCGCGCCGGCATCGCCCGCACGATCGCCCAGGCCCGCCAGGCCGTCGTGCACCGCCACATCGTCGTCGACGGCAAGGTCGTGGACCGGCCCTCCTACCGCGTGCGCCCCGGCCAGACCATCCAGGTCCGCAGCCGCTCCCAGGTCATGGTGCCCTTCCAGGCCGCCGCCGCCGGCGTGCACCGTGACGTCCTCCCGACTGTCCCGGAGTACCTCAAGGTGGACCTCGAGAAGCTCTCCGCCACCCTGGTGCGCCGCCCCAAGCGTGACGAGGTCCCGGTGACCTGCGACGTTCAGATGGTCGTCGAGTACTACTCCCGCTGAGCCGATCGGGCCCGCTGGCCCGCCCAGTGCGGGGTGCCCCGCGCCGGACTGCCGGTGCGGGGCACCCCGCGTTCCAGGGGTAGGCTCGCTCCTGGGCACAACCCGGTCCTCCGACCGCCCTCGGCCGAAGGGCCCGGGCCGGTCAGGCCGGAACCAACCACGTCCCCGCTCCACCTACCCGCGGGGGCACCGATCACCCCCGAGCACGAGGACCCCTATGCGCACCTCCGAGATCCGCTCCCGCTGGCTCGACTTCTTCGCCTCCAAGGATCACGAGATCCGGCCGTCGGTGCCCCTCATCTCGCCCGACCCGTCCATCCTGTTCACCGTGGCGGGCATGGTTCCCTTCATCCCCTACATCCTGGGCACCGAGCCGGCGCCCTGGCCCAGGGCCGCCAGCGTGCAGAAGTGCATCCGCACCAACGACATCGACAACGTCGGCCGAACCACTCGCCACGGCACGTTCTTCCAGATGAACGGCAACTTCTCCTTCGGCGACTACTTCAAGGAGGGGGCGATCCAGTACGCCTGGGAGCTGTTGACCACGCCTACGAGCGCCGGGGGGTACGGCCTGGACGGCGACCGCCTGTGGATGACCATCTGGGAGAAGGACGAGGTCTCCTGGGATTACCTCACCAAGACCATCGGCGTTGACCCCCTCCACGTGCAGAAACTCCCCTTCGCGGAGATCTCCTGGTCCACGGGCCAGCCCGGCCCCGCCGGCGCCTGCTGCGAGATCCACTACGACCGCGGCCCGGCCTACGGCCCCGACGGCGGCCCCGAGGCGGACACCGCCGGCGACCGCTTCCTGGAGATCTGGAACCTCGTCTTCGACGAGTTCGTCCGTGGGGAGGGCGAGGGTCATGACTTCGAGCTTGTCGGCGAGCTCGACTCCACCGCCATCGACACCGGCGCCGGGCTGGAGCGCATCGCCTTCCTCCTCCAGGACAAGCCCAACATGTACGAGATCGACGAGGTCTACCCCGTCATCGCCGCCGCTGAGGCGATGAGCGGGCGCGCTTACGGCCGGGGAGCCGCCGGCCCGGAGGCCGGGGCGGCCTACCTGGACGACGTGCGCATGCGTGTTGTGGCCGACCACGTCCGCAGCGCCCTCATGCTCATCGGCGATGGCGTGCGCCCCGGCAACGACGGCCGTGGTTATGTCCTGCGCCGGCTCATCCGCCGCGCCGTGCGCTCCATGCGCCTGCTCGGCGTCGACGAGGCCTCCCTGCCCACCCTCCTGACGGCCTCCAAGGACGTCATGAGGCTGTCCTACCCCGAGCTCGAGGAGCGCTGGGGGACCATCTCGGAGGTCGCCTACGGCGAGGAGGAAGCCTTCCGCCGCACCCTCACCTCCGGAACCACCATCCTGGACACCGCCGTCGGACGGGCCCGCGAGCGAGCGTCCACGGCCGGCGCGCGGCCCCTGGTGAGCGGGCAGGACGCCTTCGAGTTGCACGACACCTACGGCTTCCCCATCGACCTGACCCTGGAAATGGCCGCCGAGCAGGGCGTCGATGTCGATGAGGCCGCCTTCCGCTCGCTCATGGATGAGCAGAAGGAGCGCGCCCGCGCCGACGCCCGCGCCAAGAAGACCGGGCACATCGACGTCCGCCTCTTCCAGGACATCGAGCGCTCCATGGGAGGGGGATCGGAGTTCCTCGGCTACACCGAGGCCTCCGCCGAGGCCACCGTCGCCGGTCTCCTGCTCGACGGCCGGCCCGAGGTGGTGGCCACCGCCCCGGCGCAGGTCGAGGTGGTCCTGGACCGCACCCCCTTCTACGCCGAGATGGGCGGCCAGCTCGCCGACCACGGCGTCATCCGCCTGGCCGGTGGCGGCATCGTTGAGGTCGGCGACGTCCAGGCCCCCATCCGCGGCCTGTTCGTCCACCGGGGCACCCTCACCGAGGGCACCATCGCCGTGGGGGAGAGGGCCTACGCCGAGATCGACGCCGAGCGGCGGCTGGCCATCGCCCGGGCCCACACCTCCACCCACATGGTGTACGCCGGGCTGCGCCGCACCGTCGCCCCGGACTCCGAGCAGGCCGGGTCGGAGAACTCGCCCTCCCGGCTGCGCTTCGACTTCTCCCACAACACGGCGCTGACCACCGGGCAGGTCAATGACATCGAGGCCCTCGTCAACGAGAAGCTCGCCGAGGACCTCCTGGTCCGCACTGAGACCATGAGCCTTGAGGACGCCAAGGCCTCCGGCGCCATCGCCCTGTTCGGTGAGAAGTACGGCGCCGAGGTCCGCGTCGTCACCATCGGCGACAACTTCGACCGCGAACTGTGCGGCGGCACCCATGTGCCCACCACCGGGCGCATCGGGCGCATCGCCATCCTGGGCGAGTCCTCCATCGGCTCGGGCGTGCGGCGCATCGACGCCCTCGTGGGGGATGGTGCGTACGGATTCCAGGCCAAGGAGCACGCGCTCGTCTCCCAGTTGTCCACCATGATCGGCGGGCGTCCCGAGGAGTTGCCCGAGCGCATCGAGTCCCTCATGGGCCGCCTCAAGGACGCCGAGAAGCGCCTGGCCGCCGCCGAGCAGGCCGCGATGGCGGCCCGGGCCGCCGAGGTGATCAACGGTGCGCGGCGCGTGGGCGCCTATCGCCTGGCCGCCGCCGACCTCGGCGCGGTGTCCAACGCCGACCTCCTGCGCTCCCTCGTCCTCGACGCCCGCGAGCGCCTCGGTGAGGCGGAGCCGACGGTGATCGTGGCCGCCGGGGTGTCAGGTGAGCGCCCCGTCATCGTTGTGGCCACCAACGCCGCCGCCCGTGACGCCGGCGCCAGGGCGGGGGACCTCGTCAAGGCGGCCGCCAAGGCCCTCGGTGGCGGAGGCGGCGGCAAGCCGGACCTCGCCCAGGGCGGTGGCCAGAACGTCGCCGCCATCCCCGAGGCGATGACCGCCATCACCCAGGCCCTGGGCGCCTGAGCCCAGGGGGAGCCATGCGCAGCGGAGTCCGCCTGGCGTTCGACGTCGGCAAGGCCAGGATCGGGGTCGCCAGGTGCGACGCCGAGGCGATCCTGGCCATTCCGGTGGTCACGCTCAAGCGGGATCGTTACGGCGGCGACATTGATGAGGCGGCCGAACTGGTCGCCGAGCACGGGGCCATTGAGGCTATTGTGGGCTTGCCCGTCTCCCTTGGGGGCAAGCGGACCCCGTCCACGCGTGACGCGAGGGACTGGGCGAGCGCTCTCGCGCGGGCCATCTCGCCTGTGATGGTCAGGCTCGTCGACGAGCGGCTCTCCACGGTGTCGGCGCATCAGGCGCTCCACGCCAGCGGGCGCCATGAGAAGGATTTCCGGGGCGTCGTCGACCAGGCGGCCGCCGTGGTCATCCTCAACCAGGCCCTGGAGGCCGAGCGTTCCACGGGCTCGCCGATCGGTGAGACCGTCACCCCGACCAGGAGAGATTCGCGATGAGCCAGGACGACCTCTTCGAGCAGATCGGCATCACCTCCGATGACCCGCTGGCTGCCGAGCCACCGTCCAGGCGCGGCAAGGCCCGGCGCGAGAAGGCGCGCAAGAGGCGCCGCTTCCGCCGTCGTGTGCTCACCGCGCTTATCCTCAGCGTTGTCGTGGCCGGCGCGGGCGCGGGCGCCTACTGGGGATACGGGGTGCTGCACGGAGTTCACGCGCAGAACTCCGCCGCGACGGACTACCCGGGTGAGGGCGAGGGCTCGGTGGTCGTAGAGATCCCCCAAGGCGCCTCGGGCCAGATCATCGCCGATCTGCTGTACAAGAACGACGTCGTCGCGTCCCCGAAGGCCTTCATCGACGCGTTCAAGGCCAACTCGGAGTCTGCCAACATCCAGCCCGGCACCTACACGCTCAAGGAGAAGATGTCCGGAGCTTCCGCCGTGGCCGCCCTGCTCGACCCGGCCTCCCGAGCCGACCACTCCCTGACCATCCCCGAGGGATTCACCAAGGACCAGGTCAAGGAGAAGGTCATGAGCGTCATGCGGGTTAGCGCGGAAGACGTTGACGCCGCCTACAAGGATCTCAAGGGCATCGGCTTGCCCGAGGTTGCGAAGGGGAACGTCGAGGGCTGGCTCGCCCCGGGCACGTACGACCTTAAGGAGGGCGAGACCGTCACGCAGGTCTTCGCCAGGATGGTCACCGCCACGGCCGCTCGCCTCCAAAAGCTGGGCTTCGATCCCGCGACGTACGAGGACGCCCTCATCAAGGCCTCCATCGTCGAGAGGGAGGCCGGAAGCCAGAAGAACTTCAGGAAGGTCGCCCGCGTCGTGGAGAACCGCCTGACGCAGACCGACGCCGAGACCGGCGGCCGGCTTGAGATGGACTCCACCATCCTCTACGGGCTCGGGCGCACCGGCGGCGTGCCCTCCAAGGAAGAGGTCGCCGACGCCTCCAACCCCTACAACACCTACCGGAACACGGGCCTGCCCCCGACCCCGATCGGCAGCCCCGGCGAGGCGGCCCTCAAGGCCGTCGCCAGTCCGGAGGAGGGCGGCTGGCTCTACTTCGTCACCGTTGACCTCAACACTGGGGAGACGCTCTTCGCCAAGACGAAGCAAGAGCAGGATGAGAACACCAAGAAACTCACCGCCTTCTGCCAGGCCAACCCGGATGTGTGCAACGGCAGCTCCGCCACCGCCACCCCGAAGCCGGCTTCGGCCCGCTGAGCCGGGCCACCAGGTGGGCGCTGGGCGGGCATGAGGAGGGCCGCTGACCCGATGACACGCATCGACAGCCCCGCGGGCGCGCCGCCCGCGCCCGCCCACCGGGCGGCAGTCATCGGCGATCCCATCGCCCATTCGCTGTCCCCCGCGCTCCACCGCGCCGCCTATGAGGGCTTCGGCCTGGCCGACTGGTCCTATGAGGCGCTCCGGGTAGCGCCCGGCGAGTTGGCCGGCCTCGTCGACGCCCTGCGCGCCCCCGCGGGCGTGGAGCCCGCCTGGGCGGGGCTGTCGGTGACGATGCCCCACAAGCAGGCCATCATGCCGATGCTCGACCTCATCGATCCTCTCGCCCAGGTGGTCGGGGCGGTCAACACCGTCGTCGCCCAGCGCTCCGGCTCCGGTCCCGCCCTTCTGGCGGGCTTCAACACCGATGTGGCCGGCATCTCCGGCGCGCTGAGGGAGGCGCGCGAAAACCATGGGAGCGCGGCCCGCGCCGCGGCCCCCTCCAGGGGCGCGGGCCGTCCGGCGCCCACCGCGCTCGTCCTCGGCTCGGGGGCCACGGCCTGCTCTGCCCTCGCCGCGCTCCCCGAGTTCGGCGCCCATGGCATCACGGTGGCCGCCCGCCGCCACGCGGGCCCGGGCCGCGCGCTCGTCGCCGCCCATCGCATGGGCCTGGAGATCCAGGCCCTCACCTGGCGGCCCGGGGAGCCCGCCTCCGACGCCGTCGTCGCCCAGGCCGCCGCCGGGGCCGATCTCGTGGTCTCCACCCTGCCCCGGGGCGCGTCAGACACCCTCGCTGAACCGCTCGCCCAGGCGCTCGATGCCCGCGGTGGCACCCGGCGCGAGGCCGTCCTCCTCGACGTCGTCTACGCGCCCTGGCCCACCGCCCTGGCCCGCGCCTGGAGCGGAGCCGGAGGCGCGATCGCGCCCGGCTGGCTCATGCTCCTGCACCAGGCGGTGGCCCAGGTCCGTCTCATGACCGGCCGCTCGCCGGATGCCAGCGCCATGCGCGGGGCCCTGATGGGCGCGCTTGGCACTCGGTGACCGCGCGCCGGCGCCGACCCTGTGCGATGATCCACCCATGCTGCGATGGATGACTGCCGGCGAGTCCCACGGCGAGGCGTTGACCGCGCTCATGGAGGGCGCGCCCGCGGGCGTGGCCATCACCAGCGCGCGGATCGGCTCCGCTCTGGCCCGGCGCCGGCTCGGCCATGGCCGCGGTGCCCGCCAGCGCTTCGAGCGCGATGAGCTGAGCGTCATCGGGGGCATCCGCCACGGTGTGACCATCGGCAGCCCCATCGCCCTGCGGATCGGGAACTCCGAGTGGCCCAAGTGGCGCACCGTCATGAGCGCCGACCCCGTCGCCGCCGAGGACCTGCTCATCGACGCCGGCACCGGCGATGAGCGCGAGATCGCCCGCAACCGGCCCCTGACGCGCCCGCGCCCCGGGCACGCCGACCTCCCGGGCGCCCTCAAGTACGATCTCCCCGACGCCCGGCCCGTCCTGGAGAGGGCCTCAGCGCGCGAGACCGCCGCGCGGGTGGCGCTGGGCGCCGTCGCCGAGGCCATCCTCGAGCAGATCGCCGGCATCAGGCTCGTCAGCCACGTGGTGCGCATCGGGGAGGTCCGTCTGCCGGCCGGCGCGCCCACACCCACGCCCGAGGACACCGAGCGCCTCGACGCCGACCCCGTGCGCTGCGTCGACCCGGCCACGAGCGCGGCCATGGTCGAGCGCATCGACGCCGCGCGCAAGGACGGGGACACCCTCGGGGGAGTGGTCGAGGTCATCGCCACCGGCGTCCCCATCGGCCTGGGCACGCACACCGTCGCCGGATCACGCCTCGACGCCCGGCTCGCCGGCGAGCTCATGAGCATCCAGGCCGTCAAGGGCGTGGAGATCGGGGACGGCTTCGAGACCGCCGCGCTGCCCGGCAGCCGGGCCCACGATGAGATCCTCGCCTTCGCCGACGGCGCCGTCACCCGCGCCTCCAACCGGGCCGGGGGCATCGAGGGCGGCATGAGCAACGGCTCCCCGATCCGCGTGCGGGCCGCCTACAAGCCGATCTCCACCGTCCCCCGAGCCCTGCGCAGCGTGGACCTGGCCACGGGGGAGCCCGCCACCGGCCTCCACCAGCGATCAGACACCACTGCGGTGGTGCCCGGGGCCGTCATCGCCCAGGCGGCCACCGCCCTCGTCCTCGCCCAGGCCCTCCTGGACAAGACGGGTGGCGACTCGGTGACCGAGTGCGCCAGGAACCTGCGCGCCTACACCGAGCGTATCGCCGAGCGGACCCACTGGACCGCCTGAGCCCCGACCGATCCACCGCGGGCGCCGGGCGGCGCCACCGGGAACCACCGATGAGGAGACCCGCATGAGCCACAACCGCACGGACCCCGCCGCCACGGCGATCATCAACCGGGAGCGCCTGCCGCTGGTGCTGGTCGGCCTGCCGGGCGCGGGCAAGACGACGGTCGCCCGCCTCCTCGCCGCCGCCCTGGGCATTCAGGTGACCGACACCGACGCCGAGATCCGGCGCCGGGCGCGCATGACCATCCCCGAGATCTTCACCGCTGAGGGCGAGGAGGGCTTCCGCGACCGCGAGACCCGCGCGCTGCGGGAAGTCCTGGAGTCCCTCGGCGCGGCCCACGGGATCGTCGCCTTGGGCGGCGGCGGCGTCCTGCGCCCGGAGAACCGCGAGATGCTGCGGCACCACACCGTCGTCTACCTCTCCGCCCGGCCCGCCACCGCCGCCCAGCACGTCGGCAGCGGGGAGGGCCGCCCCCTCATCAGCCCCGGATCGGACTCCGACGCGGCCCTCACCGCGGTGCGGGCCTGCCAGGGGGCGCTGACCGGCGTGCTGGCGCGCATGGAGGCGCTCGACGCCGAACGCCGTCCCCTTTACGAGGAGATCGCCACCGTCACCGTACCCACCGATGGGCTCAGCCCGGCCCAGGTGGCCGCCCTCGTGCTCGTCTCCCTCGGGGCGACGCCGGCAGCCACCGCCCGGGGACTGGCCCATGCGGGCATCCTCTCTCACGCGCCCGCTCGCCGGGAGCCGTCGCCCGAGGTGCCCGCCGGCCCCGAGCCTCGGCGGCCCGCCGGCCCCCGCGTGACCGAGGACCCTGAGGGCGCCACCACCGTCCACGTCCCCGGGGCGCGGGGTTATGACGTCGTCATCGGGCGTGGGCTCCTCGCCCCTCGGGTGACGAGGGCGGTCCTCGCCTCACCGGGCCAGGGCGCGGGCGGCGTCGGGATCATCCACCCCGGCGTCCTCGCCCAGGCCGCCGGGAGACTGGCCGGGGACCTCCACGCGGCCGGCCTGCGGACGGCCCTCATCGAGGTCCCCGACGGGGAGGCCTCCAAACGCGCCGACGTGCTGTCCTCCATCTGGGAGCACCTCGGGCGGGCGGGGCTGGGCCGCGACGGCTGCCTCATCGGCGTTGGCGGTGGGGCGACCACGGACCTCGCCGGCTTCGCCGCGGCCACCTGGCTGCGGGGCATCCCCGTCGTCCAGGCGCCCACCACCCTCCTGGCCATGGTCGACGCCGCCGTTGGCGGGAAGACCGGCATTGACACCGCCGCCGGCAAGAACCTCGTGGGGGCCTTCCACACGCCCAGCGCCGTGGTCGCCGACCTCGGCATCCTGGCCGGCCTCCCGCTCGACGAACTGCGCGCCGGGCTCGGTGAGGTCATCAAATGCGGGCTCATCCAGGACGAGGAGATCCTGCGGCTCGTCGAGGCCGACCCGGCCGCCTGCCTGCGCTCGGACGCGCCCGTCCTGGCCGAGCTCGTGCGCCGGGCGGTCCTGGTCAAGGCCGCCGTCGTGGCCCAGGACCTCACCGAGTCCGGGCTGCGCGAGATCCTCAACTACGGGCACACCTACGGCCACGCCATCGAGCGGATCACCGACTACGCGTGGCGCCACGGCGAGGCCGTGGCAGTCGGATGCGTCTTCGCCGCCGAGATCGCCCACCGGAGGGGACTGCTGAGCGGCAAGGGCCTCGCCCGCCACCGCGAGGCCCTGGAGGCGGTCGGCCTGCCGGTGGCCTTCCCCGACGGCGCTGAGCGCTGGGACGACCTGCGCGCGGCGATGCGCTCGGACAAGAAGAACCGCGCCGGACGGCTGCGCATGGTGCTCGTCGAAGACCGCTTCGGTCCGCTGCGGCCCATCAGGGGCGTCGAGCCCACCCCGGGCGAGCTCGAGGCGGCCCACCGCGCCGTGACCGCGAGCCCGGAGGGAGCCGCATGAGCGGCGCGACGGCGATCGCCCTCATCGGCCCGCCCGGCGCCGGCTGCACCACCGTCGCCCGCGCCCTCGCCGGGCTGCTGGGCGCGCCCTGCCTGGACCTCGGCGCCCAGACCGCCGCCCGGCTCGGCACCGAGGAGGAGCTCGCGCTCGTGGCCACCCCGGAAGCCGAGTACCGGCGCGTTGAGGAGTCGGTCGCCCTCGGGCTCATCGAGGCCGCCCGCGCCTCCGGCGGCATCCTCGCCCTGGGATCGGGCTGCCTGGGATCCGAGCGCGTCAGGGCCGCCCTGGCCGCCCTGCCCGGGCACGGGGGCGCCGTCGTCGGCCTGACCGCCTCCGTGCGGCGCCTGGCCACCCGCAACGGCCTCGACGCCCCGCGCTCGGTGGCCCTGGGCACCATCCACCACGAGTTCACCCAGATGCTGCGCGAGCGCGAGGCGCGCTGCCGGCGGGTTACCGGCGTCGTCATCGACACCTCGGAGCGGGAGCCGGCGGACTGTGCGGACCAGATCGTGGCGCTCCTCGACACCCCCGCCCCCCGTCCCTAGCCTGAGCCGCATGTACGTCGCCCAGCACTTCGAGCTGCCCGAGGACTACACCCGTCGGCTCCTGACCTCGCCGCGCCGGGGCAACCTCGTCACCGTCCACGACCACGGCCCTGAGGCCACTCTCGTCCCCTTTTACTACGACGACGCCGCGGGCGCCCTCGTCACCCACCTGGTGAGGAACAACCCCCAGGCCGCCGAGCCCCTCGCGCAACCCACCGGGCTCGTCATCCTCGACGAGGCCGACGCCTACGTCTCCCCGAGCATGTACGCCACCAACGCGGTCATGCCGAACGTCCCCACCTGGGACTACATCACGCTTCACGTCAGCGGGCGGGTCCGCGTTGACCCCAGTCCCGACGCGGCCCTGGAGGCCGCCGTGCGGCTCACCGAGGCCATGGGCGATGGCGGCACCCTGAGCGCCGTCGGACGGGACAAGCTCCAGCGGATGTCGCGGGCGATCGTCGCCGTGAGCGTTGAGGCGACGACGGTGCGCGGCAAGGCGAAGATGAGCCAGAACCGCCACCCTGATGATGTGCGCGGCCTCATCGCCGCCATGGAGGCCCAAGGGGAGGAGCGCCTGGCCCGGTACCTGCGAGAAGTCTCCCTGCCCTACGCGGAGGAGCGCTTCGCGACGATCACCCGCCTGCGCGGCGCGCGCAGGGCTGTCGCCGGCCCTGGCCTGGCACGGTAGACTCACCGCGTCCTAGACGTGCCGGGCCCCGCGGGCAGCCCAGGGAGCCCGGCCCCCGACTTGAAGTAGAGGAAACCACTCGTGGCAACGACGAACGACCTGAAGAACGGCCTGGTGCTCAACCTGGAGGGCCAGCTGTGGCAGGTGGTGGAGTTCCAGCACGTCAAGCCCGGCAAGGGCCCGGCCTTCGTGCGCACCAAGCTCAAGAACGTCCTGTCCGGCAAGACCGTGGACAAGACCTTCAACGCCGGCCTCAAGATCGAGACCGCCACCGTCGACCGCCGCGACATGCAGTACCTGTACAAGGACGGTGACGACTACGTCTTCATGGACGTCAAGTCCTACGAGCAGACCAACGTGCCTTCCGACGTCGTCGGCGGCGCCGCCACCTTCCTTCTGGAGAACCAGGAGGTCATCGTGGCCTTCCACGAGTCCTCCGTGCTCTTCGTCGAGATGCCCCCCTCCGTGGTGCTCACCATCTCCCACACTGAGCCCGGCCTCCAGGGCGACCGGTCCAACGCCGGCACCAAGCCTGCGACCGTGGAGACCGGCGCTGAGATCCAGGTCCCGCTGTTCCTCAACACCGGTGACAGGGTGAAGGTGGACACGCGCTCGGGCACCTACATCTCCCGCGTCAACGACTGAGGCCCGCCGTGCCAGCCCTGCCCGCTGACGACGCCGCGGCCGACCCGCGCGAGGGGATCCCCGCGCCCGGCGTCGAGTCCGCGTCGGCGCCGCGCTCCTCAAGCCCCTCGGGGGTCGCCTCGAAGCACGCCGTTACCGCCCGCACGAAGGCGCGGCGGCGGGCCATCGAGATCTTGTTCGAGGCGGACCAGAAGGGCCTCCTGCGCCCTTCGCGCGAGGGGGACCGCTCCGGTGCGGCCGAGCGCCTGCGCGATCTGGCCGTGGAGCGCGCCGTCCACTCCGCCAACCACACCGAGGCGCCCGCCTACGCCCGCGAAATCCTCGCCGGGCTGGCCGATCACCTGGCCGAGGTCGATGACGTCATCGAGGCATACGCCCAGGAGTGGGCGCTGGCCCGCATGCCCGCAGTCGATCGTGCCATCGCCCGCGTTGCCGTGTGGGAGATCGTCCACAACGATGACGTCGACGGCCCCGTGGCCGTCGATGAGGCCATGACCCTGGCCCGGATCCTGTCCACCGACGACTCCCCGCGCTACCTCGGCGGCCTCCTCGGGCGCGTCGTCGACCTCGCCGACACGCTGCGCTGAGCGCGCTGCCCGGCGCGGGGCAGGGAGCCCTGGCGCGACCGTCTACGCTGGCCGCATGAGCAACCGCATCGCCCTCACCGGCGCGACCGGTCACATAGGCGGCATTGCCGCCGACATCCTCCACGCCAGGGGCGTGCCCGCCCGCCTCCTCGTGAGGGACCTGTCGCGAGCCCCCTCCTGGGCTGACGACGTCGCGGTCGCGCCCTACGGCGACCAGGAGGCGTGCCGGGCCGCCCTGGCGGGGATCGACATCCTCCTCATGGTCTCGGCGCATGAGGCCGAGGATCGGCTCGAGCAGCACCTGGCCCTCATTGGGGCCGCGCGTGACGCCGGCGTGGGCCATGTCGTTTACACCTCGTTCCTTTCGGCTGCCCCCGACGCCGTCTTCACTTACGCGCGCACCCACTGGTCCACCGAGCGGGCCTTGGCGGCCTCCGGCATGGGATGGACCTTCCTTCAGGACTCCTTCTACGCCGACGACTTCCCCGAGTTCGCCGTGGACGGCGTCATCGCGGGACCGGCGGGGGACGGGCGCGTGGGCGCCGTCGCCCGGGCGGACGTCGGCCGCTGCGCCGGCGCGGTCCTCCTGGACCTCGCGGGTGCTGGGCAGCGCCCGGTCTCGGCGCACGACAGCGCCACCTACCGGCTCACCGGCCCGGCCGCCCTCAGCCTGGCCGAGATCGCCCAGGCCCTTACCGAGCACGGCAGCCCCACCGTCTACCGCGCCGAGACGATCGAGGAGGCCTACGCCAGCCGCGAGGCGTACGGGGCGCCGGACTGGGAGTTGGACGGCTGGGTGAGCACCTACGCCTCCATCGCCTCCGGGGCCCTCGACGTCGTCACCGATGACGTGCGCGCCCTCACCGGCCGGGAGCCGATGTCCTTCGTCGACCTGCTCGCCACGCGGGGCTGAGCGACCCCGGCACCGCCTCGGGGGCACGAGGCCCGCTTGCCTCCGCGCGTCACGTGGCCAGTTTCACAGGCCCATGACGCGTCCGCGTGCGGCTGGGCGACTCGCCACGCGCTAACCTCGGGGCGCCAGACATCCTTTAAGTCCGTCCAGAGAGGCGGGGAAGGGGGCCTTCATGGCCATGAATCTGTCAGGCGCCACTGCCGGCGCACCCACGAGCGGGAAGAAGATCCTCGGCGACGCCGAGATCGCGCGCTCCCTCCTGCGTATCGCGCACGAGGTGGTCGAGCGCAACCGCGGATTGGAGGACGTGGTCCTCCTGGGCATCCCCAGCGGGGGAGTGCCCCTCGCGCACCGGCTGGCCGAGGCCCTCGCCGTCGCCGCGGGCACCAACACCGCGATCGACCCCGCCGCCAATGCGAGCCCCACGATCGAGGTCGGCACCCTCGACATCACCATGTACCGCGACGACCTGGGCCGCCACCCCATCCGCGTGCCGCGGCCCACCACCACCCCCGCCGGGGGCATCGACGGGCGCACCGTCATCCTCGTCGACGACGTCCTCTACTCGGGCCGCACCATCCGTGCCGCCCTGGACGCCATCGGCGCCATCGGCCGCCCGTCCTCCGTGCAGCTGGCCGTCCTCGTGGACCGGGGCCATCGCGAGCTGCCCATCCGCGCCGACTACGTCGGCAAGAACCTTCCCACCTCCCGGTCCGAGAAGGTCGTCGTCGCCCTCACCGAGCTGGGCGCCACCCAGGACGCCGTCACGATCGAGACCATCCCGGCCAGCGAGGAGGCCACCCGATGAAGCACCTGCTGAGCGCCAAGGACCTGGGCCACGACGAGACCGTCATGGTCCTCGACACCGCCGAGGCGATGGCCGCCACCCAGAAGCACGCCGTCAAGAAGCTCCCCACCCTGCGCGGCAAGACCGTCGTCAACCTCTTCTTCGAGGACTCCACGCGCACGCGGCTCTCCTTCGAGGCGGCCGCCAAGCGGCTGAGCGCCGACGTCATCAACTTCTCCGCCAAGGGCTCCTCCCTGTCCAAGGGCGAGTCCCTCAAGGACACCGCCCAGACGATTATGGCCATGGGCGCCGACGCCGTCGTGGTGCGCCACAGCGCCTCGGGCGCCGCCCACCTCCTGGCCCATGCCGGCTGGATCAACGTCCCCGTGCTCAACGCGGGCGACGGCACCCACCAGCACCCCACCCAGTCGCTCCTGGACGCCATGACCCTGCGCCGCTGGTACGCCCCCGGCGGGCCGGCCAGCGGGGCCGGGCGCGCCGCGGACGGATCGCCCGCCCCCCGGGGCCGCGACCTGGACGGGGCCCGGGTCATCATCGTCGGGGACGTCCTCCACTCGCGCGTGGCCCGCTCCAACGTGGACATGCTCACCCACCTGGGGGCCTCCGTCACCCTCGTCGCCCCGCCGACTCTCCTGCCCGTGGGCATGGAGGACTGGCCTTGCGAGGTCTCCTACGACTTCGACGACGCCATCGCCTCCGTCGAGCCCGACGCCGTCATGATGCTGCGCGTCCAGCGCGAGCGCATGAGCGCCGCGGGCGGCGGCTTCTTCCCCAGCCCCGCCGAGTACTCGCGCGCCTACGGCCTGGACGCCCTGCGCCGGGCCGCCATGCCCGAGCACGCCATCGTCATGCACCCCGGGCCCATGAACCGCGGCCTGGAGATCACCGCCGAGGCCGCGGACGACCCGCGCTCGCGCATCATCGAGCAGGTCGGCAACGGGGTCTCCGTGCGCATGGCCGCCCTCTACCTCCTCCTCGCCGACGAAGGGAACCAGCTGTGACCGCCCACCTCATCACCGGTGCCCGCCCCTACGGCGAGGACACCGCGGACATCCTCATCATCGATGGCGTTATCGCCGCGATCGGTCCCGACGCCGCCGCCCAGGCGCCCGCCGGCGCCACCCGCCACGACGCCACCGGCCTCGTCGCCCTGCCGGGCCTCGTCGACATCCACACCCACCTGCGCGAGCCCGGCGGCGAGTCGGCCGAGACCGTCTACACCGGCACCCGCGCCGCCGCCGTCGGCGGCTACACCGCCGTCTTCGCCATGGCCAACACCAACCCGGTCCAGGACAACGCCGGCGTCGTCGAGCAGGTCCTGCGCCTGGGCCAGGACGCCGGCTGGGTGGATGTCCACCCCGTCGGCGCCGTCTCCCGGGGCCTCAAGGGCGAGCAGCTGAGCGAGATGGGCGCCATGGCGTCCTCCGCCGCCCAGGTGCGCGTCTTCTCCGACGACGGCAAGTGCGTCCACGACCCCGTCCTCATGCGCCGGGCCCTGGAGTACGTCAAGTCCTTCGACGGCGTCATCGCCCAGCACTCCCAGGACCCGCGCCTGACCGAGGGCTCCCAGATGCACGAGGGCGCCGTCTCGGCCGAGCTCGGCCTGCGCGGCTGGCCGGCGGTCGCCGAGGAGTCGATCATTGCTCGCGATGTGCTCCTGGCCGAGCACGTGGGCTCGCGCCTGCACGTGTGCCACCTGTCCACCGCTGGCAGCGTCGACATCATCCGCTGGGCCAAGGCCCGGGGCATCAATGTCACCGCCGAGGTCACCCCGCACCACCTCCTGCTCACCGATGAGAAGGCGCGCACCTACTCGCCGCTGTACAAGGTCAACCCGCCGCTGCGCACAGCGGAGGACGTCGAGGCCGTCCGCGAGGCGCTCGCCGATGGCACCATCGACGTCGTCGGCACCGACCACGCCCCCCACCCTGTGGAGGACAAGGACTGCGAGTGGGCCGCCGGCGCCTTCGGCATGACGGGCCTGGAGACGGCCCTGCCGATCATCATCGCCACGATGGTCGAGCCTGGTCGCATGACCTGGCGCGACGTCGCCCGCGTCCTGTCCACCACGCCTGCCCTCATCGGGCGCGCCGAGGACCAGGGCCAGGGGCTCGATGCCGGAGCGCCCGCGAACCTCTGCCTCGTCGACCCGTCGGTCAGGAGGGTCGTCGACCCAGCCGCCCAGTGGACGCGCTCGGCCAACAGCCCCTTCGCGGGCATGGAACTGCCCGGCCAGGTGATGGCCACCTTCCTCCACGGCCGCCCCACGGTCCTTGACGGCAGGCCCGTCGAGGCCGCCTGATCCAGCGCCCCTCCGGCGGGCGGCGCCCCCACGCGCCGCCCGCCGGTCCGGCGCGCCCTGCCCACTCCCTCCCACACCCCGGACGCTCCCTGGGCCCAGGGCCCCTCTCACCCGCTCCACCACTCACCCCTCAGGAGCCGCACATGGCAACCAATGGAAGCGCCGGGGCCGCCACAGCCCCCGGCTCGACGGGCGCCGCCGCCCGGCCCCCCGCGATCCTCGTCCTGGAGGACGGCTACGTCCTGCGCGGGCGCGCCTACGGCGCTCAGGGCCGCGCGCTCGGCGAGATCGTCTTCAACACCGGCATGACCGGCTACCAGGAGACCCTCACCGACCCCTCCTACCACCGCCAGATCATCACAATGACCGCGCCGCACATCGGCAACACGGGCATCAACGACGAGGACTCCGAGTCCTCGCGCATCTGGGCGGCCGGTTTCATCGTCCGTGACCCGGCCAGGCGGGCCTCGAGCTGGCGCTCGCGCGGCGAGCTAGAGGACGCGCTCATCGACTCCGGTGTCGTCGGCCTATCCCACGTGGACACCCGGGCGCTCACCCGCCACCTGCGCGAGCGCGGCGCCATGCGCGCCGGCATCTTCTCCGGCGACGCCCTGCCCATCGGCGCCGCCCACGAGGGGCCGGGCTCGGCCGCCGCCATCGACATCTGCCTGGACATCGTCCGCAGGAGCCCCACCATGGCCGGCCGGGCCCTCGCCGGGGAGGTCACCACGTCGGCCGGCTACGTCGTCGAGCCCAGCGGTGCCTTCGCCGGGCGCGAGCCCGTCGTGACCGTGGCCGCCATCGACCTGGGGATCAAGAGCCGCACTCCCGCCCAACTCGCCGAGCGCGGCGCGCGCGTCCACGTCCTGCCGCAATCCACCACCCTGGCCGAGGTCCTCGCCCTGGGCCCTGACGGCGTCTTCTTCTCCAACGGCCCCGGCGACCCCGCCACCGCCACCGCTGAGGTCGAACTCCTGCGCGGCGTCCTGGACGCCGGCATCCCCTTCTTCGGGATCTGCCTGGGCAACCAGCTGCTCGGGCGGGCCCTGGGCTACGGCACCTACAAGCTCGACTACGGGCACCGTGGCATCAACCAACCCGTCCTCGACCGCGCCACCGGGAGAGTGGAGATCACCTCCCACAACCATGGGTTCGCCGTGGACGCCCCCACGGGCGCCCCCACCACGGCGCCCTTCGACTCCGGGCGCTACGGGCGCGTCGAGGTCAGCCACGTGGGACTCAACGACGGCGTCGTCGAGGGCCTGCGCGCCCTCGACATCCCCGCCTTCTCCGTCCAGTACCACCCCGAGGCCGCCGCCGGCCCCCACGACGGCGAGCACCTCTTCGACCGGTTCATCGCCCTCATGCGCGCCCATCGCGGCGCCCCGGGCGCCGGAGCTGCGGCCCCCGCCCATCCGAGCGGCCCCGTCATGCCCGTCAACCCCATCAAGGAGGCCTGAGATGCCATTGCGCGACGACATTCGCTCCGTGCTCGTCATCGGTTCCGGCCCGATCGTCATCGGGCAGGCCTGCGAGTTCGACTACTCGGGCACCCAGGCCTGCCGAGTCCTGCGCGCCGAGGGCATCAGGGTCATCCTGGTCAACTCCAATCCGGCCACCATCATGACCGACCCGGGGATGGCTGACGCCACCTACATCGAGCCCATCACCACTGAGGCCCTGACCACCATCATTGCTCGGGAGCGGCCCGACGCCCTGCTGCCAACGCTCGGCGGGCAGACCGCCCTCAACGCCGCCATGGCGCTCGTCGAGGCCGGCGTGCTGGAGCGCTACGGCGTCAAGCTCATCGGGGCCAGTGCCGAGGCCATCAACGCCGGCGAGGACCGCGACGCCTTCAAGGCCGTCGTCGAGCGCTGCGGCGCCGAGGTGGCCCGCAGCGTTATCGCCCACACGCTCGACGAGTGCCACGCTGGGGTCGAGGCCCTGGGCGGCTACCCTGTCGTCGTGCGCCCCTCCTTCACCATGGGCGGGCTCGGCTCGGGCGTGGCCCACAGTGCCGAGGACCTTGAGCGCATCGCCGGCGCGGGCCTGGCCGCCTCGCGCACCACCGAGGTGCTCCTGGAGGAATCGATCCTGGGCTGGAAGGAGTACGAGCTCGAGCTCATGCGCGACACCGCGGACAACGTCGTGGTCGTGTGCTCCATCGAGAACGTTGATCCTGTGGGCGTCCACACCGGCGACTCGATCACCGTCGCCCCCGCCCTGACCCTGACCGACCGCGAGCTCCAGCGCCTGCGCGACATCGGCATGGCCGTCATCCGTGAGGTCGGCGTGGACACCGGCGGCTGCAACATCCAGTTCGCCGTCGACCCGGCCACCGGCCGCGTCATCGTCATCGAGATGAACCCCAGGGTCTCGCGCTCCTCCGCCCTGGCCTCCAAGGCCACCGGCTTCCCGATCGCCAAGATCGCCGCGCGCCTAGCCGTGGGCTACACGCTCGACGAGATCCCCAACGACATCACCGGCTCCACGCCCGCCTCCTTCGAGCCGGCCATCGACTACGTCGTCGTCAAGGTGCCGCGCTTCGCCTTCGAGAAGTTCCGGGGCGCCGACCCGACCCTGACGACCACCATGAAGTCCGTCGGCGAGGCCATGGCCATTGGGCGCTGCTTCACCGAAGCCCTGCTCAAGGCCATGCGATCGATTGACAAGCGCGGCTCGGTGTTCCACTGGGAGGGCCCCGCCCCCGACGCCGAGGCCACGGCCGCGCTCCTGAAGGCGATCCGCACCCCCACCGAGGGCCGGCTCATCGAGGTCCAGCAGGCCATCCGTGGCGGCGCCACCATCGAGGAGCTCCACGAGGCCACCGGCATCGACCCCTGGTTCCTCGACCAGCTCATGGCGCTGGAGGAGATTGCCGCGGCGGTGCGCCAGGCGCCCGCCCTGACCCCCGGGCTCCTGGGCGAGGCCAAGCGCCATGGCCTGTCTGATCAGCAGATCGCCGTCCTGCGGGGCCTGGGCGAGGGGACCGTGCGCGAGATCCGCCACGCCTACGGCCTGCGGCCCGTCTACAAGACCGTGGACACCTGCGCCGCCGAGTTCGCCGCCCGCACCCCCTACCTGTACTCCAGTTACGACCTGTCCACGGAGGTGGCCCCCCGCGAGCGCGAGGCCGTCATCATCCTGGGCTCGGGGCCCAACCGCATCGGGCAGGGCATCGAGTTCGACTACTCGTGCGTGCACGCCACCATGGCGCTGGCCGAGCGCTACGAGACCATCATGGTCAACTGCAACCCCGAGACGGTCTCCACTGACTACGACATCTCCGACCGCCTCTACTTCGAGCCCCTCACCTTCGAGGACGTCATGGAAGTCTACGAGGCCGAGCTCGCCGCGGGCCCCATCGCCGGCGTCATCGTTCAGCTCGGCGGGCAGACGCCCCTGGCGCTGGCCGCCCGCCTCAAGGCCGCGGGCGTGCCGATCCTGGGAACCAGCCCCGAGGCGATCGATGCCGCGGAGGACCGCCAGGTCTTCGGCGGGGTCCTCGAGCGGGCCGGCCTCGCCGCCCCCGCCCACGGCACCGCCCGCTCCCACGAGCGCGCCCTGGCGGTGGCCGAGGAGATCGGCTACCCGGTGCTCGTGCGCCCCAGCTACGTGCTCGGCGGGCGCGGCATGGAGATCATCTACGAGCGCTCCGGACTGGTCGACTACCTCGCCCGCGCGGAGCAGGAGGCCGGGGGAGCGGAGGCGGTGTACTCCGCCGGCCCGCTGCTCGTGGACCGCTTCCTCGACGATGCCATCGAGATCGACGTCGACGCCCTCTACGACGGCGAGGAGCTGTTCCTGGGCGGCGTCATGGAGCACATCGAGGAGGCCGGTATCCACTCCGGGGACTCCTCCTGCGTGCTCCCCCCGATGACCCTGTCCGACGCCGAGATCGCCCGCATCCGCTCCGCCACAGAGGCCATCGCCGCCGGTGTGGGCGTGCGCGGCCTCATCAACATCCAGTTCGCCCTCATGGGCGGCGCGCTCTACGTCATCGAGGCCAACCCGCGGGCTTCGCGCACCGTGCCCTTCGTCTCCAAGGCCACCGGCGTCGCCCTGGCCAAGGCGGCCGCCCGGCTCATGGCGGGGGAGTCGATCGCCCAGTTGCGCGAGCGCGGGGCGCTGCCCGCCGAGGACGCCTCGACGCCCGGCATCCCCAGCGTCATCGCCGTCAAGGAGGCCGTGCTGCCCTTCAAGCGCTTCCGAACCCGCTCCGGACGCGTCGTCGACCCGATCCTGGGCCCCGAGATGCGCTCCACCGGCGAGGTCATGGGCTGCGACGTGGACTTCCCCAAGGCCTTTGCCAAGTCCCAGACCGCGGCCTACGGCGGCCTGCCCACCGAGGGCGCGCTGTTCGTCTCCGTGGCCGACCGCGACAAGAGGGCGATGATCCTGCCCGTGGCCAGGCTCGCCGAGCTCGGCTTCCAGGTCTACGCCACGAGCGGCACCGCCCAGGTACTGCGGCGCAACGGGATCAGCGCGACGCCCGTGCGCAAGCTCAGCGAGGGCGTCGGCGAGCACGGGGAGGACACGATCGTCGGCCTCATCGAGGCCGGCGCCATCGACATGGTCGTCAACATCCCGCAGGGCCAGGGCGCCCGCGCCGACGGCTACGCGATCCGCGAGGCCACCACCAGCGCGGACAAGCCGATCATCACCACCGTCCACCAGTTGCAGGCCACCGTCCAGGCGCTTGAGGCGCAGCTGCGGGGCGCCTTCTGGGTGCGCAGCCTCCAGGAGATGCGCGCCCCGAGCCCCGCCAGCGCCCCCGCCACCGAGCATCACGATGACTGAGGAGACACGATGAGCCACGATCCCAGCGCCGGCACTACTGCCAGCGGCGCCCCCGCCCGGTCGGAGGGAGCCCCCCGGGAGGCCGAGGGGAACGGCTTTTCCGGCCGCCTCCCCTTCGGCGCCCGTCTGGCCGCCGCCATGGACGACCATGGCCCCCTGTGCGTGGGCATCGATCCGCACAGCGCGCTCCTGGCGTCCTGGGGCCTGACCGACGACGTCGCGGGCCTGCGCGAGTTCAGCCTGCGCGTCGTCGAGGCCGTCGGGGGCCGGGTGGCCGCCGTCAAGCCGCAGTCCGCCTTCTTCGAGAGGCACGGCAGCGCCGGCATCGCCGTCCTGGAGGAGACCCTGGCGGCGCTGAGGGACGTGGGATCCCTGTCGATCCTCGACGTCAAGCGCGGGGACATCGGCTCGACCATGGACGGCTACGCCCAGGCCTACCTCCTCGACGCCGCCCCCCTGGCCGCCGACGCGATCACCGTGTCCCCCTACCTCGGCTACGGCTCGCTCGCCCCCGCGCTCGAGGCCGCCAGCGCCACCGGGCGCGGCCTGTTCGTGCTGGGACTGACCTCCAACCCGGAGGGCGCCACTGTGCAGCATGCCACGGCCTCCTCGGGCCGGGCCGTCGCCGCGATGATCGCCGACGGCGCCGCCGCCTCCAACGCGGCCGCGCGCGCCCAGGGCGTCCTGGGGAGCATCGGCCTCGTCGTCGGCGCCACGATCGGGGATGCGGCGCGGGATCTGGGAATCGACCTTGCGGCGACCAACGCGCCCCTGCTCGCCCCCGGGGTCGGCGCCCAGGGCGCCGGGGAGGCCGAACTGGCGCGGGTCTTCGGCCCGGCGCGCTCCCAGGTCCTCGCCTCGACGTCGAGGGGCGTGCTCGGCGCGGGCCCGGATCCGGAGGCCCTCCGTGAGGCGGCCGGACGAGCGGTTTTGGAGGCCGGAAGGGCCCTGAGAAGGTAAAACGACACGCCATCGACATGTGTCGCTCATCACTTGTGTGAGGGTGTTGTGACGTTGTAACGCCCCTGACCTGCGCGGGTATCCGGAGCGTTACGGTGTCCGGAACGATACCGCGTAACGTCTTAGCAAAGCTGCCCGTAATGGGGGGTTTCGGGTCATAACCTTTCATCACCGCACAAAGTGACCGATATGAAGGAGATTACAGGTCATGGCGCTTCCCACCCTCACCCCCGAGCAGCGGGCCGAGGCCCTCGCTAAGGCCGCCGTCGCGCGCACCCGCCGCGCGGAGGTGAAGATCGCACTCAAGCGTGGTGCGATGAGCCTGTCAGAGCTCTTCGACCTCGCTGCGACCGACGAGGCTATCGGCAAGATGAAGGTCCTCGACCTTCTCCAGTCGCTCCCTCGTGTTGGCTCGACGACGGCTCACAACCTCATCGAGGAGATCGGGATCTCCGAGTCCCGCCGCGTTCGAGGCCTGGGGGCGCAGCAGCGCGCTGCCCTCCTGCGCCGCTTCCACTGAGCTTCCCCGGGTTCCCTCCCTGACGAACTCAGCACCCTGAAGGCTCCCCGCGATCGCCATCGGCGACGCGGGGAGCCCTCTTCCCCGCGTCGGCCTCGCGGGCATCGTGGACGCGCTCGGGGATCGCCAGCGCCCACCCGCCGCGCGGGGGCCGGCGCGGCGCGCGGGGGAGGGCGGGCCCGGTCGAGGACGACCACGACCAGCGGAGAACTCCCTGTCAACATCCCCGCCCCCACAGGATTTTCTGGAGACGGCTCCGGATGGCCCATGATTGGGGCCATGATGCCCGCGATCCCCGCGCCCTCCCCAGTGACACCGCCAGCGCGGCCGCCGGCCCGACTCACCGTGGTCGCCGGGCCGACCGCCGTCGGCAAGGGGACGATCGTCGCCGAGCTGCGTGACCGCCACCCCGAGCTCTTCGTCTCCGTGTCCTGCACCACCCGAGCGCCGCGCCCGGGCGAGGAGGACGGCTTCCACTACCGCTTCGTCGACGACGCCGAGTTCGACGCCCTGGTCGAGCGGGGAGACATGCTGGAGTGGGCGCTCGTCCACGGGGCCCACCGCTACGGCACCCCCCGGGGGCCGGTGGCCGATGCCCTCGCCCAGGGGCGCCCCGCCCTCCTCGAGATCGACCTCGCCGGGGCCCGGCAGGTGCGCGAGTCCATGCCAGGCGCCCTCTTCGTCTTCATCGCCCCACCCAGTTGGGAGGCCCTCGTCAACAGGCTCGTGGGCCGGGGCACGGAGGGCGCCGCCGAGCGGGAGCGCCGCCTGGCCACCGCCCGCACCGAGATGGCGGCGGCCGAGGAGTTCGACGTCGTCGTGGTCAATGACACGGTGGAGCGCGCCGCCGCCGAGCTCGAGCGCCTCCTCGGACTGCTTCCCGCCCGCTCCTAGGATCGGTTCATGGCTCTCCCCACGCTCCGCCCGCGCCCGGCTGGGGCCAGCAGCGGCGCCGATGCTCATCCGGGCAGGCGCCGCGTCCTTTGCCTCGTTCCCGCCGCGGCGATGGCGGGCCTGCTCGCCGCCTGCTCCTTAGAGGCCAGCCCTTCCCGGGTCTCGGCGACGACTCCCTCCCAGCCCGCCCCCCTCCAGCCGTCGGCGGGCCTCACCCCGGGCGGAACGGTCTCAGCGAGCCTCCCGCCGGGCGGCACGGTCTCAGCGAGTCTTCCGCCAGGCGGCACGGTCATCGACGTGCGCTCCAGCGAGGAGTACGCCCAGGGGCACCTCGAGGGCGCGATTAACATCGATGCCGACTCCGCCGACTTCGATGCCGCCATCGATCGCCTCGACCGCGGTGCCGCCTACGCCGTCTACTGCCGCTCGGGCGACCGCTCGGCCAGGGCCGCCCGGGCTATGAGGGACAAGGGGTTCACCAGCGTGCGGGACCTCGGCGGCTACCAGCAGGCCTCACTGGCGCTCGGCGTCCCCGTCGTCACGGGCTGAGACGGGCACCACGGCGCCTCGGGGCCGGGTGGGTGGTGATTCCCCGCCCCCTGAGGCGCTAGGATGTCCTGGCTCGGCCCGTTGGCCAGCACCGGCCAGCACCACGGACGTATCCGGGCCCTCGCCCCCGCTCGTCGGAGCGGGGCCTGCCGGGCCCGTTGATACCCGATCGATCCGAAAGAGGAGCTCATGCTCGGAACCTCCCCCCAGCCCGAGGGCATCACGAACCCGCCGATCGACGACCTCCTGGAGAAGGTCGACTCGAAGTACGGGCTCGTGGTGGAGGCCGCCAAGCGCGCCCGTCAGATCAACACCTACACCCAGCAGCTGGAGTCCAACCAGTTCGAGTACTTCGGCCCGCTCGTCGAGGTGGCCCCAGAGGAGAAGCCCCTGGGCATCGCCCTGCGTGAGATCGCCGAGGACAAGCTCCAGGTGATCAGCGGTGAGGAGGCCCGCGCCCGCCGCGCCGAGGCTGACGCCGCCCGCCGCGCCGCCGAGGAGGACATGTTCGCCGACATCTCGCTGGACACCGCGGTCACCTTCGACGAGACCGAGACGACCGGCCCCGGCGTCGACAACATCGAGTTCTGACACGAGCACGCCCGTGCCGCAGCGCAGCGAGGCCGCTCATCGCGCCGCGCCCCCCGCGGGGCCGCGGCGCGTCGTCGTCGGCGTCGCAGGCTCCATCGCCGCCTACAAGGCGCCCACCGTCATCCGGCTCCTGCGCGCCCAGGGCCACGAGACGCGCGCCGTGGCGACCCAGGCCGCCCTGCGCTTCATCGGCGCCTCCGCCCTGGCGGCCGTCAGCGGCGGGCCGGTGGGCGCGGGAGTCTTCGACGACCCGGCCGCCGTCGAGCACGTGGGGCTGGGGGAGTGGGCCGAACTCGTCCTCGTCGCCCCCGCCTCGGCCGACCTGCTCGCCCGCGTCGCGGCCGGCCGCGCGGACGACCTGCTCACCGCCACGATCCTGACCACCACGGCGCCCGTCGTCCTCGCGCCGGCCATGCACACGCAGATGTGGGCCAACGCCGCGACGGTCGAGAACGTCGCCACCCTGCGCCGCCGCGGGCTGACCATCATCGAGCCCGATGTCGGGCCCCTCACGAGCGGGGACTCCGGCGCGGGGCGCCTGCCCGCCCCGGAGCGGATCGTCGCCGAGGCGCTGGCCGCGCTGACCGGGGCGACCGCCGCCGCGCGTCGCGCCGGCGGCCAGGAGGCGGCCTCCCCTGGTCCGCTGTCCGGCCGGCGCCTCGTCGTCTCCGCGGGCGGCACCCAAGAGCCCATCGACCCCGTGCGCTTCATCGGCAACCGGTCCTCCGGCCGTCAGGGGGTGGCCATCGCCAGCGCCGCCGCCGCGCGGGGCGCCGACGTCGTCCTCATCGCCGCCAACATCTCGCCCGAGGTCCTCGCCCCCCTGGGAGGGGCGACAGCCGCGCCGGGCTCCGGAACCGCCCGGATCGTCGAGGCCCCCACGGCCCTGGACATGGAGGCCGCCGTCCGCTCGGAAGCCTCCAGCGCCGACGCCGTTGTCATGGCGGCCGCCGTCGCCGACTTCCGGCCGGCCCACCCCGGGATCTCCAAGATCAAGAAGCAACGCCTGGCCGACGGTGCCGGCCCGGCCGCGGGCGGCGCGGACGAGGGCGCCCGGCCCGCGCGGGTGCCGGCGCCCATCGAGTTGGTGACCAATCCCGACATCCTCGCCGGCCTCGTCGCCGATCCCCCCCGGCCGGGGCAGCTCATCGTCGGCTTCGCCGCGGAGACCGGGGACGAGGAGGGCGACGCCCTCGCGCATGGCGCGGCCAAGGCCCGCCGCAAGGGCGCGCACCTGCTCGCCGTCAACGCCGTCGGCGACGGCAGGGGATTCGGGGACGTGCCCAACGCCGTCGTCGTGCTGGATCCCCAGGGCGTTGAGGTGGCCCGGGGCGAGGGCACGAAGGCGGAGGTCGCCGGGCTGCTCCTGGACCTCATTGCCGAGCGGCTTCCCCGCTGAGCGGAGCCCTCCTTGGCGCGTACCGCGGGGATAGGTGCGGGGCGCGAGGGCGGAACGGGCGGTCATTCCTGTCGGGGGCCGTGGTTAAGATGCGGCCGTGACTTCCCAACCGCGCCTCTTCACCTCCGAGTCGGTCACCGAGGGCCACCCGGACAAGGTCTGCGACCGCATCTCGGACTCCATCCTCGACGCCATCCTCGCCCAGGACCCCGATGCGCATGTGGCCGTCGAGACCATGGTGACCACGGGGCTGGTGCATGTGGCGGGGGAGGTCACCACTTCGGCCTACGTGGAGATCCCGCAGATCGTGCGCGATGAGATCGTGCGCATCGGCTACGACTCCTCGGACGTCTGCTTCGACGGCCGCTCCTGCGGCGTGTCCATCTCTATCGGCCAGCAGTCCCCGGATATCAACGCCGGCGTCGTCAAGGCCCTCGAGGTGCGCGATGACTCCTCTGACCTCGACCCCCTCGACTTCCAGGGCGCGGGGGACCAGGGCCTCATGTTCGGCTACGCCTGCACGGACACCGCCGCCCTTATGCCCCTGCCCATCCACCTCGCCCACCGGCTCGCCGAGCGCCTGGCGGCCGTGCGCAAGCAGGGGATCGTGCCCGGCCTGCGCCCCGACGGCAAGACCCAGGTGACCATCGGCTACGACGGCGATCGCGCCGTGAGCATCGAGAGCGTCGTCATCTCCACCCAGCATGATGAGGACCGCAGCCGCGCATGGCTCACCGATGCCCTGGCGGCCGAGGTCATCGAGCCCGTCATCGCGGCGGAGCAGGCGGCGGGGATGGACGTGGCGGTCGGCGGCATCGACCTGCTCATCAACCCCTCCGGCCAGTTCGTCATCGGCGGGCCCACCGGGGACGCGGGCCTGACCGGCCGCAAGATCATCGTCGACACCTACGGGGGCATGGCGCGCCACGGGGGCGGTGCCTTCTCCGGCAAGGACCCCTCCAAGGTGGACCGCTCCGCCGCCTATGCCATGCGCTGGGTGGCCAAGAACGTCGTCGCCGCCGGGCTCGCCACCCGCTGCGAGATCCAGGTGGCCTACGCCATCGGCGCCGCCCGCCCCGTGGGCCTCTACGTGGAGACCTTCGGCACTCACACCGTCCCCGTCGATCGCATCCAAGCCGCCATCGACGAGGTCTTCGACCTGCGTCCCGCCGCCATCATCCGCGACCTCGACCTCCTGCGCCCCATCTACGCGGGCACGAGCGCCTACGGCCACTTCGGCCGTCCGGGATTCAGCTGGGAGGCAACGGATCGCGTCGAGGCTCTGCGCGCGGCGATCTGAGCCCGGGGGACGCGCGATGGGCGAGCCGATGACGGGCCGATGACACGCACCGCCCAGCAGGGCGAGCTCATCGCCGCGCCCGCGCGCCCCGAGCGCACGATCACCGCGCCCGACGGCGTCATCGACCCGGTGGCCAGGGTGCTTCTGGACACCCCCGTGTCCCACCTCGACCGGCTCTTCGACTACCGCGTCCCCGCCGCGCTCGACGCCGACGCCCGAGTGGGCACGCGCGTGGCCGTGCGCTTCGGCGGCCAGGAGGCGCACGGATGGGTCTGGGAGCGCGACTCGACCACCACCCACCCGGGCGCGCTCACACCCGTGCGCAGGGTCATCTCCGATCTGCCGGTCCTCACGCCTGCCACCATGCGCTTAGCCGAGTCCGTGGCCGAGCGCGGCGCGGGGTCCCGCCCCGATGTGCTGCGCGTGGCCGTTCCGCCACGTCACGCCCGCGCCGAGGCCTCCGCGCGGGAGGGGCCCGCTCCCGTCCTGCCCCGGTGGCCCGCCCCCGGCAGCGGCGGCTGGGCGGCGTATGAGGGCGGCGCGGAGATGCTGCGCTCGCTCGCCGACGGCGGCGCCCCCCGGAGCGTGGTCACCGTGCTGCCCGGGCGGGAGGGCGTGACCGCGTCCTGGCCCGAGCTCCTGGCTGACGCCGCCCAGGCGGCGCTCAGCGCAGGCAGGGGCGTGCTCGTGCTTGTCGCCACCGCCGAGATGACCGAGGATCTCGCGAGCGCTCTCACGGCGCTCCTGCCGGGCGAGCCCGTGGTCACCCTCGCGGCGGACCGCGGTCCCGCGCGGCGCTATCGGGCCTTCACCCGCCTGCTCCTGGGCCGCGCCCGCGTCGTCGTGGGCACGCGCGGCGCCGCTTTCGCGCCTGTGGCCGATCTCGGCCTGGCAGTCATCTGGGATGATGGCGATGACCGCCTCGCCGAGCGCCACGCCCCCTACGCGCACGCTCGCACCGTGCTCGCCCTGCGCTCCAGCCTGGAGCGCTGCGGCCTGCTCATCGCCTCCCACGCGCGCAGCGTCGAGGCCCAGGCCTATGTGGAGCGCGGGTGGGCCGCGAGCCTGGCCGCCCCCAGGAGCGTCGTGCGCGCCGCGGCCCCGCGCGTGGAGGTTCCGGGCGTGGAGTTGGAGGCCGAGGGGGCCTCCGGGGCCGCCCGTTTCCCCTCCTTCGCCCACCGGGCGGTGCGCGCGGCCGTCGAGGCCGGGCCGGTCCTCATCCAGGTGCCACGCGGGGGCTACGCCCCGCTCGTGGCCTGCGATCGCTGCCGGGCGCCGGCGCGCTGCGCCACCTGCGGCGGGCCCATGACCATGGAGCGCGGGGGAATGACGTCCTGCCGGTGGTGCGGGAGGTCCCCTCACGGATGGCGCTGCGAGAGTTGTGGCTCCGAGCGCCTGCGGATGCGCTCCGTCGGCTCGGCGCGCACGGGGGAGGAGCTGGGCCGGGCATTCCCCGGAGTCGGCGTCGTTGTCTCCGGGGCGAGGGAGGATCACGGCGTTATCGCCGAGGTCGATGACTCGCCTCGGCTCGTCGTGGCCACCCCGGGGGCGGAGCCGGTCGCCCAGGGGGGCTACCGGGCGGTCATCCTCATGGATGCCGGGGCCCTGTCCTCACGGGTGGACATGGGCGCCACCGTGGAGGCGGTGCGCCGTTGGACGAACGCGGCCGCGCTGGCGGCGCCCGGCGCGCGGGTCATCGTGCTGGGGGGCCCCGAGCCCGTGGCCGCGCAGCACTTCCTGCGCTGGGACCACGAGGGCTTCGCCCGCAGGGAGCTGGCCGAGCGCATGGAGTTGCACCTGCCGCCGGCATGGCGGACCGCCTGCCTTGACGGGCCCCGCCGCGCCGTCGAGGACCTGCTCATGGCGGGGCAGGACGAGGGCTACGAGGCGCTGGGGCCCGTCGAGGCTCCGCGCGCGGGAGGCGGGCGGGCCACGGACTCCGCGCAGGCCTCCCAGGCGACTCACCGAGGACTGCTGCGCGCGCCGGCGCCCCGGGGCCGCGAGCTTGCCGCGTGGCTGCGTCATCGCCTGCGGGACCGCTCCGCCCGCCGCGAGGACCCCATCCGGGTCGAGCTCGACCCGACTCGACTCTGGTAGCGATTCGATCTCAGCGGCGGATCGCCTCGTTCCCGGTGCTACTTTCCAACGGTGGGCCCATCCACTCCCCCTCATGGCGCCCTGCCCCGCGCGGCGCCCCTGCCTCCCCAAGGAGCCATCGTGCTGATCCCCCGCCGTTCCCTTGCCATCGCCGTGTCCGCGGCGCTCATCCTTCCCATGCTCGGCGCCTGCGGCACCGATCGCGAGTCCTCCTCGACGAGGCCGACATCGAGAGCGGTCTCGACCACCGATTCTCATGTCGCCTCGGAGGAGGAGAGTCGCGCCGCGGCTGAGGCTGAGGCCTCCCGGCAGGCCGAGGCCACGAGGCAGGCGGAGGCGAGCCAGGCAGCTGCCGAGGCCACGAGGCAGGCGGAGGCGAGCCAGGCAGCCGCCGAGGCGAGTCGAGCCGCCAAGGAAGAGGCCGACCGCGTGGCGGCTGCGGCTGAGGAGGCACGCCAAGCGGAGGCCACTGAACAATCGGAGCAGGAGCCGTCCTCCGGTCGGGGAAAGGCCGATCAGCGGATCGCCCCGCTCGCCGGCACTGGCGGCTCCTCGTCATCCAGCAAGGGCGGCCCCGCCTACTACTCCAGTTGCAAGGAGGCCAAGGCCGCCGGAGCCGCACCGCTCCACCGAGGCGATCCTGGGTACCGGTCCAAGCTCGATCGAGACGGTGACGGCATCGCCTGCGAGAAGTGAGGACGCCCCTGCGGCCTCGGCCCGCAGATACCGTCTCGGCCCGCTCCTGCGGCCTCGGCCCGCAGATACCGTCTCGGCCCGCTCCTGCGCCCTCGGCCCGCAGATACCGTCTCGTCCCGCTCCTGCGCCCTCATACTGCGAGGATGAGACGGTAACGGCGGGCTGAGACCGTAAGAGGGGGCTGAGACGGTAACGGCGGGCTCAGACCGTAAGACGGGGCTGAGACGGTATCGGCGGGCCGAGACGGTATGACGGGGCTCAGACGGTAACGGCGGGCTCAGACCGTACGACGGGGCTGAGGGCGGCCGCTACAGTCGGGGCGTAAGCACTGCGATCACTGCGATAACCGTGATCACCGCGAGGCCTGTGAGCGCCGGAAGCGCCTCGGGCTCGTCCCACCCGCCCCGTCACGTCATGAGCATTGAGAACCGTATGACCCCCATGAGTCCTATTAGCCCTACGAGTCCTATGCCCCCCATGACTCCTATGAGCGCTGATCCCGCGTGGTCGCGGCGCCCGCCATCCCAGCGATCCGCCGGCCCCGCCGGCGTGAGCACCGCTGGCCCCGCCGGCGCGAGCGCCGCCGGCGCCATGGGCGGGGTCGACGCGATCATCCTCGACCTGGGCAACGTGCTCTACGCCTGGGAGGCCGTCGCCGCCGTCGCCGGGCGCGTGAGCCTGCCCGCCTGGGAGGAGTTCTGCGCGGGTGCCGACTTCACCGCCCTCAACCGCCGCTCCGACCTCGGGGAAGACTTCGACGTCATCGTCGCCGACCTCGCCGCCGCCCACCCCGAGAGGCCCGACTGGACGGACATCCTGCGCACCTATCGGGCCTGCTTCCGCGATTCCCTCACCGGCCCCGTGCCGGGGATGGCGGACCTCGTTGACGAGTTCCTCGCCACAGGGCTTCCGCTGTACTGCCTGACCAACTATGACGGCCCCACCTTCGACGCCACCCGCGACCTGGTCCCGCAGCTCGACCGCTTCTCCGGGATCGTCGTCTCCGGCAAGGAGCACCTCATCAAGCCCGATCCCGCCATCTTCCGCCTCACCCTGGAGCGCTTCGGCCTCGAGCCCACCCGCGTCCTCTTCATCGACGACTCCCCGGCGAACACCGCCAGTGCCGCCGCCATGGGCATCCTCACTCACACCTTCACAGGCGCCGGCGCCCTGCGCGCCGAGCTCGTCGAGCGCGGCGTTCTGCCGGCCCGCGCCACCCGCCCCTAGACTGGCGCCCATGCGCATACTCTTCGCCGGGACACCCGAGCCGGCCCTCCCCGTGCTGCGGGCACTCATGGATTCTCCCGAGCACGAGATCGTCGGAGTCCTCACCCGGGCGGACGCCCGCTCCGGCCGCGGCCGGGCCCTGCGCCCCTCGCCCGTGGCAGCCGTCGCTCGCGAGGCCGGCATTGACACGCGCACCCCGGTGAACCTCAAGGACCCCGAGACCCAGGACTGGGTACGCAAACTGGGCGTTGACGCGGCCGTCGTCGTCGCCTACGGCCGGCTCGTCCCTCCCGCCCTCCTGGACGTCCCCGCCCACGGCTGGCTCAATCTCCACTTCTCCCTCCTGCCCGCCTGGCGCGGAGCGGCCCCCGTTCAGCACGCGATCATCCACGGCGACGACGTCACCGGCGCCTGCGTCTTCCGCCTCGAGGCGGGCATGGACACCGGGCCCGTCCACGCGAGCCTGGCCGAGCCCATCGGCCCCACTGACACCGCCGGGGACCTCCTGGCCCGCCTCGCTCACGCCGGAGCGCCCCTCGTCCTCGACGTCCTCGCCCGTCTCGCCGCCGGCGGCGCGCGGCCCGCCCCCCAGCCCGATGAGGGCGTGAGCCTGGCCCCGATGCTCACCCCCGACGACGGGCGCATCGACTGGGAGCGCTCGGCCGCTGAGATCGACCGCCAGATCCGCGGCGTCACCCCCGCGCCCGGCGCTTACAGCACCTATCGTGGGGCCCGTTTCCGCCTCGGGCCCGCCGCCCCCGTTCCCGGGGCCTCCGATGCGGGCGCCGGCGCCCTCGCGCCCGGTGAGCTGCGCGTCACCAAGCGGGAGGTCCTCGTGGGCACGGGCGCCGGCACGCTGCGCCTGGGACAAGTGGCGCCGGCCGGCAAGAACTGGATGGACGCGGCCGCCTGGGCCCGCGGCGCCAGGCCCGCTCCCGGCGCCCGCCTCGGCGAGCAGGCCGCCTCGACGGCGATGCCGGGAGGCGAGCGCTGATGGCCGGGCGGGCGGGCGGCAGCGGCCAAGGACGGAGCGGCAGCGGCCAAGAAGGCCGGGGAGGCGGCCGTCGCGGCCAGCAGCGGGGCCATGCCGCCTCCCAGCGCCGAGGCCAGGGCCGCGAGCGCGGCCACGGCAACGAGGGCGGCCGCCATCACCCGGCCCGCCAGGGCTCCCAGCGGGGGCGCGGCCCGCGGGACGACGGCGGCTCGCAGCGGTCGCGCCCCAATCCCGACGCCGCGCGCCTGGCGGCCCTTGAGGCCCTGACGAGGGTCCGCGAGGACGGCGCCTATGCCAACCTCGTGCTCCCGCCAATCCTCGCCGCCGCGAGCCTCGACCGCCGCGACGCCGGTTTCGCCACCGCGCTGACCTATGGGGCTCTGCGCCTGGCGGGCCGCTATGACGCGATCCTCGCCCTGTGCGTCGACCGCCCCCTGGCCCAACTCGACGGCGTCGTCCTCGACGCGCTGCGCCTGGGCGCCCACCAGCTCCTCGGCATGCGCGTGCCCGCCCACGCCGCCGTGTCGGCCACGGTGGAACTCGCCGCCCACGCCGCGGGGCGCGGCGCCTCCAGCTTCGTCAACGCCGTCCTGCGGAAGGTCTCCGCCAAGGACCTCGATGCCTGGCTGGCCGAGTTGCGGGCCGCCGCCCCCGATGAGTTGGCCGCCTTGGCGGCCATCGAGTCCCACCCCGTGTGGATCGTCAAGGCTCTGCGCCAGGCCCTCGTGGTGAGCGGGCGCGATCCCAGTGAGCTCGAAGATCTCCTCGCTGCGGACAACGCCGATCCCGAGGTGGTGCTCTGCGCCCGTCCCGGCCTCGTCGAGACCGAGCGACTGGCCGCCGAGGCCCGCCGCGCCGTCGGCGACGAGCCGCGCCTGGGGGACACCAGCCCTTGCGCCGTGGTTCTGGCCGGAGGCGACCCCGGCCGCATCCCCGCGGTGCGCGACAGCCGCGCGGGCGTGGAGGACGAGGGCTCCCAGCTCGTCGCCCTCATGGCCAGCGAGCCGGCGATCACCGGGCGCGACGAGCGCTGGCTCGACATGTGCGCCGGCCCCGGCGGCAAGGCGGCGCTCCTGGGCGCCCGGGCCGCGCAGAGGGGCGCCCGCCTCGTCGCCAACGAGGTCGCGCCCCACCGCGCCAGGCTCGTCGAGGCCGCCGTGCGCGCCATCCCCGACGGCGTCGTCGAGATCCGCTGCGGGGACGGGCGCCAGATCGGGCGGGACGAGCCCGGGCGCTACGACCGCGTCCTCGTCGACGCGCCCTGCACGGGCCTGGGCTCCCTGCGCCGCCGCCCAGAGGCCCGCTGGCGCCGCGATCCCAAGGACGTCACCGAGCTCGCCGCCCTTCAGCGCGAGCTGCTCCTGTCAGCCCTTGCCGCCGTGCGGCGCGGGGGATTGGTCGCCTATGTGACCTGCTCGCCCCACGCCCTGGAGACCAGCCTCGTCGTCAAGGACGCCCTGAGCCGCGCCACGCGCGGCGGCATGAGCATCGAGACGCTCCACGCCGGCGACGCCGCCACCCGCATCGCGCCGCGACCGCCCGCCGGAGCGGACCGCGCCCAGCTCCAGCTCTGGCCCCACCTGGACGGCACCGACGCCATGTTCTGCGCCCTCCTGCGCCGCGACCGCTGATAGCGGGCCGATCGCGCACCACCAGCCCTGATACCTCACTGAGGAGACCCCGTCATGACCGCAACGCCCGCGATCCACCCCTCGATCCTCAACGCCGACGTCTCGCGCCTGGCCGATGAGATCGCCCGCATCGGCGGGCCCGGGGGAGCCGACGGCGTCCATGTCGATGTCATGGACAATCACTTCGTGCCCAACCTGTCCTGGGGGCTGCCGGTGGTCGAAGCCGTCCTGGGCTGCACGGGCCTGCCTATCGACGCCCATCTCATGATCGAGGACGCCGACCGCTGGGCCCCCGCCTACGCGGAGGCCGGGTGCGCCACCGTCACCGCTCACGCCGAGGCCACGACGGCGCCTGTCCGCCTGGCCGCGGAACTGCACCGCCTCGGGGCCCGCGCCGGCATCGCCCTGCGCCCGGCCACCCCGTTGGCGGCGGTGGCCGACGTGCTCGGCGATTTCGAAATGCTCCTGATCATGACCGTCGAGCCCGGTTTCGGCGGTCAGTCCTTCATCGAGTCGATGTTGCCCAAGATCCAGAGCGCCCGGCGCCTGGTGGGCCAGCGCGGCCTGGAGGTGAGCATCCAGATCGACGGCGGGGTCTCCGCGGCCACGATCGAGCGCGCCGCCGAGGCGGGCGCCGATGTCTTCGTCGCCGGGTCGGCCGTCTACGGCGCCGACGACGCGCTGGCCGCCATCGGCGAGCTGCGCGCGCTGGCCGCCGCCCACATGCGCTGAGGCGCGTCGGGGGATGCCCGGCGTGGTCGCGCGGGACTGGGCAGATCGGCCCGAGAGCCCTTCTCGTAGGGGATTCCTCTCAGGCGGCCGCCCGGTGCCGCAGCCCGACACGCCGTGACGGGCGCCTCGCCCCGCCCGTGAGACGCGCGTCTCAGGATGACTTTTCCCTGTCCTGGCGCGGAATGTCTCGGGACGATCACGCTGCTTCAAGGCCTCCGAGCGTGTTTGTGAGGATTCCACAATCGGTTCTCGGCGGGCCTGGGACGTAGCGTGGGGCATGACCGCAGGGGCTGTCTGTTTCGACAGGCCTCCCGCGCGGTCCGCGCCCGACACCCGCCGGGATGCGACGCAGACACCGCCGGCAGCCCGGCCCGAGCCCGCCGCCTCCCGCGCCCACCAGGGGAGGGGCGGCGGCGATCGGCCCGACCAGCGACGGCCCCAAGGAGCCATTGGTGACACACGGTCAGTACCCCTCCCGCGTCCTCATCGCCAATCGCGGCGAGATCGCCCTGAGAGTCATCCGCACCGTCAGGGACCTGGGAGGGACCTCGATCCTGCCGTACACGCCCGAGGACCTCATGAGCCCCGCCGCCGAGCTCGCCGACGAGGCCCACGCCCTTCCCGAAGGATCCGGCTACACGCACGCCGACGCCATCCTCGCCCTGGCCCGCGCCACCGGCGCCGATGCCATCCACCCCGGCTACGGCTTCCTGTCCGAGAACGCCGAATTCGCCCGCGCCGTCGTCGACGCCGGCATCACCTGGGTCGGCCCCAGCCCCGAGGCCATGGACGCCCTGGGGGACAAGATGAGCGCCCGCGCCACCGCCGAGCGCGCCGGCGTCGCCCCCGTGCCCGGGATCACCGAGCCCGTCACCTCCGCCTCCACCGTCATCGGCTTCGCCGCCGAGCACGGCTACCCGGTCGCCCTCAAGCGCACCGACGGCGGGGGCGGCCGCGGCATCACGGTTTTATCCAACGACGACGAGGCCCGCAGCACCCCCGCGTTCGAGTCGGCCAGCGCCGGGGGCGGCACCCTCATCCTCGAGCGCTTCGTCACCGCGGCCCGCCACATCGAGACCCAGTGCGCGCGCGACTCCCACGGCGACTTCGCCGTCGTGTCGACCCGCGACTGCACCCTCCAGCGCCGCAACCAGAAGCTCCTCGAGGAGGCGCCCGCCCCCTTCCTGCCCGAGGGCATCCATGAGGCCCTCGTCGACTCCTCCCGGCGCCTCCTGGAGACCGTCGGTTACGTGGGCGTGGCCACCTGCGAGTTCCTGCTCACCCCCGAGGGTGACCTGTGGTTCCTCGAGGTCAACCCCCGCCTGCAGGTCGAGCACTGCGTGAGCGAGGAGGTCACCGGCACCGACCTCGTCGAGACCCAGCTGCGCATCGCCGCCGGCGGCGAGCTCGGCGAGGTCCCGCCGGTGCGCGGGCACTCCATCGAGCTGCGCATCACCTGCGAGGACCCCGCCGCCGGGCTCGCCCCCTCCACCGGCACGATCACCCGCCTGCGCTGGCCCGCCGGCCCCGGCATCCGCATCGAGTCCGGGGTGGTCGAGGGCGACGTCGTCACCCCCATGTTCGACCCCATGCTCGCCAAGATCGTCGTCACCGGCGCCACGCGCGAGCAGGCCCTCGCCCGCGCGCGCCGCGCCCTGGCCGAGACGGTCGTCGAGGGCGTCACCGTGTGCACGGCCCTGCACGAGGCCGTCCTGGGCCTGCCCGCCTTCACCCAGCCGAACGCCTCCGGCCTCCTCGGGGTCACCACCCGCTGGATCGAGAACGATGTCCTGCCGGGACTGGCCACCGGCGCCCAGGGGGACGGCAGCGCGACCGCCGGCCCCGTCGCCGCGGGCAGCCAGGCCCCCGCCCCGGCCGCGGCCTCCACCCGCACCCGCTCCACCTACATCATCGAGGTCAACGGCCAGCGGGTCTCCCTGACGATCCCCGACGGCGTTTTCGGCGGGCACGGCCACCGCGGGGGCCTGGCGGGCCCCGGCGGGGGCTCGCACCGCGCCCACCGGGGCCAGCCCCTGCGCGGCCGCGGTGCGCGCGCCGCCCGCGTCGGCGCGGAG